>NC_016112.1:4312197-4668296 GCF_000968535.2 Methylotuvimicrobium alcaliphilum 20Z
CTTCGCACTATTAACCAAAGTCGATCATATCGTTTATAAACAGAACGGTTATATTGCGATCGAAAACTTAAAGCGTTGTCCGCAAGCCGATGCGATCGATATCGATCATCAGCATTGCAGACTTGGCAAATGGTATTTCGAAGGACTTGGGCATGAGCAATTTAGATCCACGCAAGCCTATGTCAGGCTGAATAAGCCTCACGAAGACGTGCATAAATTCACGCGACGCGCCTATGAATATTCACGAAACAACTGGCAAAGCAACAAAGCGATCATCGACAACATAATAAACGACATGCAACAATCGGAAGATGCCAGCGCCGAAGTGATGGCATTGATCAGCGAGATGGTTGAAGAAAAGCATGCAAATTTGTCCTAGCCCAGCCTAAATAAATGTAGTGCCTATGGCTTAAAACATTGAATTATATAAGTTAAAACCATGCCAATTTTTTATCCAGCTTTTACAAATATGACCAGGTCTGTATTGCAGTGAACTAGTATTTGTTTTTACTTATTTTTCAATATCTTATGGCCTGAGAATGTTAAGACTGGGCCAGTACAGCATTATTTTTGTTTTGGCGGTTCGGAATATAGAAAAACTTGACTATTCAAAAGATTATTGATCTCATGACCTGTCAAAAAAATGGATGTTGTACTCGTGTACTAGCGAGATAGGGCGATTATGTCTGGTGGCTGTCGATACCGATTATTGGGCGTTTAAGTGGACCTACTCGGTTTACTATTTTCCGTTTATTGCAAGGTTCTTTTGCCGATTGCAACGAAATTATCAATAGGTTGATGACCTATACTTTTCGCAAATCTAATTTGGGTGCAGGGGTATTCCGTGGTGGCCCCGCACCTAATCCGGTATATCGATAAACCGCTGCTCTTGCAATATCTATCCATGAAGGTAACGACTATCGGACCCAAAAGCACGACAGATATAGCACTGCACTACATAGCTCAACTCAGGCGGCAAATATGAATGATGAAACGAGCCTTACCCATGCCGGTTCAGTTGTTTCGGTCACCGGAAGCGTGGTCGATATCCGGTTCGATCGCTATTTGCCGCCCATTCATACGATTCTGTATGCCGGTCCTGATCGCCGAGTCATCATCGAGGTATTGACGCAGCTCGACGATGCACGGGTTCGCGGTATCGCAATGACACCGACACAAGGATTGGCCCGAGGCATGTCGGTCGAAAACTCGGGCGGCCCTTTAAAAGCGCCGGTAGGCAAAAACATTCTGTCGCGCATGTTCAATGTATTCGGACGTCCCATCGATCGATTGCCGATGCCGTCCGATATCGAATGGCGCTCGGTTCATCAGATGCCTCCGCCGCTAGCGCGTCTTTCGACAAAATCGGAACTGTTTGAAACCGGCATCAAGATCATCGATGTATTGGCGCCTTTGGAACGAGGCGGCAAGGCGGGATTATTCGGCGGCGCCGGAGTCGGCAAGACGGTTCTGCTTACCGAGATGATTCATAATATGGTCGGGCAACACGAGGGCGTGAGTCTGTTTTGCGGTATCGGCGAACGCTGCCGTGAAGGTGAAGAGTTGCACCGGGAAATGACAGATGCCGGGGTATTGCCGAACATGGTCATGGTATTCGGACAAATGAACGAATTGCCGGGAAGCCGGTTTCGGGTCGGTCATGTCGCGTTGACGATGGCTGAATATTTCCGCGATGACGAACGCCGGGATGTCCTACTGCTGATCGACAATATTTTCCGTTTCATTCAGGCCGGCTCCGAAGTTTCCGGGCTCATGGGGCAAATGCCTTCGCGCCTGGGTTATCAATCGACGATGAGCACCGAACTATCGCAATTACAGGAACGCATTGCCAATACCGATACCGGCGCGATCACATCGATACAAGCCGTTTATGTGCCGGCCGACGACTTTACCGACCCCGCCGCGGTTCATACCTTTTCTCATTTGTCGGCCTCTATCGTGTTGTCTCGAAAGCGAGCAAGCGAGGGGCTGTTTCCTGCGATCGATCCACTGCAATCCAACTCCAAGATGGCGACACCGCGTATCGTGGGCGAACGGCATTATCGAATCGCACAGGAAATCAGAAGCACGTTGGCTCAATACGAAGATTTGAAAGACATCATCGCGATGTTGGGACTCGAACAGCTCTCGCGGGAAGATCGTAATATCGTGTATCGCGCCCGCCGTTTGGAACGTTTTTTGACGCAGCCGTTTTTCACAACCGAGCAATTCACCGGCCTGAGCGGCAAGCTCGTTAGCCGCAACGATGCGCTGAACGGTTGCGAGCGCATTCTCAACGATGAGTTCAAGGATTATCCCGAAAGCGGACTTTATATGATAGGTTCGATTGACGAAGCCAAAAAGTGAGTCCACTATGAAGCCGTCATCGATGCATCTTAAAATCTTGTTGCCTTTCCGGGTATTCGCCGAGCACGAGGACGTCAGTCGGATCGTTGCCGAGACTTCCCAAGGCTCGTTCGGCATATTGCCGAACCGCCTGGATTGCGCTGCGGCTTTGGCTCCGGGCATTCTAACCTATGAAACGGCGTCGGCTGACGAGGTTTATTTGGCCATTGATCAAGGCGTGCTGGTCAAGATTGGAAGCGAGGTCCTGGTATCGGTGCGCAACGCCATCGGCGGTATCGAATTGGATCGATTGCGCGAGGCTGTGGAGCACGAATTTCTTGAATTGGACGAACACGAAAAAAACGTTCGTTCGGTCATGGCTAAACTGGAAAGCGGTTTTGTCCGGCGCTTTATGGAGTATCATCGTGGCTGAACCAAACGATAAAAAAAAGCGGTCTACCGACTTGCCGTTGAGCCGTCAAGTCGGTGCAAAGGCCGAACGCAAGCTCGAAGCCCAACGGCAAGTGAATAAGACAATCTGGTTCGGCTTGGGTTGGTTCGGCTTGATCGGCTGGTCTGTCGCCATTCCAATGTTACTGGGAACCATCGTCGGTTTATGGCTAGACAGTCGATATCCCGGCTCCCATTCCTGGACCTTGATGTTATTGATCGGGGGATTGATGCTTGGGTGCTGGAACGCCTGGCGTTGGGTGTCCGAAGAAGAAATCCGAATCCATAAAAAACAGGATAAAAAAGATGACTGAAAATCTGATGTTGGCACTGGCTTTCGGGGCCGGCAGCTTGCTGGGGATGTTTTTTTTCGGAGGACTTTGGTGGACCGTGCAAAAAGGCCTTCAGTCAAAACGTCCCGGACTCTGGTTTTTTAGCAGTATGCTGCTTCGAACCGGCATCACGCTGGCCGGTTTTTATTGGTTGGCTGCCGATCATTGGCCAAGGCTTTTGGCTTGTCTATTAGGCTTTGTCGTTGCTCGTTTCATCGTCGTTCGGTTGACCCGTTTCGAATCGATAAAATTGCCCGAAACTGTCGAGGAATAAGCACATGCGTTTGAGTTCAGATCAAATCATTTTTTGGCAATACGGTTTTATTAAGCTTAACGGCACGATCGTGACGACTTGGGCTATTATGCTAGTGTTGGTTGTCGGTGCGATTCTGATCACTCGAAACCTAACCAGAAGCCTAGAAAATAAACGCTGGCAGAGTGTTCTGGAAGTCATCGTCATTACCTTGAATCAACAAATCGAGGAGGTCGGCCTGAAGCGACCGGAAAAATACCTCGGGTTTCTGGGTACCTTATTTCTGTTTATCGTCACCGCCAATCTGTTTGCGATTTTACCCGGCTATGAACCGCCGACCGGTTCGTTATCGACCACGGCAGCATTGGCCATCGCCGTTTTCATAGCCGTGCCGTTTTACGGTATTGCCGAGCAAGGCTTTGGCGGTTATTTAAAGTCCTACTTAAAGCCGACGCTGATTATGTTGCCGTTCAATATCATCGGTGAATTATCCCGCACCTTGGCATTGGCCGTGCGTCTGTTCGGCAATATGATGAGCGGTACGATGATTGTCGCGATATTGTTAGTTGTGACACCCTTGTTTTTTCCGATTATCATGAATGCATTAGGTCTACTAACCGGCATCGTGCAAGCCTATATCTTTACGATACTGGCGACAGTGTATATTGCTGCGGCCACCCGCCGTCATGATTGACGACATGTGAAGGTAAAGTATGCATCGCGTACCCATTACGGGACAAATTATACCCATCGTAGATCAAAATTCGGCACCGGGGCCCGCCAAAGGACGCCGTGAATACGTCCATGTAGGCTCTATGCCAGCATCCATGCTGGCAAAGCCTTTGTCAGGCACCCCGGTGCCTCCTTAGGCACTGCCGAAATTTGAAGTGCGAAAGGTATAGCCGGGATACCTTTGCAAAGGCTGCGCAGCATACCTTACAAAGCTAACATCAAAAATTAGAGGAGTCATTATGGATATTATCGCTTACATTGCCGTCGCATCGATCATGACCGCTGGCATTACCATCTGCATTGGCAGTATTGGGCCAGCTTTGGGTGAAGGAAAAGCGGTTGCAGCCGCATTAACGGCATTGGCGCAACAACCTGATGCTGCGGCAACAATTACCCGAACGCTGTTTGTTGGTCTGGCCATGATCGAATCGACCGCCATTTATTGTTTTGTCGTGTCGATGATTCTGGTCTTCGCCAATCCTTTCTGGAATTATGTGATAGCCCAGACAGCGGGGCAGTAAAGCCATGCTAATCGACTGGTTCACCGTTTTCGCTCAACTTGTCAACTTCTTGATTTTGATGGCTTTGTTGAAGCGCTTTCTTTATAAGCCCATCATGCAGGCGCTGACCGATCGCGAAAACAAAATTGCCGGACAGCTGGAAGAAGCCCGAAAAATAAAGGCCTCTGCCGAACGAGAACGCATCGAATATGTCGACAAAATTGAACGTTTCGAGCAGCAGCGCGAGAGCCTTTTGAAACAAGTACATGATGATGCGGCTCACGAACGCGAAAAACTGATTAAGGCGGCAAGAATTGAAGCCGATGAGCTTCGTTCCGCCTGGCAGCAAGCGTTAAAAAACGAGCAAAATCGCTTACACCGGGAACTCATGCGAAATACCCGGGAGGAAGTTTTTGCCATCAGCCGTAAAACGTTAGCCGATTTGGCTTCGGTGAGCCTGGAGCAGCGTATTTGCGAAGCCTTCCTCCAACGTCTGCACACGCTCGACGACTCCGAAAAAAATCGGCTTAGCGATGCGATCCAAGAGTCATCGAGTCCAATCCAGGTCCGTAGCGTTTTCGCTCTGATGCCGGAACAGCAAAGCGCGATCAAACAAGCCGTCAGCGATGTATTTTCGGTGAATGCAGAGATTGAATTCGATGTCGATGCCGACCAAATCAGTGGCATCGAACTGAGTTCGAACGGTCGGAAACTATCCTGGAACATCGCAGAATACCTGCAAGACTTTGAGAACAGTATAGACCGGACACTAACGGCTAAAACCGTATCTCAGAGCCATTCCGGACCTGATGCTCATGTCGCCTGATCAGTTAGCAAGCGTTCTGGAAAGCGCCTTCGAGAACATCAAACAGGCTCGTGAAACCTTTAGCCCGCAAATGACCTTGCAAGAGGTGGGCACGATCACAACCGTGTCTACCGGCATCGCCAAAGTGTCCGGATTGCCGGGTGTGGGTTTTGAAGAGTTGGTCAGGTTTCCGAACAATTTATACGGCATTGCCTTCAATGTCGAAGAGGACGAGACCGGCGTCGTGCTGCTCGGCGATTATTGGCATTTACAGGCCGGCGATGAAGTCGAACGCACTGGCCGGGTGATGGACGTGCCGGTGGGCACAGGACTCATTGGACGCGTGATCGACCCGCTAGGTCATGCCATGGACGGAAAAGGACCGCTCGATTTTAGCGAGCGCCGTCCCATCGAGCGCGAAGCGCCAGCGATCATGGACCGGTCGCCGGTGACCGTACCGCTGCAAACCGGCATTAAAGTCATCGACGCATTGATCCCGATCGGTCGAGGTCAGCGCGAACTGATCCTGGGCGATCGGCAAATCGGCAAAACCTCCATTGCGATGAACACGATCCTTAATCAGCGCGATCAAAATGTCCTATGTGTTTATTGCGCGATCGGCCAACGGGCTTCGGCCGTGTCCCAAGTGATCGCCACCTTACAGGAAAAAGGCGCGATGGATTATACGGTGGTCGTGGTCACGGGCGGCCACCGCCCATCCGGTCTAGCCTATATCGCGCCTTATGCGGCGACCAGCATAGCCGAATATTTCATGGAACAAGGCCGTGACGTACTGATCGTCTATGACGACTTAACCAATCATGCCCGCGCTTACCGCGAGCTTTCATTATTGTTGCGCCGGCCGCCGGGACGCGAAGCTTTTCCCGGGGATATTTTTTATATTCATTCCCGATTATTGGAGCGCGCGACACATTTGCATGACGATCTCGGCGGCGGCTCATTGACCGCGCTGCCGATCATCGAAACCGAAGCGCAGAATCTGTCCGCCTATATTCCGACCAATCTGATTTCGATTACCGACGGACAGATTTATTTGTCGCCGGCCTTGTTCGAATTAGGCGTATTGCCGGCCATCGATGTCGGCAAGTCGGTATCGCGGGTGGGCGGCAAGGCACAGCGCCCCGCCTACCGTTCCGTTGCGGGCGACCTGAAGCTGGCTTACGCGCAATTCGAAGAATTGGAAACCTTTGCCCGTTTCGGCACCCGTCTCGATGAACATACCCGCAAGACGATCGAACACGGACGTCGTATCCGCACCTGCCTTAAACAACCGGAATTCGAAACGTTTTCGGTAGCCGAACAAATAGCGGTTTTACTGGCATTGACAGAAGGCTTGTTCGATACCGTACCGCTGGACCGAATGCCCGAGGCTGAGCTCGCGGTTCGCGATGCATCACGGGAGCTGCCCGAAGCGCTACGGCAAAGCCTGTTGTCGAACGAACCTTTGAGCGACTCGAACCGCGGCGCTATCATTGAACTCGCCGGCAAGGCACTGGCGCCGATGCAAAAATGACCGATACGCCGAACGAATTGCGCCGTAAAATCGAAGGCGCGGGCGATCTGAAAAGTGTCGTGCGGACGATGAAGGCGCTGGCCGCTTCCAGCATCGTTCAATACGAAGAAGCCGTACGTTCATTGGAGGATTACGCCCGCACCGTCGAACTGGCGTTGACGGCGAGTCTCAAGCCGATGGGCGTAGGCGCCTATGGCGAAACCGCGCGGCGCAAAGCCGAGGATCGGATCGGCGTGATCGTTTTAGGCACCGATCAAGGCTTGGTCGGACAGTTCAATGACGTGTTGGTCGAATTCGCGATCAAGCGACTTCAAGAATTAGCGGGCGAGCAAATCATCTGGACCGTTGGCGAACGCATTCACGGGCATCTGCTCGACTCGGGATTGGAGGTAAGCAGAGTATTTGCGACGCCCAATTCGGTGGCTGCCATTACACCGTTGATCGGCCAACTGTTGCTCGAAACCGAAACCCGGCAACTGAGCCATGAAAGTTCGCTTTATCTTTTCCATAACCGGCCTAAATCGGAGATCGGCGCCGTCTATGAGCCGGTCTGTCTGCGTCTGTTGCCCCTGGATTCCGCGTGGCGGCTCAAGTTTGTCAAGGCGGCTTGGCCGACCGATAATCTTCCGGAAACGGTCGGCGATTACGATGGGACGCTGAGAGCCCTGATCCGGGAGTATCTCTTCGTTTCGATGTACAGAGCCTGCGCCGAGTCGCTCGCCGGCGAAAACGCCAGTCGCCTGGCGGCGATGCAGCGGGCCGAAAAAAATATCGACGAACTGTTGGATGACCTCGGCCGAACCTTCAATCAGACACGCCAAAGAAGTATCGACGAGGAATTGTTCGATGTCATTTCCGGTTATGAATCGATGTCTAAAAAAGACGATTCGGGCAAAAGGTAAGGTACGACAACATACCCTGTCAAAAAACTTGCCTATAAACCTAAAAAGGGTAGTTTGAGGTTTCACCATGCCGGTGAAAGTGTTGTAGCCCCTTCATGCTTCGACTGGCGGTATATGTCAATGATTTTGAGACACCCATAATAAAAAATTAGTGTAGATTGTGAGTTTAGTTTTCCTGGTCGAGAGCCTCATTTGCCGTCCGTGAAGGGGGCGGGTTAATCCAAGCGGCTTCAGGTACGGCTTGGGCATGGGGTTGGCGGTTTTTGAAGCGTTCCGGATTGCGCTCGAATGCGGCATGCAGGACTTGCGTGCGCTGCGTAACTATCTCGACGGCTTGGCCGCTGTGAACGCTGGCCGGGGTTAACAGTGCAATGCCGGAGTGATAGTGGTCATGGTTGTACCAGTCGAAGAACGTTCCGCAAAAGCTTCTGGCATCTTCGATAGCGCCGAATTGAGCCGGAAAGCCCGGTCGGTATTTCAAGGTCTTGAACTGCGCCTCGGAATACGGGTTGTCGTTGGAGACATGGGGCCGTGAATGGGTTTTGGTCACGCCCAGGTCAGCCAGCAGTTGCTCGACGCCTTTGGAGGTCATACTGCTGCCGCGGTCGGCGTGAATAGTCAATTGGCCTTCACGGATAGTTTGCCGAGTACAGCTTTCGCCAATCAGTCGCTTAGCCAGCTCGGTGGATTCGCGGTGCGCTACCATCCAGCCGACCACGCAGCGGCTGAAAATGTCGATAATGACGTAGAGGTAGAAATACGTCCATTTGGCCGGGCCTTTGAGTTTGGTGATATCCCATGACCATACTTGGTTGGGCGCAGTGGCGAGTAACTCGGGCTTGGTGTAGTTGGGACGACGAAGCTGGTTGCGGCGCTCGCGCACTTCCTGGTGGCGCACCAGGATGCGATAGAGGGTGCTGATGGAGCACAGGTAAACGCCCTCGTCGAGCAGCGCCGCATAGACCTGATAAGGCGAGCAATCCATGAAACGCTCGCTGTGCAGATGCGCCAGGACGTGTAGCTCTTCGTCCGTACTCAGTGCCAGCGGCGGGCGCGGACGTTCGACCGGCCACGAAGAGCGATCTTGTTGTGCGCGATAAAACGAGGCACGGTTGAAGTTGAGCGCCTCGCAGGCGGCCTTAACGCCAACCTCACGGCTGAGTTCAAGCGTGGCCTTCATGATGCTCTCCCGGTGTGGGCTGGAATCTCGCACAAGCCCAGCAGTTGCGAAAGTTTTTTTTGGACATCGATGATAGCCTCCGCCTGTGTTAGGCATGCCTGCAAACGCTGAATTTCGGCTTGCAGACGAGCATTTTCAGCGGCTAACGGATTCTTGTCCGAAGGTTTGCGGCCACGCGGCTTGGATAGACCGGCGCGGATGGCCTGCTCACGTTCGCTGCGCCATTTGCTGAGATGTGAGGAATATAATCCCTCTGTGCGCAGCAACTTGCCGATGCAGCCCGGTTCGCTACACGCATCAGCCTGGGTCAAGATGCGCTCTTTGTATTCGGCGGTAAACGTCCGGCGGGCGGCCTTTTCAAGCACTTCGCTGGTGATGCGGGAAGGTTCCGCGGCGAACGCGGAGGACACTTCAGCCGCCCTACGGGCGTCTTGCGTGTCCTCCGCGTTCGCCGCGGCATGAGGAATAGCTTGTACGGTTGTGTCAGTCATGAGATTTTCTCCGAAAATGTTCCCTAATTAATGCATGGGGCGGTGTCTCAGGTATATTGACACAGAGGGTGGGCTCAGCACGAACGGTCTACAACACATGCCAATTGCTCTTATTAGGCTTATAGTTTCTTGTCGGGTTTAAAACGGCAACAACAAAAACCGCCGTGATTCATCATGCCGGTTCCCGCTTCATGACGGATAGATTAAGGATTTGGTCATAAATAACTTCCTTATTGTTAATGCAAGGTAAGCAGGTTCGGTAACTCGATTGGCAGGTGCCGGCGGCAAGGAAAGCCGCCGTCAAGCCTACACGGACGTATTCACGGCGTCCTGTCAAGCGAGTTACCGAACCCGCTACAAAACTCATAGCTCCAGGAAGTTATTTTTCACGAAATCCTAACCGGCTTTTACCATTCTGCGATCGACCATCGCCTTAATTCCGAGGAGGAAACAAAATGAAATTAGCGAAACCGCTTTCACTCTTAATGATATTGGCCGCATTGAGTTCGGCCGCAGGCGCAAAGGAACAAGCAACCGATCCCAGTGAACAGCGCAAGGCTCATCATGTGGTGATTATCTGGCTGAAACAACACGGCGATGAAAACGCGCGTCGTCAATACATCGAGGGCACCAAACGCCTGGCCAAGCTACCCGGAGTGCTCGCCTACAACATCGGCACGCCTACCGCCGTCAAACGTAAACATGGCAGTCACTCGCTCGACGGTTCCTACGATATCGCGATCTCCAGCACCTTCGAGAACCAGCAAGCGCTGGAAAATTATTTGAATCACCCCGTGCATGATCAAGTCCTTAAAGAAGTCTTGAAACCCTTGGTCGAAAAATACAAGGCTTACGATTTCATCGAATGATCAAGAGCCTAGATTAGTTGGCGTGATTCGAATTTAGGAACAAGTATAAATATACCTAACCGAGCCCTAGATTGCCGCATCGCCCTATTCAATATTTATGCTGTTACCCAAGCTGGAGCTTGGGAAAAAGCGGATAAATGGCAATCGAGGTTCCTCGTTCCCATCGCTCCAGCGTGGGAATGCATACCGATCTTGCCTCGGCAGCTAAGGTATGGGTTTCCACGGATGAACGCGGAAACCCAAAAACTTTGGGGGAGCGATTCCCAAATCGCCCCTCACCCTATTCAATATTTTCCTGGTGGAATATGCCGCGCGGTGCGTTGTCGAACAGCGCATTGCACTCGGCTTCCAACAACCCGCCGACAACATGGCTTTTTCGAAACGGTGTTTTTGCGGCGACTTCTTCGGCGCGGATTTCGATCTGCCACCACCCCCGGCTTTGCAAATACGGAATGGACGTGCCGTAATAAACGGTACCAATTCCCGCCCATTCGATTGCGCTTTGGCACATCGGACACGGCTCGGCCGTCGTGTAAAGGTCGAATTCGCTCCAGTCGCCCGCAGGATATGCCTCGGCACAGCGGTTGATCGCATCGATTTCGCCATGCCAAGTCGGATTCAACGCCGACCGGTTATGGCCTTCGGCGACAATCTCGCCGGCCGCACGCCGAACGATCACCGCCCCGAAAGGAAACTCGGGAACCAGCAAAGCCTGTTCGATCGCTCGGCGCATGTAATCTTCATAAGACATTAACATACCTCGTAAAAGTGAGAAGGCATTGAAGTGCCGAAACTTGAAGTCGCGTAGGTCGGGTTAGCGAAAGCGTAACCCGACATGACGCTAAATGCTTTTTATAGGCTCACAGTAACTATTCAGCGCATGCGGTAGGTTTGGTGTCAGGCATTGATTTCTAAGGACGCGTGAATACATCCCTGTAAGCTCTGACTGCAACGTCCTGTTGCAGACAGCCTTATAAATCAATGCCTGACACCTTCTCATACATAACTTATGCTGAATAATTACGGCTCACAATTGATTCTTCTCCCGATACCCTGAATCCAACGGCGATTCCAGCTTAACGATGTCCTTTTTCCACAGCCCATTCGACGAGAAACAAGTCCAGCCCCATTTCAGCCAGTTTAATAATGCAATTGCAAGCCAGAGCGACCAGGCCAACATTAGCAGGCGGTAGACCATCAGCGGAACCGATACGACGGTTGCGGTCGGCAGTAACTCGGCGCTTCTGTCCTGGTACCAATTCAGACGGTAGGCGCTCGATTGGTTACCGGTAATCTGCATGTCCGGCGAGCCTAGGAGCCCTTGTTCGACGGCCCAGAATAACAACATCAACGACAACAACGTCAAAAGCCCGAGACCGACTTGCGCGGCGTTGAAGGTCTTGGTCGATTGCGCCGGCCGTTCTTTGCGAAGCCCCAATGCGATCAGCCAGAGCACAACGATCAGTGCCGACAACACCGGTATTTGACTCAAGCCGATCAACAGCAACAGCCAGTGCCGGGTTTTCAGTGGCGTCAATGTGACTTTGCCCAGGCCGAACGAGACGATCACGATCACCACCAGTACGCCCCAGATTAACACCGCCGGTCCGAAACGCGGCCCCATCGTCATCAGTACCCAGCGATCCTCGCCCAACGTGACGTGTATGTTGCTGTTGACGCTCGGCAAGGCCAAGTCGACTCGGGACGACTCTAGCACGCTCGACATCGGCACCGGCTCCTGCCAGTTCAAGACGATTTGCTGTTTGCCTGGATCGATCGGCAACACCACTTCACGGTCTTTTTGCCGGATCGGGCGTGATTGGCCGTTGATCGTGAGCGCCTCCAGTACGGCCTGTTCGGGGAGTTGAATCGTATGCTGCACGGCGAGCGAGCTATCTAGAGCAAGCTCCAATTGCGCATTACGGCTGCGGCTTCCCGGAGTCAAATTCAAGCGGCTGCTCTCAATCGTCAGCGTTTGGCCTGGTGCAGGTTCGGGTCGGCTTACCGTCAACAGGATTTGCTCACCGGGCCAAGGCCGCCATTCGGGCAGCCAATAACCGCGTTTATCTTGATGCATCATTGCGATGCCTGCCGTTTCGATATGCCAAACCGGACTCACATCGGCACGCCAGACTTCGATCCATTGGCCGGTTTGTTCGGCACTCAATTCAATGTGTTCCGTTTTTTTCAGCACCGACTCCCAGTGCATGACGCTTTGCGTAGCGGTCATATTGACCAAGGCCTTGCCCTTTTCGACACGCACGCCGCCGGTAATCACCGACTCTCCGTCAAGCAGCGGCACGGCCAAGACGATTGAAGAACCGGATGGCGAGACTCTGACGACGCGGGTCTCGACGCGCCAATCCAAGCCTAATTGTAAAGTCCGTTCAATTCTAACGAACGACGGCAAGATGCCCGGATCGAATGCGGCTTTTTCCGTTACTGCTTCGGTTTGTGCTATTCGGGAAAACTGGAGTTGATCGTCGGTCAAGCCGTTTTCATGAACGCCGAAAACCTGCCAATCGCTGACTGCCAATTCGGCGCGCTTCGGTTTCAATGGCAACGGCACGGTAAATTTTGCCATTGCCGGCGCTGTGCCTTTCATCACGACCCGATGCAAACCTGCGTCGAGAGCAAGCCATAAGCCGTTATTGAAGCTGTACAGCGCTTTTGCCGGTTCGCCGTCTATACTGACCGTATTCGGAAACCATTGCTCGTAGTGTCCCGGCAACGGCACCGCGACTTTGTCCCGTGCGTGTACTTCCAAATCGATCGTCAATTCCTTGCCGGAAATCGTAAATCTCATCAGCGAAATGCCGGCACAATTCGGCACGCAATCAGGCGCTTTCTGCAGCCGGTTTTTCAATTCGTCGAGCAATACAGGGTCGGGAAACGCTGCTTGTACCGGTGTACTTGGCGTCATCATCAATAGCGGCAGACCCAGTATGACCAATAGACTTGCTGCCGAACGATTGAATTTGAAGCGTTTCGGCAAGCGTTCGAGCATCGCGATCGCCAAGAACGCAATCAAGCCGACTCTCAGAAAATTCAGCAGCATTGTCACGAACGGCGACAGATACCATAAGCTGATTTGCTGGTCGGGAGCTACCGATCCGTTCCAGCTCAAATTGATTGTTTGCCATTGCCATTGCGGCAAACCGGGGCCGGTTTGGATTTTTGCATTCGGATCGGTACGTTCGGAAAGCCGTTTTTGCGGTACGGCAGAAGGCACGGCTTGCGCGACGATGCCGGCGGCGCTTCGCGCCTTTTTACGAACCGTATCCAGCGACGGCGCTTCCATCATCATCAATTCATCCGCCGCTTCAGGCATCGCGCCGGCAACGGGACGCTCGTAACGAGGGCCTTGAATCTGTTGCCACGGCTTTTCCAATTGCGGATAGAGTCCGATGCGCACCTGATCGACCATAAACGGTATCGCAATCAACACCAATACAGCTAAGGCGATATTACGGTAAGCGCCGGCCACGTTGCGGAACCGCCCTTCCGGTAACACTTTCAATAAAGCCACTGCCGCCAGTATATTGAGCCAAACCCATTGAGGCGCCCCCGGTTCATGCCAGATCAATACCAAGGTCAGTAAAGTCAATGCGCCGCGATAAACATCCCATAGCCGCAACGCCGCGAGTGCCGCTACCAGTACTAAAAACAAATCGAGCAAGGTCCAACGCGACAGCCAGGAATCCGGCACATTATCGACACCGCCGGCGGCAAATAAGCGCCAGCCGGGCGGCAGGTTCAGTTCGGCGCGAACTTGATGAAAAGATTGCGCCCAGCCGACTGCGTTCAATGCTCCGGGCGATCCATCGATTCGGCTATCGGCATCCAGCCGAATGACGCCCTTTCTGATCTCGACGCCTCGGCTTTGCCCGTCAGGCGCGCGCGTAATCAATTGGTTTGTACCATCCAGGCTAACGCGCCCGAGCTCGACGCCAGGCAATGCATCGAGTCGCCATCCTTGCGATAGGGTTCCGGTAATTTTATCATTGACGGTATATCCTTTGCCGTCGAAATCGAGCCATAGAGTCCGGGTCAAATTCAGGTTGTTAGGTTCTCCGTCCGGGTCGCCACGACGAATCGTTTTCAAGACTAAGCTCTCGCCTTGTTTAATCGCGTATGCTGGGAAGCGCTTCCAATGTTCGGGCAAATTGGTTTGGCTCGGATCGATTGCAGCCGGACGCTCGATTTCGACGACACGCAAAGACGGTCGGGCATCGAAAACCCAAATTTCGGATTTCGGCCAACCGTCCGGCTGATCGGATAAAGGTTCGGATATAGGAATTGAGTTGAGCGCCTCGGTACTTCGCGCCAGGATGTCAAGCTGCCAACGTCCGGGTCGGACTTGTACCAATAACTGACCGTCCGGTTCCAATCGGGCAGGCAGGGGACTATCGATGCGTAACGGAAGAAAGCCTTCCAGTATCGGATAAGCCAATTTGACTTCGCGCTGCTCGCCCGACACATTCAAATCCAATCGCGTGAGGACTTGCATCGGTATCTCGTCGATCAGTTGCCGGAATACCTGAAGCTCCAAGCTATTGCGTTCATCGGGTTTTACGGGGCGGTCATCGGTTCCGGTAAGCCACAATTGGCCTTGTTTTAGGTTAGGTTGATCGATAATTTGGCCTTTGATGCTCAGAGTGATGAGGCCTGTGTCCTGCGGGATCGTCAAGTTTTCGGGCAATTTATCCCAAGCAAAAGTGCCATCGATCGTGTAAGTGCCGGCTTGGAAAAAAACGGCTGGATGCCCCTTCTTTTCCGTTACCAAGAGCGGCTTGCCGTTAGCTGTTACATTGAGCGGCCATTGTTTGGCATGTCCGGGCAAACTCACCCAGCTTTCCCGGTACACTTTCCAAACGATCGTAAAGCGACCTTCGGTGCCGCTAAGCACTAAATCCAATCGCGACGGCCAGGCGCAGCGCTTCTGTTCGAAACTGTTATAGAGAAACGGACAACCTCGCTCCGTATCGTCGTGCAGGACCCAATCGATCCAGGGCTTGAGCGGTTCGGGAACATTTTCCGGTTTGAGCGGCTCGGCCCAACAGGGAAAGGCAAGCCATAATAAGGGCAATAGTAAACACCGAACTCTGAGCATGATCTGAACTCCTGTCGATAAAGGGCGAGGAAAACAATTGCTAAAGCATGCGTTTTGTCTCTTAGGGTACGCGCGTTGCGCTTCCTATCTCAACTCTTGCTGTAAGCGCGTATAAATGCCACCGAAACTGCCGTTGCTCATCAATACGAAGTGACCTCCGTAACGGGCTTCCAATTTGAGCTTGGCGATGATTTCGTCGAGAGTTTTACAGATTTCGATATTGCCGGCGTAATTTTTTAGACCGCTTAAGTCCCAGCCCAGGTTTTCCGGTTGGAATAGAATGGCTTGATCGGCTTCAACCAGCGATTTAGCCAGCGATTCGGTATGAATGCCCATGCGCATCGTATTCGAGCGAGGCTCGACGATCGCAATGATGCGCTCGGAACCGACTTGCTTGCGCAAACCTTCCAAGGTTGTCTTGATTGCGGTCGGATGATGTGCGAAGTCATCATAGAGCGTCACGCCGTCGATTTTGGCCAAGACTTCCATGCGCCGTTTGACATTCTTGAACTTGCCCAATGCCGCGATCGCATCCTTAGGCGTAATGCCGATATGGCGTGCCGCTGCAATCGCGGACAGCGCATTGCCGACATTGTGATTGCCGGTCAAATTCCAAAGCACCTCGCCCTGCTCCGCTCCATCATAATTAACCTTGAATCGAGTCCCGTCCGAATTGATCAATTCGGCATTCCAGGCCGACCGGCCTTGGATCGAAGTCTTTTCGACCGGCGTCCAACAGCCCATGTCCAACACATCGGTTATATTGTCATCGGCTTCGGGTGCAATCACGAGGCCTTCGCCAGGCACGGTTCTGAGCAAATGGTGAAATTGTTTCTTGATCGCATCGAGGTCCGGAAAGATGTCGGCATGATCGTATTCGAGATTGTTCAGAATCGCGGTTCTCGGCCGATAATGCACGAATTTCGAACGCTTGTCGAAAAACGCGCAGTCGTATTCGTCGGCTTCGATCACGAAGAACGACGACTCGCCTAGCCGAGCGGAAATGCCGAAGTTGAGCGGAATGCCGCCGATCAGAAAGCCTGGTTTGAAGCCTTGATATTCCAATATCCAGCTCAGCATGCTGGTTGTCGTGGTTTTGCCGTGCGTGCCGGCGACGCCGAGCACCCAGCGCTCGGCCAAGACGTGTTCGGCGAGCCATTGCGGGCCGGAAACGTATTTCAAGCCGCGATTCAAGACTGCTTCGACTTCCGGATTACCGCGAGACAGCGCATTGCCGATCACGACCAAATCGGGCTTGCAATCGAGATTTTCGGGCCGGTAACCGCTCATCAATTCGATACCTTGCTGTTCGAGCTGAGTGCTCATCGGCGGATAGACATTCTGATCGGAACCGGTGACTTTATAGCCGAGTTCCCGCGCGATCAGCGCCAACCCGCCCATGAAGGTACCGCAAATGCCTAGTATGTGTATATGCAAAGTCTTATCCTTTTACAAAAAACAATATGATGTCCGGTACAATCATAGCCGTAGCGATTCTTTTTGCAACCTTATAAGAAAAACCAATTTTCCGATTCAATGGGATCACTGGAAAGTTGAGTTCACCCGAATTTCCCGTAACACCTCAAGAGCAGAAAAAATGACTTCCGAAGATATTTTATTTACCCCCGTAAAAATAGGCAGATATACACTGAAAAACCGCATCATTATGGCGCCGCTGACCCGAAGCCGCGCGCAGCAACCCGGAGATATTCCCTGGGAGTTGAATGCCGACTATTACCGGCAGCGAGCCGGTGCCGGATTGATTATCTCGGAAGCCACGCATATTTCGCCGCAAGGTAAGGGCTATGCCTTCACTCCGGGTATTTATAGCGCCGCGCAAATTGACGGCTGGCGCAAAATAACCGATGCGGTACATGAAGAGGGAGGATTAATTTTTTTGCAACTCTGGCATGTCGGTCGCGTTTCGCATCCCGACCTGCAACCGGGCAATGCTTTACCGGTCGCGCCTTCGGCTATCGGTATCGAAGGCATGGCATTTACCGAGGCAGGTTTGAAACCCTTTGTTACGCCTAGAGCGTTGGAGTTGTCGGAAATACCGGGCATTATCGACCAATACCGCATCGCAGCCGAAAATGCGTTGATTGCCGGGTTCGACGGCGTTGAGATTCATGCCGCGAACGGTTATTTGCTGGATCAATTTCTGAGGGACGGTTCCAATCATCGAACCGATGCTTACGGCGGCAACATCAATAACAGAATGCGCCTATTGCTTGAAGTCACCGAAGCGGTCGTAGGTGCGGTAGGCGCCGACCGTACCGGTTTGCGTTTGTCCCCGACCAATGCCTTCAACAGCATGAGCGACAGCGATCCGCAAGGCCACTTTAATTATGCGGCCGAACAATTGAACCGTTTCGATTTGGCCTATTTGCATATCGTCGAACGCATGGTTCCGATCGAGGAAGATACCGCCGAATTCGATTTTGCCGCGTTGCGGCGGCATTTCAACGGGCCTTATATCGCGAACGGCGGCTATGACGCGGAAAGTTCACGAAACAGTATTGCCCGAAATTTATGCGACACGGTTGCTTTCGGCAAGCTTTACATCGCCAATCCTGACTTGACCGAACGCTTTCGCCTGAATGCGTCGCTCAACAAGCCCGACCCCGATACCTTTTACGGCGGCGATGAAAAAGGTTATACCGATTATCCGGCCTTGAATTCAGTCGACTAAAGCGATTTCATGCTCGTCCAGTTCCGAGCGGTATAACCAACATGCTTTTTCGCTCTTATCCGCCTCGGAACCGTTTTTTTCATCGCCGAAGCTGCTTAAATACTCCGAACTCAAGCCCGGATAAAAACTGATGCAGACTTCATCCAATTCGTTAAATATCATGCTTTTTGCTCTCATCTCAATTCAGCTTGCATGATAAGTGCGGAGTTTTACATTTACGTGACAACGCTGAAACAAATAATCGGGTTTAGATATATTTATGAAATAATACTGCGACTTATGTTATCAAGACGACGAGGGCTCCAAGTTTATTCGGATCATCCTAAATTCGGCAGTTTAACCATGAAGCGCATGAAGTCTTTCAACGGTCTCGTTATGACTGAACATGGCAAATAAACCAGCTTCGCACTTAAGGCAGGACAAAAGCACTAAGGATTAACCTTAAACTGTCCCGCGTTAAGTGAACAGCCAATAAACCGATTTAATTCGCTTATTCTCAGCCCCCCGTGCTCCCCAATAATGGTCAAACCATGAGAAAAAACCTTCCCATTACACAAAACGAAATCAACTATCCCAGTACCGCCACGATTACTTCGGCAACCGATCCTAAAGGAAAGATCACTTATATCAATCAGGATTTCTTAAAAATAAGCGGTTTCAATGAGCAAGAATTGCTTGGACAAGCTCATAACATCGTTCGCCATCCGGAAATGCCGGAAGCCGCGTTTGCCGACTTATGGAATAGTATTCAGAAAGGCAAGCCGTGGATGGGCATCGTCAAGAATCGCTGTAAAAATGGCGATTATTATTGGGTCGACGCCTTTGTGACGCCTCGCTTCGACAAGGGAAAAGTCATCGGATTCGAATCGGTTCGGGTAAAGCCCGAGCCCGACACGGTTGAACAGGCAAAGAAAACTTACCCAAAACTAGCATCGGGGAAAAGTATCAACACCTTGCTTAATCGCATGAAACTGGGATCTAAATTATTGATCGGATTCTCGTTGCTACAAACGCTAATTTTTGCCGGCCTATTTATTTTTGGTGTTATCAAACTGCCCCCTGCCACGATTGCCTTGGCGATATCCCTGTTATTTTCGTTCGGCCTGATATCGGCGCTGGTACGCCCGCTAAACGATGCCGCATTAGAAGCGCGATCGGTTATCGATAATCCGGTCATGCAACACATTTACACCAACGACGGGGCCGAGTCCGGACAGCTGTTACTCGCTATTAAACTTCTTAAAGCTAAATCGAGGACTATTGTACGCCGTTTGATACAAGCGACCGAGACGCTTACGCAACAAGCCCAAGCCACCGAACGGGAGATCGAACAAGTCAGCGAAGCCATGAAACACCAATTGCAAGAAACCGAGCAGGTGGCGACGGCAATGCATCAAATGACCGCGACGATCAATGAAGTTGCGCAAAGCGCCAGCAATGCCGCCAAGGCTGCAACCGATGCCGACCAAATATCTCAGCAAACGATGCAACGGGTCGGCGAGACGGTCAAATTAATCGGCGCCTTGTCTTCCGAGGTCGACAGCGCCGAATCGGCCATTTTAAATCTTGCTCAATACAGTAAAGATATCGGCGGCGTATTAGAGGTCATTCAAAGCATCGCCGAACAAACCAATTTGCTGGCACTCAATGCCGCAATCGAGGCCGCCCGAGCCGGGGATCAAGGCCGCGGTTTCGCAGTCGTTGCCGATGAAGTTAGAACTTTGGCCGGACGCACGCAAAAGTCGACAGAAGAAATCAATAAAATGATCGAAGTCTTACAACAAGGCGCCAAAAATGCCGTCGATGAAATGAGCAAGGTACGAATCAAAGCAGCCGATGGTGTCGAACACGGAGAAAATTCGGCCAGATTATTGACCGAAACCACGCAGTCGGTCAGCACGATTAGCGATATGATTTTACAAATCGCCAGTGCGGCCGAGGAGCAACACATCGTGTCCGAAGAAATCGCTCGAAACATCGAAGCCATCGATCGCTTGTCAAAAGAAACATCCGAACACGCAACGATAGCCAGTCAAGCCGGCCGCAATCTTTCGAAACTCAGTAAAGATCTCGATCTAATGGTCGAGCAATTCGATGACAATCAAAGTTAAATGGCGCGCGTGCAACTGTGTAAGGACTGCCGAATTTTGATCTACGGGTATAATAACGCTCTCTGCTTCCGAACGATTAGCTACTCACCATTACATTAGCGTCATCTATTATTCATCATGACTGACTACCAGCCGCTTCCTCCGGAAGCCTTGAAATTAACTATTAACCCGAACAGCCTGGATATCCCCCAGGCAATAACTACCGAGCAGCCTTCCATTATAGGTCAAGCCCGCGCCCGATCGGCATTGGAATTCGGCGTCGCGATGCAAAATCCCGGCTATAACATTTATGTCATGGGCGAACCGGGCACCGGGCGTCTGTCAATGATTACCCAACAGCTTGAACAATCGGCTCCAAATCAACCGACGCCGCCAAGTTATGCTTATGTCGATAATTTCGATAATCCGCGCGAACCGGTCTCGATCGAATTGCCTGCAGGATTTGGACAGAAGTTCTGCGCCGATATCGATGAATTGATCGACAATTTGCTGGCTACTTTTCCGGCCGTTTTTGAAAGTCCGACCTATCAGCAAAAAAAAGCCGCGATCGAACGCGGCTTTAATCAACGCTATAACATGGCGATTCATCAAGTCGAGAAAAAAGCGGAATCCTTGAATGTCGCGCTCTATCGCGAGAGTGAAACGATCACTTTCGTGCCCGTTAAGGACGACAAGTTATTGGAAGACGAGCAATTCATACAATTACCGCAAGCCGAGCGCGAAGCGTTTCACCGTCATACCGAGGAGCTCGAAAACTATCTTGGCGATGTCTTGCTGGAGCTGCCGCAATGGCGGCGTTCACTGGTCGAACAACTCAAGCAATTGGACGATGCGACGATTAATCAAGCCATCGAACCGCTCTTCGAGGCGTTGATCGAAGACTATCAAAACGTCGACGATGCCATCACCTATTTAGACGAAATCAAAAAAAACCTGAGTCAAACCATCGTCGACGTATTGGCTGCGAATCCTGGACTCGATAGCCGCGATCAGATCAGTAAGCGCCTTTTGCTGAAAGAGCAGTACGCTCCTAACGTCTTGGTCGATTATAAAACCGAATGCGGTGCGCCGGTCGTTTACGACCCGCATCCGATTTATCCGAATTTATTCGGGCGCATCGAATATATCAGCGATCAAGGCACCCTGGTCACCAACTACCGACGAATCTGCCCGGGCTCGCTGCATCAGGCCAACGGCGGTTATTTGATACTCGATGCCGAAAAACTGCTCACTTATCCTTTCGTCTGGGAAGGTTTAAAGCGCGCGCTGAAGTCCGGTCGTATCGAAATCGAGTCGCCTTATTCGGAGCTCGGCATCAATACAATGACGTTAAAGCCGGAAGTTATCCCGCTCAACATCAAAGTAGTTTTAGTCGGCTCGCGGGATATTTATTACCTATTGCATGAACTGGACGACGAATTTAACGAAATGTTCAGAGTGCTGGCCGATTTCGATCACCGCATTTTGCTGAATCCGGATTCGATGCAAAATTTTGCGCAACTGATGATAAGACATGCGCGCGACACCGGCTCCAAAACATTGACTTCGGCCGCTATTGCCCGCCTCATCGAGCATAGCTGCAGGCTTTCCGAAAACCAGCACCGTTTATCGGCGCATATTAACGATTCCCTCGAAATCATCGGCGAAGCAAACCTCTTGTGCGCGCGTAACGCCGCAGAATTCATCGACCAAGCCCATATCGAGCAGGCCCTTTCCGCGCGCGAACAACGCAACGGTAGGCTATCCGAGGAAATTCTCGACGAAATGCTCGACGGTACGATTTTGATCGATACCGACGGCACCGCAATCGGTAAGGCAAACGGCTTGACTGTTCTGGAAATCGGCGGCAGCAGTTTCGGCGCGCCGGCGCGTATCACCGCGACGGTTTACCCCGGTTCCCGTGGCATCGTCGATATCGAACGCGAAGCCGAACTCGGTCAAGCCCTTCATTCGAAAGGCGTGATGATATTGACCGGCTATCTCGGGCATTGTTACGCACAACAATTTCCGTTTGCCATTTCTGCCAGCATCGCAGTCGAACAATCCTACGGTTATATCGACGGCGATAGCGCATCCTTGGCCGAATTATGTTGTTTGATATCGGCGCTGACACGAACGCCGATCAAGCAAGGTTTTGCCGTGACCGGATCGATCAATCAATACGGCGAAGTGCAAGCCATCGGCGGCGTCAATGAAAAAATCGAAGGCTTTTTTAGACTATGCAAAGCGCGTGGCTTAACCGGTCAACAAGGCGTGATCATTCCTGCGGCGAATAAACGTAATCTCATGCTGATGAAGGATGTTATCGATGCGGTTGAAGCGGGACAATTTGCCGTCTATGCGGTCTCGACCGTCGATGAAGCACTAGAATTATTAACCGGCCAAGAAGCCGGCTTCATGGATTCGGAAGGCAACTATCCGGAAAATAGTATTAACTTCAAGGCCATTTCGAGACTTAAGGAAATCTCCGATATGGCGCATGAGGAAGATAAAGAAGAGGGGCCGGAATAAAGCTAAGGATTTGATTATACTCATCGTATATCAAAATTCGGTTGCTCAATTGAATTGCGCCTTCGGCAGTGCAGGCTTTTGGCCCTACAAAATCTATGGCACTGCCGACATTCTATCGCTGAATATCCCCGGCGACTCTCGCGTATCACATGCCGAATAGGTGTTTCCGTTTTACCTGCGATCTAGCTCCTAAACCCAACAATCCGATACTGAAAAGCAGCGTTAAACTAGGCTCCGGTACCGTCAATGCTAGTGTACTGATGCCGCGGTCTTCGGCTGGTCTGATAAAGGCGGATACATGAGAGTAATCGTTGCTGACATTGCCGCCTTTGTTTGTCCAGCGGCTATTGAATCCACCATCAATACCGAGTGCGATCCCGCTGAATAAATAAGCAATGGTGCTATTGTTAGCCTGCTTAACAAGCAAAGTCCAATCGACAAATTTTCCCAGCCAATCATCCGGTGCAAGCAATGAATAAGAAAACAAGTCATCTCCTGTATTAGGATCCGATAATTCCGATACGGTTAATGTGAAGCCGGCGATATCGGCGCCGCTTGACTCAAAACCATTGCCGTCATTGAATTTACCGATAAAGGAAAATGCATCGCCTTCCCCTTTAAGGTTATCGCTTACAAAAGTTTTTTCTTGCGGGGGGCGAATCGTACTATCGCCGATGCATGCGGTGGCATAGAAGCCGTTAGCCATTGCGTCATTCGCATTGCAAGCAATTATCGATGCCGTCGAATTTAACGGTACCCCCAGTAAAAATAAACATATCCACAGTAAAACAGGCTCACAAAATCTCATGTTGCATTCCTAAAGAAATTAAAAAAGAGGGTAATAATGAACAACAAAATTTGATAATACTGGGCTGAACCTAGAAAAAGCATTTCACCATGAAGATCATGAAGAATAAGAAGTTAATTAACTTGTCATTTGTTGGCATGCAACTTTCGCTCGCCCGAAAGATTAGCTGCAATGTTTAGGTAATCTCTTGAAATACTTCATTAACTTCATGCGCTTCATGGTTGAACTGCCGAATTTAGGCTGAACGTTTATGCCTGATCAAAAGCGCAATTAATCATTCAGTGCCGTTGCGCTTCTAGTCTTCGCTATGACTGGTTTTTCTCATGAAGCCGAATGTAATCAATGCAAAACTCAACAGAAAAAATAAAGAAGGTCCGGGGGCCGTTGACGTCAACGCTTTAAAAAGGAGGGCCAAGATGGAATACAGCAATATTGATTTTGCGTTCATTGTTGATCCTATAATTCAATTAAGTTTCAAAAAAGTAACTGCTATTTAATCAATAGCATTTTTCAAGCCAACTCTCTTAAATCTCTATTCCTGCTTACTGCATCAATGAACATAACCAAGCCAATGCCTTCTAAGAACCGAACCGCCTCATACGGCAAGCAACGGTTCTTTTTTTGATTAAAACCGAAATTCTATTAATAATGAATTAATCAGTTAGAATGCTTTCCGGGCCTGACAACAATGTCATGTTGACTGTCAGGGCTGACACGTCACTAAATCGAAATACTGACAAGTGGCGCTGAAATTTGGTTTTCGGATATAGCTTGCTGATTGGAACTATGCAAATAAACTCGTTCACGCTGAATTCTCTGCTCGAAACCCACGACCTGCCTTTTATTATTGTCAATGCAGCTCAACAAATCGTCGGCGTTAATCGCGCTTGGGAAAATCATTTCGGGCAGACCAGAGAAAGTATTTTGGGTAATGCGTGCTGCAATAATCCGGGCGATTGCCGGCATCGACGTTTTTTTCAAACGCTTGAACCTTATGCGGGTTTATTCAGCGATACCCTGGACGAACGCGAGTATTTATTGAAAGTTCGGGGCTATCCTTTGCTCGATACCGACGGCACGCTTTATCTGGGAGAGTCGGTACTTACCGCCGGTGCGTCGGAACCTCAGGATAAAAGCCCGAAGATGGTTGGCACGTCTTCTGCTTTCATAAATCTGAAATCTAACTTGCAAAAGGCCGCTCAATCGAATGTACCGGTCATGTTAAACGGCGAAACCGGAACCGGCAAAGAGCTCGCCGCCGAATTTATTCATCGGCAATCGCAAAATGCCGATGGAGAATTTGTCATCGTCGATTGCACGGTACTCGGAGAAGACTTGTTCGAAAGCGAACTGTTCGGCCATGAAAAGGGCTCCTTTACCGGGGCGGCATCCGCCAAAAAAGGATTGTTCGAACTAGCGGACGGAGGCACTTTGTTTCTTGATGAGGTCGGCGAATTGCCGGTCTCTTTACAACCTAAGTTATTAAGAGCATTAGAAAGCGGCCAATTTAGGCGGGTAGGCGGTACCACATCGTTGACATCGACGGTTCGAGTCGTGACGGCCACACACAGAAACCTTGGAGAAATGGTGAGAAACGGACTGTTCCGGGAAGATTTGTTTTACCGATTGTCGGTTTTTCCGTTAGAAATACCGGCTTTGAGAGACCGGATAGAGGATATGCCGGCACTGGTAGGACATTTTCTTAAGTCTTTCGGGCAACGCGACTGCTGTGTATATAGTACGACCAAAGCCGCCATGCAAAAATTAATGCAGCACAAATGGCCCGGCAATATACGCGAACTGAAAAATTGCCTGCAGCTGGCAACGTGCCTTTGCAAAAACCACACTATCGATGAACTGGACATTTCCATCATGCGGCGTCAAGGCGCTACATTAAAACCCGGTATGATAGAAAGACGCGGACAAGGAGCGGTAATTGAGGACACTGGGGCATCAAACATAAACCCTTTGGATACTATCGAAGCCGAGTTCATTCGGTCCTTGATCAAAAAATATCAAGGCAACCGTAAGCTGATTGCTTCCGAAATGAATATCAGCGAAAGAACTTTATACCGCAAATTAAATCGCCTCAATATCAATTAATAGAGTTGACAATGGAATCATCACTGAGTAGTTGGACTATCAACACTATCGATCCAGGCTTGGATAATTTTTCGCATCCGGTAGACTTGCGTGAAGAAATCAATCGCATCAAGGCGCTACCACCCTTGCCGGGTATCGCTCGGCAAATTATTGAATTGGCGTCGGATCCGTTAGCGGATGTTAAAAAATTGGCGGCAATCATCGAAATGGATCCCATTCTGAGCTCGCAAGTGATTCGCTGGGCCGGTTCGGCCCTTTACGGCTACCGGGGCAAGCTCGTATCGATACAAGAGTCGATAGCCCGTGTATTAGGCTATGATTTTGTGATGAATTTGGCTCTGGGCCTTAGCGCGTTATCGCCGCTTAAAGCGCCGAAAATCGGGAAGGTCGGCACTCGAATGTTATGGATTCAAGCCATTGCCGGTTCCCGCCTGACATTGACACTCGGCGAAATGATGCCGGCCGAAGAAAGACCGGACCGTCAAACGTTGTTTTTAGCCTCGTTGCTGCACAACATCGGCTTTCCATTGCTCGGGCACGAGTTTCCGGAAGAGTTTGCTTATTTATCGAGAATCATCGATGCCAATGCCACACTAAGCGTTTACAACATCGAGCGGTTTGCCTTCGGCGTCGACCATACTTTGCTAGGCGCTTGGCTCATGCGCAGCTGGTCGATGCCGAAACCGATTGTCGATGTCGTTTATCATCACCATAACCCTCATTACCGCGGCGACAATTACCGGCTTAATTTATTGGTGTATTTAAGCGATTGCTTATTGGGAACCTTAGGTATCGGCGACGGGCAAAATCAAAATTACGGCGAAGAGGAATTTGCCGTATTGAATTTGAATTCGGATGCGGTTCATCAAAAACTCGCCGAACTCAGTGCTTCGCTTGACGATATTGCCGCAATGGCCGACCAATTGACTAGCTAATGAGGATGTAAAAGTATTGGCGAATACATCATTAGGGGCTGTTGCCGTTTTGTAATGTACCCTTGAATTTCAATAATTCCGCCTCATAACTCGTTTATTTTTAGCCAAAAATAAGCAAACTATGCCGCGACAAATGTTAACGGATGAACGGTGGGAAAAATTGAAGATGACTATGTTGAAAATGGGAATATATGACAAACCCTTTCTTCGGCAAACAACCGAAGGGATTTTTTATCGTTTGCGCGTAGGTTGTCCCTGGCGAGATCTACCCAGTGCCTTTGGTAACTGGAATGCTGTTTATAAACGCTTCAATGAATGGTCTCGTAAAGAAAAACTGATGGGTATTTTTAACGAACTGATCGTTGAGCCTGACTTGGAATGGCAATTTATTGATGGCAGTATTGTGAAAGCTCATCAGCATAGTAGCGGTGCGGCACATGGTCAAGAATCAGCGATTGGTAAGTCGGTGGCGGGCAATACAACCAAAATCCATATGGCTGTTGATGCCTGTGGTCTTCCCATCCACTTTACACTGACAGGTGGCGAAGTTCATGATTGTAAAGAAGCGCCAATCTTAGTCGCTGAACTGCCTAAGGCAGACTATATCGTTGCTGACAAAGGCTATGACAGTGAACCACTCCGTGTTCAGATTAAAGAAAAAGGAGCTGTTCCTGTCATTCCAAGAAAAAAGAATTCAACCGTAGGGAATGATGATATGGATTGGTGTCTCTACAAATATCGTCACCTCGTTGAAAATGTGTTTGCAAGACTGAAACATTTCAGAGCTATTGCTACACGATATGACAAGCTAAAACGAAATTTTGAAGCTTCTGTGGCCTTAGCTTGCGCTTTTTTATGGTTACCTATGTGAAACGGCAACAGCCCCTAAACAATTTATTCACCATGAAGGACATGAAGAAAAAGACTATAAATGCAATAAACTAATTGTTCATGTCACTTCATGCGTTTCATGGTTATACCCTTTGCTGGTCAAATTTCGGCGCCGGAGTATCCGTCAAAGGACGCCGTGAATACGTCCATGTAGGCTCTGTGACAGCATCCCAGCTGTCAAAGCCTTTGCCGAACACCCCGGCACCTCCACGCATCAATGCCGAAATTTGAAGTGCGATGGGTATATTTCGTAAGATTGAATACTTCACAGTCTTTAACTCATGGGGCGGGTTTATACAACTCGCCCCGAACGTATTGCTCACTTGCACTCCGGCGGCTCCGGGGCTTTCGGCGTTTCCCCGAACAAGCTCCAACTCGTATTTTCTTGAACGTCGAAAAGGTAAGGCGCTTCGCGGGCCTTAAGATAAGCGGGCGTATATAAACCCTCTTGTATACTGAATTCGTCATACACGGCTTCGCAAAGCATTGTCAGCATTAACTCGCCGGCTTGCAATTCGGTGAGTTTCAACTGCGTTTCTATTTTCGCGCAAACCGTCCCGTCCGCGATTGTTTCGTTTTGTCCGGCAATCCGGTCTCGTCCCGGCTCGCCTCGGTAAATAATTCCCGCCTCGGTTTCATCGAAGCTCAATCTGCGTGTGCTGCATTCGGTCATCAAGATGACCGGACCGGCTTTCGCGGCACCGATCAATTGATCGGTTTTCGACCAATACAGCAGGGCTTTTCGCGGCTCGCCGTCGGAATTCAACGCATCCAGTTCAGCTGTATACATCGAAAGCGTACAACCGTTGAGCAGGACTAATAAATAAATCGAAGTAAAAAGTTTTTTCATGTTTTCTGTTCCGCTTAGGGTTTGATCGCAAATAACTTCCTTATTTTACGGAGGGTTCGGTTGCTCGATTGGCAGATGTCGGCGGCAGGGCAGATTTTTGCTCCTGCAAAATCTGCATTCACGCCATCCATGGCGTTTGCAGATTTTTGCTCCTCGGCAATTGCTGAGTTACATGGATGTAATGAATGCAGAAAATGCAGGAGCATTTTTCTGCCCTGCATTGCCCTAATACACGCCATCCATGGCGTAATACAAAATCTGCATTCATGCCATCCATGGCAATTAGTCGCCGCCGTCAAGCCTACAAGGACGTATTCACCCAGCCCCTAAATTCCATAGCCCATCGGTCATGGTTAATAGTTTTACTAATTTAGGGGCTGGGTCCTGCCAAGCGAGTTACCGTACCCTCAACAAAGCGTATAGTTCCAGGACGTTATTTATCACGAAATCCTTAGTTAGTGACTAAATCGAACAAGCCATCGCCGACCATCGGGTTTTCCCAATATGCCACATGTGCCATGAGCCAGGCTTTTCCGGTATCGACCGGCCGGTCGCGGATGACCCAACCTAAGTCCGGCGATTCGGTGCGGTATTTTTCGGCGATCTCGAAGCCGTTTAGCGTTTGGCCGAACAGTTTTCCGGATACGACCGGATCGGTCCGGTCCCAATAATTGAGCCAGCGGAACATCTTGGTTCCCTCGCCAAGAGATTGGACTTTCTGACGCCTTTTCTTGAACATCGACAACCCTATCGGCGAACCGAGCGTGATTAATCCCTGTACCGGCCAGGTTCGGCGCGAATTTCTGTCGAAGTAATGGTTATCCTTGATCAACTCGTTGATCACATCAAAGGCATAGATCGAACCTAAACTGTGAGCGACAACATAGCAAGGACTGCCTCCGGTAAAAATCTCGAGAATCTTATTCTTGAAGCCTTGCCTAATTTGTGCTGCGGTGCTGGTGTCGAGGCGCGCGGTGACGACATCGCCGATGAGATCGAGGGCATTGCCGGCCAAAACTTCGCCTATCGGATTGGCGGCAATGAGTTTGATTAATTTCCCATATTTGCTTTGCGCTTGATTGTTTAAATTTTCATAACGATAAAGATCGGTCTTGAATTGAAGCGGCATATTGCCCAGACGACTTTTTAGTAACTGTTCGATGAGTCGATCTTGATTCAAATCGCTATCGTCGCCGGTCTGAACGCCATGAATGATCAAAACGGTACGCGGTTTTTTCGGGTCTACAGCCATGGAAGCTCTCCTTTAAAGTTTTGCAATACAGCGTTTTTCCACGGTATCGGTAAAAAATAAAAACCGATTCATTTGCTTTAATTTGATTTCAAGTTGACCGAAATGCTGAGTTGCCTGCAACAGGTATTCGGAACCGGTGACGAAACTATCGCTAAATTTTTGTTCCACGATCAGCTTGCCGTTAAGCAACTCGACTCGGGTAAAAGTTTCGGGTGCGGCATCGAAATAAATGCCGTCCCCCAATGTGCCGATTGCGGTATATTCTCCGCTAATCGTTAAATATTCCCGGCCCGGAATTGTAAAATCAATGCTTATGCGACATGTTCGACCAAATTCGGCCGGCGTATCGACATAAGTCCCATCAAAACTTAGCGACTTCCCGTTTAATTGAAAAAAGTCACTTAAAGCAGTATGAGCCTTTTGTTTCAAATTCTCGTTAGAATAAGCCGTCATCGTCAACACCGCTAAGACAACAATAAAAATTCGTTTGACCATTTCAACAACCTGGAAAATGAGCGATATGACATCAAGGTATTAAAAAAATAGTTCGCTAAAGCAATTTTCGCAAGCGTGGGATAACGACCGCTAAGTTTTGAAATAGCTTGTTCAGTGGTCAATAATGATTTCAGATTGTACAATACTATTCCTTAGTATTTTAGTTGGTTATTAATTCAACACTTCCTTACCCCGGAGCACTCATGGCACAAATTACCCAAGCAGACATCGAAAATCGATTGAAGACGTTTATCGACCCCAATGTTGAAACCGATTTGGTTTCGGCTAAATCGATTAAATCGATCAACGTTGACGGTGCAGATGTCTCGATAAAACTGGAATTAGGCTATCCAGCCAAAAAACATCTCGATGAGTATAAATTAGCTGTATTGGAGCATTTAAAGACGCTGGATGGCATCGGTACCGTGACGATCGATATTACTATCAATATTTTGTCGCATGCGGTACAGCAAGGCTTGAAGCCGCTGCCGGGCATCAAAAACATCATCGCAGTCGCATCCGGCAAAGGGGGCGTCGGCAAATCGACAACGGCGGTAAATTTAGCCCTGGCCTTGGCGGCGGAAGGCGCTAAGGTCGGTATTCTGGATGCCGACATCTATGGGCCGAGCATTCCGACGATGCTCGGACAATCCGGTTTTCCGGAAAGCGAAGACGGCAAAACCATGCTGCCGAAGATGTCGTTCGGTTTACAAACCAATTCGATAGGCTATTTGGTCGACACAAGCCAGCCGATGATTTGGCGCGGCCCTATGGTCACCGGCGCGTTACAGCAATTGCTTAAAGAAACGCGTTGGACCGATCTCGATTATTTGATAGTAGATCTACCGCCCGGCACAGGGGACATTCAATTAACGCTGTCGCAACAAATACCGGTTAGCGGTGCGGTTATCGTCACGACGCCGCAAGACATCGCGCTTCTCGATGCGCAACGCGGTTTAGCGATGTTCGAAAAGGTCAACGTACCGGTGTTGGGCATCGTCGAAAATATGAGCGTGCATATTTGTAGCCAGTGCGGTCATGAAGAAGCGATTTTCGGTAGCGGCGGCGGCGCGGCGATGGCTGAAAAAAACCAGGTACCGCTATTGGGTGCGTTACCGTTAGATAAAGACATCAGGCTAAATGCCGATTCGGGCCGTCCGACGGTCGTCTCCGATCCCGACGGTCGCTCGGCTGAAATTTACCGTGAAATTGCACGAAAAATGACCGCGAAACTAGCCTTGAAAGCCAAAGATTTCAGTAGCAAATTTCCGAATATCGTGATTCAGAATACCTAAATTCGAGCGGACGGACTTTGCAAACGAGATATTGAAACAGCAGCAATTCCCAATTTGGAGATCAAAAAGGGTGTGGGGTATGCTTGGCGAGGATGTCGGCAGCAGGCCAGATTTTTGCTCCTCGGCAATTGCTGAGTTACATGGATGTAATGAATGCAGAAAATGCAGGAGCATTTTTCTGCCCTGCATTGCCCTACTACAGGCCATCCTTGGCGTTCGAGCTGCCGCCAAGCCCCCATGGATGGGTTTACGGCGTTCCTCGACAGGCATACCCCAGACCCTAAAATCGGCGAAACTCCTCAAACTGGGAATTGCTGTTGAAACAGGAAATCCTTATTGTTTTATAATGGCTTGCTTCTATGGTAAAAAAAACCGGATTTCAATTAATTAGGACAAGAATTCAATGAGCATCAAATCGGATAAGTGGATACGCCGGATGGCGGAACAACACGGCATGATCGAGCCGTTCGCCGCAACGCAGGTTAGGGAGACGGAAAAAGGCAGAGTGATTTCGTATGGCACTTCGAGTTACGGATACGACGTGCGTTGCTCGGACGAATTTAAAATTTTCACGAACATTAATTCGGCAATCGTCGATCCGAAGGATTTTAGCGAAGCGAGTTTCGTCGACGTTAAATCCGATGTCTGCATCATTCCACCGAATTCGTTCGCGTTGGCACGCACTGTCGAATTCTTTCGCATTCCGCGCGATGTGCTGACGATCTGTCTTGGCAAATCGACTTATGCGCGCTGCGGCATTATCGTCAACGTCACGCCGCTCGAGCCGGAGTGGGAAGGTCATGTAACCCTAGAGTTCTCAAATACCACACCGTTGCCGGCCAAAATCTATGCGAACGAAGGAGTCGCGCAAATGCTGTTTTTAGGCGGCGACGAGGTATGCGATACATCTTATGCGGACCGAGCCGGTAAATATCAAGGCCAAACCGGCGTGACTTTACCGAAAGCCTAGCCGCGCAGGTCATTCGGCTTAAGCATGGGCTGTTGGGTAGGCTGTCGAAAAAAGCTATTTTAGCTAATTTTTGTGTTCACGCTTTTTAATCTCAAAATATTTTAGAAACTGTTGGTGACCATAGGCTAGAAAACGCTAGGTGTAGGGCGAGCATCGCGCACCTGGGTGGTGTGGGGACCTGTCTTCGGGTTCGGTAACGTGCGGTATATACTTCGCGCGGCCATATTTTCGGTTTTCTAACGCGCTCTTTTGTCCGGTAGCTGCGTTGCGAAAACAGTTACATAGCTTGCTATGCGCCTGTTTTCGCGCCTTGCTACCGAACAAAATAGCATTGCCATAAAAGCCGAAAATATGGCCGCGCGAAGTATAAAAGGAGTAGACAAAGCACATTCTGAAGGTATGCTCTTAAAATGCATATTCAACCGAGGAGGAACTTATGGGGCCTTACTATCGCGGCTCATCGCAAGGCGTAGGCGCTTTTTTTGATTTGTTTTATCAACATCCCATTTTGATGCTGATTTTAACCGCTGGCATTGTAGTCATGGGGATTTTTATATACCGGAAAAGGAATCGGGATAAGATGACTCGCTTGTAATTTGTCGTTCTGTATTCGCAATTCGACCCGTTAGGCAGGTGTCTGTATTCATTCGGCATTTCGCAACAAATGCGGAATCACCAGCGGACAATTCGTTTTAGTAGGGTGAACGGCTATCGTTACCGGATAGCCGAAAATTTCCTTGATCAAATCGGCATCTAAAACCCGCTCCGGACTGTCGAATGCCATCAAGCGGCCCGAATGCAGAACCGCAATACGGTCGGCATAGAGTGCAGCCAAATTCAAATCGTGCAGAATCGCCAGAACGCCCGCCTGAAAACGGTCGGCGAATCGTCTGGCGATCGCCAACACGCTATGCTGATGCGCAAGATCGAGCGCCGATGTCGGCTCGTCGAGCAATAAATAGCGTGGCAGATCACCGACCGGTTCCCATATCTGCGTCAAAACTCTCGCCAATTGTACGCGCTGACGCTCGCCGCCCGATAGCGTAGTATAAATTCTATCGACGAACATTTCGGTATCGGTCAATGCCATTGCTTGCCGAATGATAGCATTGTCGTGCGCCGGATCGCCGTTACGCCGATGCGGGCAGCGCCCCATCGCTACGACCTCGAGTACCGTGAACGGAAACGATAGCGTCGAGTTTTGCGGCAGCACGCCGCGCACGCGGGCCAGTTCGGCTACCGGCCAATCGTCGAGTTCGGTGCCGTTCATGGTAATAAAACCGTGCCGCGGTTTCAAATCGCCGCACATTGTTTTCAGCAATGTCGACTTGCCTGCGCCGTTCGGCCCAACGACCGCGAGTACTTCGCCGGGCTTAACGCACAGCGTGATATCGTCCAACAAACGCTTGCCGCCGATGCCGACAACTATCTTACGCGCCTCCAGCATTCAGCCTCCTAGCATCCGTTGCCGATACAGTAACCACAAAAAGAACGGACTGCCCAAAACGCCGGTGACGATACCGATCGGTATTTCGGCAGGTACGGCCAAGCTGCGCGCCAAACCGTCCGATACCAACAACAGACTGGCGCCGAGCAAAGCCGAGCCCGGCAGTATGATGCGATGGTCCGGACCGAGCCTGAGCCGCAGCAAATGCGGTACGACCAGCCCAATGAAACCGATGATGCCGCCCAATGCGACGCAACAGCCCACACCGAGTGCAACCAAAACGATCACTGCGGTTTTGACGGTTTCGACCGAAAATCCGAGATGGCCGGCTTCCGCCTCGCCGAGTAATAGCGCATTCAAAGCGCTTGAAAAATACGGGAGCAGCAACAAGTTCAGCAGAAAAAACGGCAAGCCGGCGACGACTTGACTCCAGTTAGCGCTGCCGAGACTGCCCATGCTCCAAAATGTTAAGGTACGCAATTGCTGATCGTCGGCGATCGAAGTCAACAAACCCGTTAAGGAACCTGCCAATGCGTTGACGGCGATTCCGGCCAGCAGCAGCGAAGCGATATCGAGACGGCCGCCGGAACCGGCGAAACGGTAGACCAGCCAAGTCACCGCGAATCCGCCCGAAAAAGCCGCTGCAGGCAGATAATAATAACCGAGTATTTGCGCCACGTTCCGCAGCAGGCTGGTTTCGAGCACGATCGCAGCGACCGCTGCCAATGCCGCGCCGCTCGATACGCCGATCAATGCCGGGTCGGCAAGCGGGTTACGGAATAAGCCCTGCATTGCCGCTCCCGAGACGGCCAGCGTCGCGCCAATCAACACGCCTAGTGCGATACGCGGACCGCGTATCGATTCCAATACGGCGCGATGGCCGTCATTGAACGGCCAGGGCAGTTGCAGACCGAAAACCTCGCTCAGAATGGCGAGTACTTGGCCCGGTGAAATCGAATAGGCGCCGATCCCGAGCGATATGATGGCCGTTACAAACAGCAGCAGCGTCAAGCCGCCCAGAACTGCATAACGTTTCGTTCCGCCAGACATTGCAAACGCCGCTTTCATCATTCGGACGCCACGGTATCGACGGTGCGCAAGCGCGCAGCCAAGTCCAGCGCGGCTTGACCGGATCTCGGGCCGAATCCCAACAAATACAGGGCATCCATCGTTACCGCTTTGCCTAGCTTGCCGGCCGGTGTCGCACCGAAACCGGGCATTTTGAACAAGCGCTCGATGCCGCCGATCGCATTCGCTGCCATATCGGTCAACACGATCACATCCGGCGCTGCTTCGATCAAAGCTTCGCTACTTGCCGGCTTAAAGCCTTCGAAACCTTTCAAAGCATTGTCGCCGCCGGCGATACGGATCATCGCATCGGCAGGCGTTCCCTCACCCGAGACGATCGGCGCGCCGCGCGATATAGCCAACACAAACAATACTTTCGGACGTTTCGCAATCCCGGACGTGAATCGATCGAGTCGATCGAAATCTTCCTGTACCTGTTTCGCCAAGCGCTCGCCCTGTTCGGTCGCATTCAACCATTCGGCGACGGCTCGAATTTTGGACACCACGCCGTCCGCCGAATTGTCTTCGTTAACGGTTTTGATTTCCACACCGGCTTGCCGGATCTGCTCGATAACCGTTTGCGGCCCCGAACCTTGCGTCGTCAATAATAGAGTCGGCATCAGCGACAAAATGCCTTCTGCCGAAAGATTGCGCATATAGCCTACCTGCGGTAATGCTTTCGCCGCTTCAGGCCATTGACTGGTCGTGTCGACGCCGGCCAACAGGTTTTCCGCACCGAGTGCATAGACAATTTCGGTCAATGAGCCGCCGACCGCAACGATACGCGGTTCGTTTGCCGAAGCGCCTGCAGTTACGAACACGACGCAACACATGACGGTACGGACGATCTTGAATAGTTTGTTTTTATGCATGTTGTGTTACTGACCTTGAAAGGTTTGGTCTTAAATAACTTCCCTATTTGATAGAGGGTTCGGTTGCTCGATTGACAGGTGTCGGCGGCAGGGCAGATTTTTGCTCCTGCATTGTCCTAATACACGCCACCCATGGCGTAATGCAAAATCCGCATTCATGCCATCCTTGGCAATCAGTCGCCGCCGTCAAGCCTACACGGACGTATTTACGGCGTCCTGTCAAGCGAGTTACCGAACCCTCAACAAATCTCATAGCTCCAGGAGGTTTTTATCACGATATCCGAAATCAATGCGCCGGCATCGATTCCGGCTTGCTTTGTGCGCTGTTCCGATGCCCGGTATCGTTGACATGGCGGAATTCGTCCAAGGCTTCGCCTTCGATCGTGAAAGCGCGGGCAAAACCTTGTACAAACGATCCTTTCGTCGGATGAATACGAAACAAATGGAAGTCCTGCAATTTTTTCAGCATATCGATGAATTGCCCGAATTTCTGTTGAAACGCATCCATGACAAAATGAAATTGTTCGCTATCCCTCGCGATTTCTTCGGCCTGCCCTTGAAACGTGGCCCGTTGCCGCGCGAATAAATGCGATGCTTTATCTTCATCTTCGATGAACAACAGACTGACCTTGTCGTTCTCCAAAAGATTGCGGGTATGAGCCGCCAATTCGCTGATATAGATATAATAATCACCTTGGTATTTCACATAGGCCGCGTAACTGGCTTCCGGCTTACCGTCCACACCTACGGTCGCCATCAACACCGAATCGAAAGAATCGGTCAGTCGGCTGCAGTCCTCACGGACTTGTTCAAAATCTACTGTGGTATCGTTCATGTCATTGTCTCTTTAGTTATTTGAAAATTTGCCGGTCATGTTGCCGCTTTCACCGTAATTGGCGTAGCAGCTTTTGGGTTCGATACCGGTTCGAATTGTCGATCATCGGTCTTGAGGCATTCATCCCAGTCCGCATCTCATTGCCATTAAGATCACGAAAACCCGCGTCATTCCGCCAAGGAGTGGCGGAATCCAGTGCCACGGATGGCAAGCATTGAATACATTCATGTGATATGGATGTCGGCAATCCATGCCGACATGACGGCTCCTGATTAGCAAGTTTCTTCAGCTAAAGCCCAAAGATCAGCATAACCCTTAGCAAGACGGGGTTCGTAAGCCATGTGCGTCAAGCTAAAAACGGCCTCCCACATCACGCTCTTTCCCAAGCTCCAGCTTCCTGAGACCGACACAACCTCCGCTCACTCTCAATCAGCCCCGCGACTCGCTCGTTCAATTTTTCTTGATTGTCGGGAAGCTAGAGCTTCCTGAACAGGTTACCCAAGCTGGAGCTTGGGTAACAGCATATTTTAGTTTTTGCGACTACGACTGGCCCCTGCTTGGACACTTGGTTTCGGCAAGCTGAAGCATCTTGCTTATCAGGTGACGGCTTAACTTAATGGCAATGAGTCTGCATGTTCGAAGAGAATCATAGCGATAGTGCTTCCGGCAGTATCGTAAAGCTCCAAGGTTTTGGCCACAGTATTCCCGGCCGGACGTTCGGAGAGAAGCAGTTCGGCCAACGCGTCTTCCTTCAAATGCAGGTTGAAACCGTCGTCGAGCACGTTGAACCAGGGGCCGGTGATCATCAGTTTCTCGATCGGGCCCGAATGAACCTGCAGCGCGCCGGCATTGCCTACTAAAACGGTCAAACCGGCGCCAACTTCTGACGCTTTTTCCATGAAACGCCGAAACAACGGGGGCGGCAGTCGTTCGGTTTGCAGCGGCTCGGTGCTTTGATAAGGCACGGCTCCACAGGCGATCAAGCGCTCATGCCATGCCTGTCCTAGCCTATCGTTGCCGGCCACGGCGGCTACCGAATCAATGTTTAGCACCGGAGATTCGACATATTGCCGTTGGGATTGATCTTCGGAGCGGTAACGTTCGATCAAGGCCCGATAGGCCGGTATACATCTGCTTTCGGTCATATAAATCTTATGCACGGCAGTACCGTCGCGATCGAAAAATTGCAGACTGTTGCGAGCTCCCTGACGAGTTTGTTCGGTCACGGCGAAAGCAGAATGCCAATGGCGAAAATCCAGAAACAGATCGATGTTATCGCCCTGAATCCGTCCGCCGGTATCGGTCAGCCGGATACTTTGGTAAAAACCGGTTTTTTCGTGCACCGCATCATCGTTGCGGGTCAATGCCATTACCTGGCCTAATGATTCGATTCCACCCAGCAGCCCCTGCCAATCGGCGTCAAGACGAGTCGCATTTTCCCCGCAGCCGGTCGCCAGGAGTTCGACCTCGCTGACTTCCAAAGCGGAAGCGGCCTCCCTAATCCGCAATTGCGACCTGTTCTCGCGTAGTTCGTCCCAGCGGCGTTTTAACGCCTCGGGAGAAATCGAGTTCGTTCGACTATCGTTTGCTTGGCACATGATCATTCCTCTTGCGAATTTTCGTAACCGGACGACTGAGTCTGCGTACAGCGGTCTATCCATGCAATGCAGCGCCAAATTCCTGCCAGGCGTATGAAACCGCAGCGCTGTTCAGGCGTTCCGTCGAAGTCGGGATGGCCGATCAGTGCGTCGATCAGTTCGACTACCGCCTGCGATATGAACCATACACGTTGCGTGAGATATAGCCGCATGTACAGCCGAATTTTCTTCTCGATTTCGGCGGGACCGGGGCTAGCCGGTTGTGTCTGTATTCGATACATTTCATCCTCCGGGCGCTTAGGCGCTTTTAGATTAAAATATGGCCCGAGCCGGGCCGAATTGTCCGGTGCGGGGTTGATAGGGTTTAGCTTAAAATCGCAGGCGCATTTTGTCTGCGCCGCCAACCGATCAAGCCCAGCACGTTCGAACTCAACAGCCAGGCGAAGGCTGGAACGGGAACCTCGGTAATAATGCGTACCATTTGGCATATAAGCTCCCGTCGCCGCCTCGAGTCCAACTACCCAAAATGGCTTCATGGGAATTATCGAAACCGTAGGCGAGTACATAGGATTAGAGACCTCTGGAAAAGATCGGCCGCAGCTATACCTTTCGCACTTCAAGTTTCGGCAGTGCCTGAGGAGGCGCCGGGGTGTGTGGCAAAGGCTTTGCCAGCATGGAGCTGGCATAGAGCCTACAGGGATGTATTCACGGCGTCCTTTGACGGACACCCCGGCGCCGAATTTTGATCTGCGATGGGTATAGACCGGCATAGCCGGTCTATACGGCGATACAGCTTTTTTTATTAACTGAGTCATGAATAACGCCCTCGCTTTATCACTTAGGGGCATGCTTGGTTCCAATAATCACTCCATTGGCGCCGATATTCCCTAATATTTCTAGCGATAGGCGCACCGTCTTCGGTTAAATCGCAATTCCAGTAAGCCGTTCCGGCTCTACAAGCACGGGCAAACAAATTGACATCGCGATTAGTGAATCGTCCGTCTCCATCTAAATCGCAGGTTTGGTCTTCTTCCAGCCAGGGTTTCCAGGTGCCATCCAGTTCCCATGCCGTTATTGCCGATTGCTCAGGTTGTTGAGCTGCATCGATGACGTAGATTTTTCCATCGGTCGCGAACGATACCGGCTCGGCTATCTCTTTAGGCAAATTCGGGCCGATTTGCCAAGTATTGGACACCGGGTCATAGATTTCGACTTTATCCGACTTGGCCAAGCCGCCGGCGCTATTAACGGAGCGTCCGCCGATTAGATAGATTTTTCCATCCAACACCGGGGCCTGTATACCGCTTTGAAATGCCCTCGGCGTCGGCATCGGAGTCATGGCTCTCGTCTCCCAGCGATTGAGCTCAAAATCGTAGGCCGCAATCGCACCGAATAGTCTATTTCTTTGCAGCACGCCGCCGCCTAGAAGATATGCGTGGGCTTTGCCGTCGATAGAGACAGCGGCCAAGGCGGCGCCTTCGCGCCGATTAGTACCGGGTATGTTGCGATGCCTTTTCCATTCATTAGTTTCGGGATTAAAGCTTTCGAGACGATTGATCAATCTGCTTGTGCCATTCGGCCGGGTTTGTTTGCCGCCGAAGACAAATATCTCCCCTCGATCCGTAGTTAGCGCAGTTGCCTCGAACCGGGATGTCGGCATGGCATCAAGTTCAGACCGTTCCACAAGATGATCTTCATTTAACTCGTAAACTCTAGTCGTTTCCATACCCAAGATATAAAGCTTACCGTCTGTAATCGTACTTACGTATTCTTTTAGACTGGATAAAATCCCAGTATCGGTCACTGCAAAACTTCTGTTTGCGTTTTCAGGTAGCAAGTAGGCTTTTTCGCCGATCTGGGCCAATAGACTTGGTACATCGTTCAGCATATCCACGACAGCAAGGTCTAATCGGGTCCATGCAGGCGAATCCGGCGTTGTATCGGGATCCGGTGTCGGCCCAGGCTCAAGATCATGATCAAAAAGAGAAGCCGCGGCAATATCGATCGCAACCTGAGTTAGGCTTTGATGAGGCGGACTATTGAATGAAAAATTATATGCGACAGGTTCTGCAGGTAAGTCCCAGATAGCCAGGTAGTGTACTAAATCGGTTGGGCCCATAGAGCTTGGGAAGGCATCATCATAAAACGTTTTCTCGGTAAAGGTAGGCGCCAAATTGTTTAATTTAATCGAGTCATAATTCATCTGTATGCCCGAAGCTTCGAATTGCAGAACAGCTCGAACCTGTCCCATACCGACGTTACCGGTAACCGAGAAATTATAGTTTTGAGGAACCGAAAAACTGTAAAGGTTTCCCGAGCCGGCAACAAAAGTCCCGGCACTCCAAGCGGCAAAAGCATCGGAGACATTGGCTTCGCCGACGTCCGGAGCTGCGGTGCGGTCGGTTGCAGTACCATAGGAAGCATCGATGAAGGTATCCCATTCGGCGTAGAGCGTACCGGCATCGCCGCGCGCCCATCCGCCCCAAGATGCCGCATGCGGGGCATCGAAACCGTATCCCGGATTGTAAGGATTCGGGCCGTTTTGTATATCGGCCGCAGCCAGGCCGGATACGCTTAAAAATGCTGCGCTTAAAGTTAATCTCAATAAAGTTTTCATTCTTTATCCTCGTAAATGAAAGTTAAAAACCCTTTTCTTAACCTCAAAGACGCAGGGCGAGTCGGTACAAATTTTTAAAGCCGCTTTGATTCGATCCCGAACAGTCAATCCGCAACTCTATCGAAGACATGGGAGGCGCGGCGGCAAGACGCCATTGAAAAGAATTTGTTAGCGCCTCGATTCGCACCGGATGGATTCGAGTGCATGACTGCCGGTTTCCTTGCCGGCATTTAGCGAGTCATCACCGGGCCGAAAATCGACAACATAACGGTATTGTTTGCCGCAATGCAGAATCACCTCTTTTTGTCCTCGTTTGAGAATGCGCATCTCGATGCGCATATCGGCATAGCCTTCATGCGTGAATAATTCGTCGAATAGCGACGACAATTTTTGTTTAATGTCTTGGTAGCTTAAGTGCATCGCCGTATCTCAAAATGCTATTTTTAGCGTCGCGCCGACGTTGCGTCCCGGTCGCGAATAACGCTTCCAGAAATCGGCGTTCGCGTAGGCTCCGAAGGTTGCATGCGGGTCGCCGGCCCGCGTATTGATGTCTTCCCAGTCGATATAGGTTTTGTCGAACAAATTGAACACGCCGACGTTAACCGAAACATGATCGTTGAAACGATAGTAGCCGTTAAAGTCGACGACGCCGTATCCTCGGGGCAGGAATTGCGCATCGTCCGGAGCGGTCTTCGGACGCTTGGCGTCGACCAAGGTTAATATCAATTCAGAGCCCCAGATTCCCGAAGGTTCTTCGTAGCGCAGACCGATCACGCCTTTGGCGGGGCTGATGCCGCGTAAGGACACGTCGTTTACGGAACCGGTTTCGAGATTGACGCCCTCTGCATACGATCCGCTGGCTATTAAACTCGCTCCTTCCAAAGTTTCATGAAACCAATCCAAGTAAAGTTGGCTTTTGAATTCGACGCCCTGAATCCGAATATCGTCAGGGTTATTGATTTGCTGAAATGTCAATCTTGGCGTATCGCCGTAGGCCAAACAGAATCCGGTCTCGGTCGAAGGCACGCAAACCGTGTCCAAAAATAAAAAATTCTTGTAATCGTTGCGAAAAAAAGTCAGATCGAACGTTCCGGCCGCACCTTTGCCGCGCAAACCGATCTCAAATCCGGTGCTGGTTTCGGGTGTCAGATTGAAGTTCGGGATTGTTTGATAACCGAATTGATCGTTGACGAAACCGGCGTTGCTTTCGCCAAAATTCGGGCCTCGGAACCCTTCCGCATATTGTCCGTGAATCGTTAATTCATCGGTGATATGGAATAACGCGCCCAACTTAGGCAGAAACTTGTACTCGTCGAGTTCAGTCGGCTGCACCTTAGACGTCGCATCGTATAGCGAGTCTTTTTGCGGCTTTAAAGAGTAGAACTCGATGCGTCCGCCGGGAATCAACTCTACGCGCCGGTCGAGAAACGTGATGCTGTCTTGAAGATAAGCTCCCGCCTTCGTCACGATACTTTCAGGAAAATCGCGCACCGGAAACGTGTCGGGCGCGACGGTTTTCGAAACGGTACCCGGTTGAATGAACGGCGGTCTACCGGTGGTATAGGTCAGACTGCCATCCCGCTTTTGCGTAATCGTGTTCATGCTGATTTGACCGCCGTATTGCAGTGCATGATCGAAAATACCGGTCGAGAAATGTTTGTCGAAGCGAATTTCTCCGCCGATATCGTCGTTATCGAAGCTGAAAATACGGTGGATTAAATGGCGTTTATTCAGCGGATTGTCGCGATCTTGCCAAGTCTCTTGTGTCGCCGCAGTTTTTTGCCGGTATACGCGCCAGAATGCGCTATCGAATAACGCAAAACCGAGACGGTCGAGCGTATGATCCAATGAGATCCGCCAACGTGTTTGTCTGTCATCGGTGATCAGGCTGAAGATTTTCGTATTCGGCGGAAAACCGATGCCCAGCGGATCTCTGGCATGATAAGCGTCGAGCTCGGACTCGCTGTGCATCCACTCGCCGGTCAAGCGCAGCACATTGTCATCGTCGAAGCGGTAGAGCAGCTTGCCGAGTCCGTTGTAGACTTCGTTGTCTTGCGGGCTCGGCGCGGTCCGTCTTGGATTCAGCTCTTTGTTGTCGCCTTTCGTGTCGGTTTCTCGGCTTTCGGAATGCGTTAACAACAGCAAACTCTCGAAACCCATCGATTCGCCGGCTAAGGTTGCGGTTTTCAAGAAGCTGCGGTCGGTCGAGTTGTAGCCGAGCTTGGCGTCGGCATAATAATCGTTACCGAATGTGTCGAGGTAATCGCGCGGATCTTTGGTGACAAAGCCGACCGTGCCGCCCAGCGCATCGCCGCCGTATTGGGCAGACCCGGCACCACGTATGATTTCGACCGATTTCAGCGCATCCATATCGACCATGTTTCGCGTCGCCGATGCGAACGAGCCGATCGAAAATGCATCCGGCAAACGGACGCCGTCGACTTGCATCAACACCCGATTGCCGCCGAGACCGCGAATCGTAAAGCCGGTCGCGCCGAAACGCTGAGGATCGTTACCGACGTTAACGCCCGGCTCGTAACGGATCAGATCTTTAATACTACGGACCATTCGCCGCTCTATCGTCTCGGCGTCGATTACCGAAGCGGTGCCCGGCTCTTCATCCAACGGACGGGTGCTTGAAGCGCCTTCGACAATCATCGTATCGAGCTCCACCGTATCTTTCATCGCGGCCTTCTCATCGGCAATCGCCGGCGCATTCGCCAACAGTACGCAAAAGCAAGCGCATGCGGTTTTCGAATATTTGCAGTTTAGCGGCGCAGGACATAGCCGAATAAACGAAAAGGCGTTTAACATGTTGGCGAGTGAATTTTTTAGGTTTCATCCTGAACAAACTCAGTGTAATTGAGTGCGCTTGCGGTTTTGTTGCCGCTTTTCCAGCAATGTCTGCGTCACTTGTTGCCAATGATTGAGTAATTGCCGATACATTTGTTGGCCCGTGGGCAGTTGTTCCAGCTCGGACTCGGTAATGAGTCGGCGTAGTTGATTGACGATCATGTGCGCCAGCTTCGGGCAATGATGTCCGTTACTGAATTGGGTGATTAGCATTAACGTGCTCGCATGAAGATGTGTAATTTCATGCAGAGCCGATGTTTCCGATTGATTTTCCAACATGACATCCTCATTCGAGTAAGCAAAAAAAATTGGCGCACGCAGTGTGCGATATGTTTAAGAGAGAGAAGCATCGTGCGCCAAACGATAGTCAGGAGAGGTCAAATATCTATCGTAGCGCTAATAATAATGATTCTCATTTATATGTCAACAAAAATATATCCCCTTAGATCAAAACTCGACTCCGGGAAATCAGTCAAAGAAAGCCGCGAATACGTCCATGTAGACACTCACTCTATGCTTCCTCACCTAATGTTAGGTGAGGGACGAACGCCATTTGCTGGCGTGTAGCTGGGCACCAACAGAACAGTAGGCGCTTAGACGATGCAGTAGCGGGTATCTGTTCAACGCCGCTCATATCGACCAGATGAGCTGGTATGCGAGCGTTCCCAGCGCGGTCGCGACCGTGATAAGCAGCGGCACTCATGAAATCGCCGCGATCGGTAACGTCCCATGGACATCCGGCGTTCCAACCATGTTGAAAATATCAAAACCGAACAGCAAGGATTTTTATTACCTGTCCTATTGTCAAGCGACCGGCAGCGCGACAGTGATTGTCAACGGCGCGGCAATCGCAAACGCCGGCAAAACCGACTTTACCGACAGCAACAGGGGCTCCGGCACCGTCTACGACTTTTTGGTTGGCGCCCGCGATCAAGAGGGCAATGCCTCGGCGGCATCGATAACGGTTACGGCCGGCAGCACGAAAGGCGGCGGTGGTAGTAATGGCAACGGCAAGAAATAAACCGGTCGCAGAGCGATAGGCATGAAAAAGCCGGGGTTCATTCCAATACGAACCCCGGCGTAGTTGTTTATGCCATTTTCGTCAACGTTGGTTCCCGAGCCAAACTAATTGAGACTTAGGCTTGGCAGCCCGAACCATGCAAGCTAATTACTCGTCGGTAGGGCACTCCACCGGCAAGGCCACATCCACATGTACCCCGTAATAGTTGTTTTGTTTAACTACGATCTCACCGATTTGGCCATCACCGACCTTTTTCCACATGAACAATCCGGGCGAGGGGTTTCCACTTGGGGCTTCAGCATAATCCTGAACCTTAATGTTGTCATCGCGGATCGGGTTGCCATCCTCGTCTAACTTGAGATTGCCTTCCTCGTCAAGCTCGTAGTTGATGCCAAACACCCAATCTCCGGAGAGATTAATGGTGATCGTCACGTTGTTATCCCCATCTGGGTTATCCCCATCTGGGACGCTGAAAGTCACTGTTCCGACCGGAATATCCTGGCCGGCAAACAGGTCGACTGTCTTTACTTCGGATTTATATTCAACGTAGGTCGCCCAGTTTCCTCTTTGCGTATATCTATCTCCAGCGGCCCACGCAGTTTCATCCTCATAGCAAATCCCTAGCGGCGGTCCTAGCTCCGGATTCCAGCAAAACCCGCCGATATTGCTCAGTTCTGCAAATCCACCAGATACTGGCGGAGAAGCGAGGCCGGTATCTTTAAGCTTTTGCGGCATGTAGACATAGGTATTGGCTGCAGGACCGCCTTTGATAATTGCGGCTCCGATTGGGTATGTCGAAGTCCAGTCAACAATGGTGCCATCAGTAACGACAACGCTGATGGCGTTCGCGCACTCGGCAGGTAAACCACCGGTTGGCTCAAAAATCTCGGGGTCTTCAAGGGTGGCTTGACTGGTGAAGTTTTCGTAGTCTTTCTTGTCAGTTCGGCATTGGTAGTGGAGTGGGTTGCCGAAATAAGCTTTACCGACATCGGCACACGAACGATTGCCACCCCGCTGGTTACCATCCGCCGGAGGGATGATATAAGGAGTAACCACTTGTGTTGTGGAAATAGGCGTGCTTGCAACAGCACTTTTATCTTGGGGAACATCGGCTGACGCTCCGCTGCTCAACCCCAGCGTCAACGCCGACGCGAACAATGCGATCGCGATTTTGTTGTGTTGTAACGTTTTCATGATAAACCCCCTTAGGTTTAATTCGAATTCCTTTCGTTGATTAGTGCGATCGAGCAATTCTGCTCGATCGCGTTATTTCCAGAAACTTTCAAAAACTGCAGGGGCAGTGTTCCATAAATGTGACGAAGTTCACATTACCCGAATAGGTAGCTTGATGCCCGTGTCGCGACTCGGAAACGTCAGCGCGGGAAATTAGACTTGGCGGCCAGTTGGCTGCGGCGTTGAATGCCGAGTTTATTGAAGATATGCTTGAGATGCATCTTGACGGTTTCCGGGCTGATCTGAAGTTGCCTGCCGATCTCCTTGTTCGTCAGGCCCTCCGCGACCAGCCGGGCAATGTTTTGTTCGCGCTCGGTCATCGAAGCACAATCATCGTGCCAAGAGTCTTCCGGTTTTTGTTCGCCGTGAATCTTCGTCAATTCCAGCAGCGCTTTTTGCAGCACCTGACGGGGCAGCCAAAGCTCGCCCTCGCTGACGGCAAGGATGGCTCTTTTGAACACATCGGTCGAATCGAGCGTCGACAAACGACCGAATACCTCATAGCTCAACGTCTCGTTGAAAAAATCCGGCACGTCGGGATGGGTCAATAGCATGATTTTGAGCTCCCGATCCGCTTGTCTGATCGTTCTCAACCAGTCGTCTAGCGTTCCTTCGATCGACGTAAGGTCGAGCAGCAATAGCTTCGGCTCGATCAGGCTCAACAAGGTCGGTATAAAGCTCAGATCGTCGACGAATTGCCCGACCACGCGGATCGGACCTTCGCGATCAAATAATTGGGCAATTTGAGTGCCGAAGCCTTTCCGCGCTGAAACGATCAACACGGTGCAAACCGGGGCCGTGGCGTTTTGCGGCGCCTGTGCGATCGCTGTTGTGTCGATACGGCCGATTGAACCGCAACGCCCTTCCGTAACAGGACAGACCCGATCCTGCGGCGCCATCGCGGAATCGGGTTGCTTCGCGCACTCCGGGGAGCGATTGCCGTCTTCGAGAGCCAATACCTGCTTGATACGGTCTTCGACGACTTCGAATGGCACGGCTTGCTCCAAAAAGCCCGAATCATTCGGAGCATCGAAGGCATGGACTTGTTGATGTGCCGCTTTGTTGAGCAGACAAACGACCGGAATGTCGATATTGTCGCGTCGACGCTGCAAGAACTCCCGAATCGGCAGACAGAAGCCCGGACAATCGATCAGGATCAAACGCGGATCGGTGCCGGCGAGGGGTCGAAAGTCGGCATTGGGCGAGACATTGAAGGCGGCATAGCCTTGTTGTCTGAGCCGCCGGGTCAACTCAGCCGCATGATCATCGTTCTGCGAAACAATCATGATCTGTTTGTCCTGACTGCTTCGTTTCGATAGAACGTCGCTACGACTATCTTTTTCGGTCCCTTCGGCTGATCGCTTAGTCATCATGTTCCCAATGTTGGCATTGAAGCCGATGCAAGCTCTCTCTCGCTCATCGGCGGGGCGCTGAAAAGAAGTCTTTCGTTTAGGCAGAGATCGATTATAGAGTCAACTCAGCCTGCGATCAATTTCTTAAGCTTGATTACCTGACAAGGGGCCACGCCAGTGAAAGTGTTGTAGACCCTTCATGCTTCGACTTGGCTCGAACGGTCTACAACACATGCCAACTGCTCTTTTTAGGTTTATCAATGCGCACGTCAATCTCACGCGAGAGCCTTTCAACAGGCGGGCCACTTAATCATTCAGATAAAGCTTGATACCTATCCGTATTGGTGGTTTGATTGACGCTGGTCGATTTTCAGGGTCGGTCTTTCCCGACCGGTGTTTCTTTTTGATTTACGGAGGTTGCTATGAACGAAGATACTTTGAATATGGAAGTCAGGAAATTTTTGAAACAAGTCGGCGTCACGTCACAGCGAGAACTTGAGCATGCCATTGTCAAGGCCATTGAAACGGGCGAGTTGAAAGGAACCGAAACGCTACAGGTAAAGATGACCTTGGAATTGCCGGGCGTTCGGTTAACGCATACGATCGAAGATCAAATTAAGCTGGAATAAAACTATACCTGATTAGCAAGATGCTTCAGCTCTCGTCTTTATAGATTAAGTATAAATATACCTAATTGTGCAAAAAGTAGCGACCGAGCGCTAAATTGTTGTGTTGTCCGGAAAGGCTATCGGTGTTTGAGCGTTACTGGCTTCGATAGTCGCGACGAAGGCGTCGCTCCCACAGAGAGCTGCGGACGCTCTGTGGGAGCGATCCCCTGATCGCGATCTCGAGGCCGAGAGTGTTAAGTCACAATAAATGCTATCGAGGTCTCATTGCAGCAATTCCCAATTTGGAGATCAAAAAGGGCGTGGGGTATGCTTGGCGAGGATGTCGGCAGCAGGGCAGATTTTTGCTCCTCGGCAATTGCTCCTGCATTGCCCTACTACACGCCATCCTTGGCGTTTGAGCTGCCGCCAAGCCCCCATGGATGGGTTTACGGCGTTCCTCGGCAGGCATACCCCACACCCTAAAATCGGCGAAACTGCTCAAACTGGGAATTGCTGGTCTCATTGGTTAAGGTTGCAAAAGAGTAATTTTTGACTTATGTATAACGATGAGAGCTCCAGCTTGGGTAACCTGTTCAGGAAGCTGGAGCTTCCCGACAATCAAGAAAGATTGAACGAGCGAGTCGGGGTTGATTGAGAATGTGCGGAGGTTGTGTCGGTCTCAGGAAGCTGGAGCTTGGGAAATAACGTGATGTGGGTTAGCCGTTTTTAGCTTGACGCGCATGGCTTGCGAACCCCGTCCTGTTAGGGATATGCCGATCTTTGGGCTTTAGCTGAAGAAACACGATATCTCGCGTCACTCCCGGCGTAACGCGCTAAACGGCAAACGCAACAAGTTCGCGAGGCCGAGTTCTTCGGGATTTCTGAACGGCGCTAGGCCGATCGGCATGTCGGTTTGTGCTTGCTTGGGTTCGGCGCGGTAGGTGCCGCATAGGCGATCCCAGCAAGAAATCGAAAAGCCGTAATTACTGTCGGTTTCGACCTGTATCGTCGAATGATGAATGCGGTGCATGTCCGGCGTGACGATGAGCCAGCGTAGCATTTTGTCGACCCGTTCCGGGATGTCGACATTACCGTGATTGAACGTGGCCGCGCCGTTCAGGATAATTTCGAAGGCGATCACGGCCAGCGGGTCCGCACCGAGCAACAAGATCCATGCGATTTTATAGAGCATCGAAAAAACGATTTCCAACGGATGAAAGCGAACTGCCGTTGTCGCATCGAAGGCTATATCGGTGTGATGAATCTGGTGCAAACGCCATAACAACAGCCATTTATGCGAGAGCACATGCTGTCCGTAAATCGCAAAATCGAGCGCGATCAAGGTAACTGCGACAGCCGGCCAGCCTTGAATATCGAAAATGTTCAACAATCCCCAAGACTGCTCTTGCGCATAAACCGCGCTCAGATAGGCCGCTCCGCCGACCGTCAATCGCATCAGCAGCATGTTGAACAGAGCCAAGCCGATGTTGATCGGCCAGCGCTGTTTGCGGTCGGGCGATTGCTTACGTCTTGGTCGCAACGCTTCCCAACTGATCATGATCAAAAAAATGCCTAGCGCAATAGATAAGCGGATTACGGTTTCCATAATTTTCCTGTTCGGTAAAGATAAGCCAATGTCTCCGGATGACTGCCCAAAAAATAACGTAGCCTTAGACTCCACATCAATAGAATCGTTCGGTATAAGCCATAGCTTTCCCAGCGTCTGCCGGAACTGACGACATGATCGATTAGACACGCGGGGTTGCCCCATTTTTTCAAAGATTTGCTTAGCGCGATATCTTCCATCAAGGCGATATCGGGAAAGCCCCCCACGGAATCGAAGGCTTTGCGATGCACGAAAATCGCCTGATCTCCGGTCGCGATGCCGGTCCATCGCGAACGTAGATTCATTAGTGCGGCGATCACCTTCAACATGACATGACTACCGCTCAGACGGATATCGAAACGCCCCCAATATACGCCTTCTTTCAGCGCTTGAGTAATCGAGTTCAATGCTTGTTCGGGCAAGACAGTATCAGCATGCAAAAAGATCAAGACTTCGCCATGCGCATGCTTTGCCCCCCGATTCATTTGTTTGGCGCGGCCGACCGAGCCGGTTAATACAAGGTCGGCCAAGTCCTCGGCCAGCGCCACGGTACGATCGCTACTGCCGCCGTCCGATACGATGATTTCCGCATGTTCGCGTAAGTGTTGCAGTTTGCCAAGACACTCAACGATCGAGGTTTGTTCGTTGAGTGTCGGGATTATGATCGAAAAGTGCATGATTTATTTAGGATTTCGTAATAAATAACGTCCAGGAACTATGAGCTTTGTTGAGGGTTCGGTAACTCGCTTGGCAGGACCCAGCCCCTAAATTAGTAAAACTATTAACCATGACCGATGGGCTATGGAATTTAGGGGCTGGGTGAATACGTCCTTGCAGGCTTGACGGAGGTGACTGATTGCCAAGGATGGCATGAATGCAGATTTTGCATTACGCCATGGATGGCGTGTATTAGGGCACCAACAGTAGGCGCTTTAGGCGATGCAGGGCAGAAAAATGCTCCTGCATTTTCTGCATTCGTTACATCCATGTAACTTAGCAATTGCCGAGGAGCAAAAATCTGCCCTGCCGCCGACACCTGCCAATCGAGCAACCGAACCCTCCATAAAATAGGGAAGTTATTTACGACGAAATCCTTATCATTGCGCCGGCGGAAGCGCTTCCGTTTCCAAAGCCGGATGGATTCGGTTGATTTCGGTCACTGAAAGACCGGGGCGTAACGGCGAATAACGCCCGTATTCGACTAAATCGGCGGGCGCTATCGTTCCGACGATGCTTTCAAGTTCGGATAGCTTCAAACCTTGTCTTATGAGATACACGATATAGGTATGGCGAATGGCATCGGCATTGAAATCTTCGGGATGTGTCATGCCGGCATCGATCGCCGCAACGCTTATAATCGCGGAAAGATCGTCGATCGCTAGCGGGCTATCGGTATACCAGGCCGGAAATCGATGTTGCCCGTTAAAATAACTCAATAAACCGTCGAGCGGAATGGTTCTCGGTACGGGGCCGCTCAACCGGATTTCTCCAGCCTCGGCATCCAGATGCTCCGGAGTCAATGCCGCAGCTTCCTTCAATGTAACACCAAGCAATAATAAAGCAATCAGTTGCTTGCCCATTGTATTCGCTTCATTGAGCAACGCGCGTAAATCGGCATCCGACAATTCACGAGGCACTGGCGCATTCAGTCGCTGATGATTGCGGATTTGCGTGAGTCGTTCGGGCGAGACTTGCGGCAAGTCCAGCCGTCCGGTGCCAAACCCCAGGTTGGCGTAGGCCGACAGCGCCGATAAAGCATCGTCCGACTGCTTTTCGCGGGGCGGATGTAAAAATTCGGCTAGCCAAACGCCGAACAGTCCGAGCATGACTGACCCGATAACGATAATCAGTGTATCTCGGTTGTAATTCGGGCTGATGGGATCGCGGGCAAGAAAGGCTCGGTCAATCACGGTAACCTGAGGGTATTTTTCGACCGGACGCGTTTCGATTTGCACCAGTCGTTCTTGCGTTTCTCGATAAATTTTTTCGAGCCCATCGAGATCGGCTTTTAGGCTTTCATGTTGTGCGAAGCGTGAGCTAAACTCCGATGCCATGCGTTTGTGATCCTCGAGCTGTTGACGAATACGATCGAGTGTCATTTTTGCGGCTTGGTATTCTTGCATCGCATCGGTATGCACGATTCTTGTGCCGTATTGCTGCTTGGCTGCGATTTCCTTTTCGAGCTTTTTGATTTCCTCGGGAATGAATCTCATCGACGGTTGCCGAGCCAGGTATTCCCGGGTATAGCGTTTGTCGAATTCGGCCAGCTTTTCCCTGAGCTGTTGCAAGCGTTGCTCCAATTGATCCAGGCTGCGTTGATCCTGAGTCGGCACGACGGCTTGACCTTCTTCGATGGCCTTTTCGACGGCTTCGAGTCGAGCCTTGGCTTTGACTTCGGCCTCATTGGCGTTATTCAATGCCGCCGTTAGTCCGGTTAATTTGGCCAATACCGTATTTTCTTGGCGTTCGGTCGAGGCGATGTCATGTTCGTTCCTAAATTCGATCAGCGCGTTCCGAGCTTGTTCGATTTTAATTTCCAATTCACCCAACTCATCCTTGACGATTTGTATTGTCTTACCTTTGCTGCTTTCGATTTCCGCCGCTCTGGCATCCAAATATACGTCGATCCAGGTATTAATCAAGACCGGTAAAATCTCCGGCATTTCTCCTTCGGCCTGCATCTCGACCAACTGCGTGTCGGGCAACGATTGGACTTGCAAGATTTCCTTGACGTCTTCTAAAGTCAGATTGGCTTGCGGATACGTTATCTCGAGCCTCTTGAGCGTTTCATCCAACAGTTCGCGGCCCAGCAAAATTTGCCGCTGTATCGCGACATGTTGGATATCGGCGGTTTCCGAGACCTGATCGATCGCGGTCATTGCCGATGTCAGTAAAGTTGCAGTACTGCGGTATATTGCAGGGCGGCTGTAGTTGAAAGCCAAGCCGATGAGCAATGCGCTCAGGAATACGCCGAGAAAAATTGGTAAACGAGAGAGAAACCAGCGTTGGGGCGGCGTGCCAGGCGAGTAATACCCTGCATCATTGATGACTTCAATATGCGGCGGATAATCGTTCATCGTTATACTCCCTTTATACTCAAAAATTAGCTAACTTTGTGAAGGTATGGGGTGTGGCTAGCGAGGATGTCGGCAGCAGGGAGCTGCCGTCAAGCCCCCAGGGATGGGTATACGGCGGTCCTCGATAGACACATCCCATACCTTTTATTCTTAGACGGTTTTTCAATCAAAAGGAAGTAATGCCCGTTGTTTATGATGGATCTCGAAGATCACAGATTACACGAAGTTTGCATTTTTTAAACGGTTTTGGCTGGCGCCGTCGTTCGTTTCGCCGGCTGCAAACCCCAGCCTGCCAAGATATCAAATATTTTCGTGTGTTTCGTAGACAAAATGTTTTTTATTGGATCAATGCCTACGACTGTACCGGATCGAATAATGCAGTCAAATCCTCCGAAGTCAGATTAAAACCTTGCTCGTTGTTTTCCTGATAAACTCCGGACGCCAATGCACGCTTTTTTTCCTGCAAGGCAAGAATTTTCTCTTCGACCGTGTTTTCAGTAATCAGTTTATAAACGAATACCGGTTTGTCTTGACCGATTCGATAAGCCCGATCGGCGGCTTGGCTTTCCACCGCGGGATTCCACCAAGGATCGTAAATAATCACGGTATCGGCTTCGGTAAGATTTAAGCCGACACCGCCCGCCTTAAGGCTAATCAGGAATACGTCGACTGTGCCGCCGGTAAATAAATTAATCGCTTCGTCACGGTTTTTAGTCTGGCCGGTCAATTTACTATAAGCAATTTTCCGGGTTTTCAATTCGGTTTCGATGAGCGCGATCATCTTCGTGAATTGCGAGAATACCAAGATTCTTCGGCCTTCCTCAAGTAACTCGGGCAGCAATTCCATCAATAGATCCAGTTTAGCCGACTGTTTGACTTTTTGAGCCTCTTTCAAGTTTAACGTTCTCGGATCGCAGCAGGTTTGGCGCAGTTTCAGCAAGGCATCCAATATCGTAATGTGACTGCGCGCCAGCCCTTTTTGCGCGATCGCATCGCGAACCTTTTTCTCCATGGTCAAACGGATGCTCTCGTATAAGGCGGCCTGTTTGGTGTCGAGCGGCACCGAACGGATCATTTCGGTCTTCGGCGGCAACTCCTTGGCAACCTCTTGCTTGGTCCGGCGCAGTAAAAAAGGTTCGAGCCGGCGCGACAAGCGCTTGCGTTGCTCATAGTCGCCGTGGGTTTCGATCGGCGTACGATAGGTGCGCTTGAAAAAAGCGCTGTCGCCGAGAAAGCCCGGCATCAAGAAATCGAATTGCGCCCATAATTCGCCCAAGTGATTTTCCAGCGGCGTGCCGGTTAAACATAATCGATGATTCGCATTGATTCTTCTGACGATGGCCGATGCCTTGGCCTTGGGGTTTTTGATAATTTGCGCCTCGTCGAGAATCAAATAATGATAATCGGGCTCGGTCAGCGCCTCCTCGTCGCGCGGTAGCAAAGGATAGGTCGTCAGCACAATATCGAAATCGTTGATTTTATGAAAATGCTGTTTTCGGTCGACACCTTGTAGTATTAATACTCTCAAACTTGGTGTAAAGCGCTCGGCCTCGCGCCGCCAATTGCCCATCAGACTGGTTGGGGCAATGATTAGACAGGGAGCAGTCAAACGTCCCTGCTCTTTTTCCAGTTGGATATGCGCTAGTGTTTGAATGGTTTTACCGAGCCCCATATCGTCGGCTAAAATTCCCGCGAATTGATATTCGCGCAAAAATTGTAGCCAATTGAGCCCCAATTGTTGATAGTCGCGCAATTGCGCATTCAAGCCTTCGGGCGGCACAACGTTGGCGATACCTTTGAAATCCCGTAACTTCTTAGCGACTTCGCGAAGCGCCTTACCGCCTTTCAGGCTGAAAAGGCCGTAACTATGCGTTTCCAAATCGGCTAATGCGACCGCATTGAAACGAGATAGGGTCAATACGCCCTGGTCACTGTATGTACCTGCATCGAATAACTCGAACAAGATATCCAAAAACGGCTTAATACGCTCCGACGGAATGTTTAAGTATTGATGCTCGCCCATCGGAATGCTCAGCATTTCGGGTAATTGGTCGCCTTTAAAATTTTCCAAGACCGGCATGATCAAAGGCAAAAGCGGTAACGACTGACCGTCCACGTTAATATTAAAACGCATTTCAAACCAATCGTTACCGCTTTCGTCGATTTCAGCATTCCAAGTATCGGCTTCTTGGAATTTCATCAAAAAGCTATCGTTAATTTCAATTAGCCAACCGGCTTGTTCCAGTTCGGGAACGGTATTTTGCAAGAATGAACCCCAACGAACCGCTCCGCTCGCGTCAGAGGGCTCCGTCTGTGCCGTCATGACAAATTCCGTGTTGCCGGGCCAATCCATCGAACGAAAGCCTTGATCGGTTAAGCGTTGAATCGCCTCGGATTCGGCAGCCTGGTCGCGTGCGATACGCAATAAGCCTTGTTCGGTTTTAATCACTTCCCAAACATGGCGTTCCGGTTCGGCTGAAGCATTATCCGTTTTCGAATAAAAACTGTGCACTTGATTTTTTTCGAGCGTATGCGTCGCAAAAATATGCCCGGCATAATCGAAACCGACCGTCATTGCATGGACATAATTCGACGTCGTAAATTGCGTACCGAACAATGTCAGTACAGGGCGGGGCTTTTGACCCCGCAACTCAACGATTTCAATCCTGCGCGGCGGCGGTAAGGGTAATTCGGGATGTTGAAGCGTTAAACGCTCGCTAAACTCTTCGGCGGCTTCGGCGGGAATACGCGGAATTGTCAGAATTTTTTGCAATTGTTGAAAATCGATTCCATGTATATTCAAAGGCCCGATTAAACCGTTTGCAGGGTCCAGATACATCGGCGGTTCGGTCAAGATTAAAATAGCATTATGTTCGATGGTCAATACCAACTGAAAATCGCCATTATCCTGCATGAGCCATTCGAAATTTAAATCGCGTAATTCGCCGTTCCTTATCGCCGGTTCATCCAATGATTGATAAAACAAACGTTCGGTTTTAACGGCTTGAGTCAGAACCAAATAACCGGTTGCGCCGTTAATGATCGGTACGCCTTCATAAGTGCTTGGTAAAGCGGTGATTAAACGGATAAGTTCTTCGTCGCCTTCTTGAAAATAAGTGTTTGAAGCATACCCATAGCGCAGATTATTGACTGTAGTTTTACGGCCCTTGGATAAGCCGCCGGTTTTCTTTTCACGGGTAATCGTCAAATCGAGATTGAACTCCCCTTTTTTCGAGGCCGGCAGCAGGGTATAGGCAAGAAAATCTTGATAAGGCGATTTGGCGGATGTTTGTTTGTTAAGTGTTTCGAGCCAGCCCAGCCAACTGGAGGTACGGTTACCGGTTTTTATCGGCATGTCAGTCATGTCATTGCGGTATTTAAGGCAAACCGCCGCGACATGCTTACAGTTAAAATGCATCGGACAGGAACAATAACCGACGATTTCAACATTATTGAATTTGTCGTTCCAGGTGACTTTTATATTTTGTTGATAATAGTTGCTACCGCTCCCTTTGACCGTAGATTTCAATTGGACATGCCAGTCACTCTCTTCGGTAATGTTCATTTTCGATACCATGCCGCTTTGGTAATAGCTGAGCCCGCGCGTATAAGCGGAGTCGCCGCATTCGTAACGGATATCGGAGCTTAAAATCTTCTTTTGATCGGTCATTGCTACGTCTGAATAAAGTCGGCAAACCGGTCATTATATACTTTGCGCGAAACAATGCCGATGCGCGGTTTTATTTTTGGCGTTATAACGAAATGAATTTTTTCTATACCTTTGTAAGTATTCAGACCCCTTTGGCAAATTACCGCAATATTGTCCTCCTCCTTTGAAAAAGGGGGATTTATTTAAACAATCTCCCCTAGCCCTCTTTTTCAAAGAAGGGGGACTGAATACTTAGTAACGATCATGAAATAACATCGACAACTTCTGGGAGGGGGGTCGGTGGCTCGATTGACAGGTGTCGGCGGCAGGGCAGATTTTTGCTCCTGCAAAATCTGCATTCATGCCATCCTTGGCAATCAGTCGCCGCCGTCAAGCCTACATGGAAGTATTCACGGCGTCCTGTCAAGCGAGTCACCGAATCGCCGCAAAGCCTACTACTTGTAGCAGTTATTTTGTGCATATTCCTTACAATCAATCCCGGGAGAAATAGATGTCCCCGTAATAAGCCTCGGCGCTGCCGCCGGCATTATCGGTATCGGTCATCAATGCCACGGCATCAATGTAGCGAATAGGTTCGCCGAATTGCGCTTCCAAATCGCGGAGTACATTACGTTTTTCTTGATACCAAGTAGCGGTTTGATCGTCAGCCGAACGCAAAGCGATCATCATCGCATTACTACCGGCAAAAGCATTCGGCCAAACCTTGCCTTTCGGCGAATTGCCGGCCCAAACATAATTGATCGCCCGCGTTCGCCAGAATGCCCAGCCGCCGCTAACCACCACATAGACACGAGCCGCATAATCGTCGCCGGACTTACTTTGCTCGTCGATCTTTCCCAAACGGTTTTCGATGCGCCATCGCCAATTCAAATAAGGCGTTTTTTGAAGATCGATACGCTGTTCTTTAAATAAACCGGACGCCGCCCGATCGCTCTTCGCTCTTAATACGCGAACATCATCCAACAACTCGATCGTATAAAGCGTAGTGCCTTTAAACGATTTAGGTTTCCAGCCGGCAAGGCTGCCGGAGGAGAATTCACCGACCACAAGCCGGCTTGTATCGGCACAAACCGAGCCAAGCCCCGAGAGTGTAGCGATTAACAAGCAACGGATAAAAAACGAACTCAGAAATGATGAATGCAAAACGTGTTCCTCAAGTAAAAGTATTGATTTCAAACGTATCTCGAAACCAGGCAATGGCAAAACGGAAGAACGTTACAAGTAGGCGCCAATTTAAGGAAAAACGCGTCATTACGTCAGGAATTAGCGGAATCAAGGACTACGGATGGCTATGCGTATCTTCAGATCCCATCTAATCTGGATATCGGCAATCCTTAGCGAGATAACGAATAAAGCCGCAAATGCACTATAGAATAGGCATTAAGTTGGCGCTTATGAAAACATTCTACATTGCGAATTCGAAAAATATCGTCGTTTTATCAACTTGCCCGTAAGCGTATCTTAATAAGAAAAATCCGTTTCGCTAGAAACAAAACGCAAGTAAAAAAATACTGGCGAATTCCGTCCGGCATAAGGTACAATGCGCAGCTCTACGACATCCTTAAATGCCTGGGTGGCGAAATTGGTAGACGCAAGGGACTTAAAATCCCTCGGGAGCAATCCCGTGCCGGTTCGATTCCGGCCTCAGGCACCAACAAAAACAACGACTTACATAATGACACGTTGTCGCATCTTTTTGAAGGTGTCGACCAAGTGTCGACAAAAAAAGTCAGACCTGAAAAACTCCGCCGAAAATATTGGACCGACCTGTCGCTTGATAACTATATCAGGCTTGAACGTTTGGCTGCTCAAAATGGTACTACCACTTATAAAATGGCAAGCGCTATAGTAAGCGCCTATCTTTTGGGGGGTTTGGTTCGGAAGGCCGATTGAGCTTATGCCCTCTCGCCGTCGCCGTCGGTCGTTGCTTTTTGGGGGCACAGGCAGGGCGCGCGGTCAAGGGCGCTTAGCGTTCATTTACCCTTGACCGCGCGCCCTGCCTGTGCCCCCCTTAGATAACGTCCGGCGGCGTTGGCGAGAGGGCCATGCTCTTGAGCCCGAGCCCGAGGGAGTGTTGCGCTAGGGATTGGAGAGGAAATCAATCATTTTTAAGCGTTACAGCCAGTTAGTTAAAAACCTTTGGAGCAAAGCGGAAAAGCGTTTTTAGCTTACTGGCTGTTAGCTTAACTATGATTGATTGGATCGGAAAGCCCGTCCCGTAGGGAGCGCCTAACAAACAACAATGAAAAAAAGCAACAACAATCAAAATATTTTTGCAAAAGGGCTTAACTCCCTCGCCTTTTCTAAATGATCGGGCGATAAGTGCGCGTAACGCATTGTCATGGTTAGGCTTTGATGCCCTAAAATCTTCTGTAAAGTCAAAATATTGCCACCGTTCATCATAAAATGAGAAGCGAATGAATGCCTTAGAACGTGCGAACTCTGCCCTTTAGGAAGAATTATTGACGTTCGCTCAATGGCGAACTTAAAAGCCTCAATACAATTACAAAATAAAGCGCTGTCGTCGTCCAAACCGCTTCCGTGATCGATCAAACGCTTGGTCAAGCCCTCCGGTATAGGAACGCAGCGCGATTTACCGCTTTTGGTGCCGTTAAAGCTTACGGCATTATTTCGAATATTACGCTTAGTAATGCCGATGGCTTCAGACCAACGCGCACCAGTAGCAAGGCAAAGGCTAGCAACTAACAGAATGTCGCGGCTGTTGGACTTTTCGAGCTCAATGAACAATTCTTTAATTTGCTCGGTCGTCAAATAGCTGAGCTCCTGTTCGTCAATCTTGAATTGGCGAAGCTTAGCGGCCGGATTTTCCTTATTCCATTGTCCTAGCCGGATCAACTCATTAAAAGCGCTCCTGACATAGGCGATTTCGCGATTAACGCCGTTAGGCGTAATCCCTTCGGCTAAACGTGCCGTTCTATACTCGCTAAGCATCTCTGGCGTAACCTGGTGGCCGTAAGGGTCGCCTAGCCTTTCACAGACTAATAAAAGCCTTCCGAACGTGTTTTTTTCCGCCTTGAGCGATTTCCCGTGATGATCGTGCCAAAACCGCATAAGATCGGAAAGCCGGCGAAAGTCTTTCTTGTCGGGCTCCCAATCCGGGTTCTTAATGATTTTGGTTTTAACGTGCGCTTCCCATCGTAAAGCCTCGGCTTTCGTCTTAAAGTTTTTGCGAAAGCGTTTGCCGCCTCGTCCTCCTGGTTGAATGTCTGCCAACCAACCGGACTCTGTTTTTTTGATTGCCATTTAAGTACCTCACAAAAATTCGCGGCGGTCGAGGGTGCGATGCATTGGACGCGCTTTGGAACATCGATAAAGTTCGGGTGAGCGTTAGCGAACAATACCAGTGAGGCGTAATCGAAGCCAGGCGAGCCCCTCGACCGCCGCCGCGAATTTCTTTTAGCTTTTTCTCTCGTTCTCGGGTCTCGTTTCCTCTTTTTGCTTTTGGGGGTGGGACGCCTCTGTATCACGTCACAATGAAAGTTATAGGACGCTCTGTTAGAGCTTGTTAAAGCTCTTTTGAGAATCCTATAACCTGACTTGTGACTGTTTATTTTTGGCAATCCTTGAGCTTTTCTAGGCTCTCTTTGAGTTGATTGTTTACGACCTGTAAAAGCCCTGTTAGGTGGCTTGCATCAACGCCTTTAGCGTTTATACAAAGCATTTCGATGCTTGCATACGCATCTAAAAGGGTGTCTAGTTCGTCGCGTACGTCTAAAAGTGGTTTGCTCATGGCGTTAAATCCTGTTAAATTATGTTAAAGGTTGTTAAATGTTGTTAAGGTTTGATGCATAATAGTTTAATCAGCCGCAATGAGCAAGCATTATTTCTTGTTAAGTTTTAACATGAAATAACAAGAAAAAGGCATGTCTTGTTATCTATTAGCAATTGCTGTTAACAAATAATAAGTAATAATAAGAATTAACAGGTTATAATGGTCGAATGAGAAAACCGGCGAAAAGATTAACTAAGGCGCAATTAAAAGAGCTTAAGGCGGTAATTTTGAGCCTTAATCCTAACTTGGCACTTGATGCTGTCATAACGCTTTCAAATCAGTTTGAAATGTGGCAAGCCTATCAGCAAAGAAAGTATTTTCTTGTACGTGAACCGATAGACTTTATTGAAGAAACGGTATCAATTGATTTTAGCGCCTTGGATGACCGGCAAGGGCAAGATGAAAAAAGCGAGGTTGAATTGGTGAAAGTTAACAAACAAGCGGAACCGGAAAAGCAATCCAGGCGAACGCGCGGCAAGGGCAATAAACCGGCGAAAAAAGTAACATCAATTGCTATTGATCCTGATGTCTATGCCAAGCTTGAACTAAAGGCTGAGGCTGAGCAACGTTCTATTGGGGCGATAATTCGTCTTGCGATCGGTCAATATCTGGAAAATACGTAATTACAGTAATTACGTAATTACGCTTAAACCGATGAAAAAGGGGGAAAAAAACTGTCAACAAAGTGTCAACGTAAACCAGCGAAACACAAGAAAAATAAGCTTAAACCACTAAAAAAGAGAGTCTAACATTATGAAAAATCAAGAAAATCAAAATATTGAAGAAAATTCCGAGGGTCTTAAAATCCCTCGGTGGCAACACCGTGCCGGTTCGATTCCGGCCCCAGGCACCAACGAAAACAACAAGTTACGAAAAATAAGCTTATTAGCAAAAGCTAATAATTCGGGTTTTGTCGCAAATTTGTCGCACTTCCAAAAAAAACCACTCCCTCTTACCCGCACACGCTGCCGGTTTATTGCTCCCCATTTTTTGGCAGCTTTTTAGCTCCTGGAATTCCAGGAACATTACTGATTATTGTCTGATTATCTTGTTTATAGATGGGTAACGATTAACTTGCGTTCCGCCTTGCGTCAAAAGGGGTGGTGTTTCACTACCGCCTTTGTAAACCTCGTCTTGTTTTAATAAAGTCCTCGTTATGGGGTATTCGTCCTATACCCCATAGGTGTTTACCCATTGTAAAGGGCTGGGGGTCAAAAAAGGGGCAGCTTGAATTAATAATCCAACCTGACCCCCCTTTTTTATTTTTGCTAAATTGCCGGCTTCGCTGATTTATGCGATCGGCGGCAACAAGCTCGAACAAATCACCACGCTTTAACCTAAATTCGGTAGTTTAACTATGAAGCATATGAAGTTAATGAAGTATTTCAAGAAATTACCTAAACATTCTCGCTAACTTTTTTGGTGAGCGAAAGCTCTATAGCAAGTTGTTGAATTAACTTCTTATTCTTCATGATATTCATGGTGAAATGCTTTTTCTAAGTTTAAGAAATATTCTTGCAAAAGCCCGAAACAAAGCAGTATTCAATAGGTTGAACGCAGGCCAAATCCAATCGACGCAAACCGCACCAGCAATTCAGCCAGACGCGATGTATACCTTTCGTACTTCAAATTTCGGCAGCGCCTTAGGAGGCGCCGGGGTGCTACTCCCTTTATACTCAAAAAATGGTTAACTTTATGAAGGTATGGGGTGTGTATATCGAGGACCGCCGTGAACCCATCCATGGAGGCTTGACGGCAGCGATCGAACGCCAGGGATGGCGTGGATACGGATTTTGCATGGAGCAAAAATCTGCCCTGCTGCCGACATCCTCGCTAGCCACACCCCATACTTTTTATTCTTAGACAGTTTTTCGATCAGAATCGATATTCACGCCATCCATGGCGCCCGCAAGGGCTTTGCCTGCATGGGGCTGGCATAGAACCTACAGGGATGTATTCCTTCAGCACCTAAATTCCATAGCCTATTGGCTATGATTAATTGTTTTAGATAGTTTAGGTGCTGAGTTAACGGCGTCCATTGACGGACATCCCGGTGCCGAAATTTGATCTACGATGGGTATGGCGCCACTATGGACACCGCAATGGATTGCGGGAACCCGTCTACATTTTGGTTTTCGATAACTCCCAAAATTCGTAAGGTTTTTTGTATAATGCCTGCCACTAGACCGACGGACAACCCAGGAGATATCAATGACCGCGACTGAAACCTTTCTCGAAGCCGTTCGAGACATAACGCCGATCATTCGAAAACACTCCGATGCGGCCGAGCGTGAACGGAAAATGGCCGAACCTGTTGCGCGAGCGATGCAACAGGCCGGTTTGTACCGGATGTGGCGGCCGAAGGTGTTCGGCGGATTCGAACTCGACCCGGTCTCCGGTTTCCGCATCATAGAGGCCGTTTCGCGCATCGACAGCGCGGCAGGCTGGAATCTGCAAATCGCCGCCGCGCACGATCTGTTCGCGCCGTGGTTCGGCGATCAGGCCGCGCAGGAAATCTTCGGACGCGATGCGATTCCGGTCGGCGCCTTCAATCCGGCGCGCAAGGCCGTTCCGGTCGACGGCGGTTATCGGATTTCGGGGCGCACGTCGTTCGTCAGCGGCGCGCATCATGCGACAGTGTTTCTCGGCTTCGCGAACGTGCACGACGGCGATACGCTGCGCGTCGATTCAAACGGCATGCCCGATACGCGTCTGATCGCGGTTCCGGCCAACAAGGTCAAGATCATCGACAACTGGAACACAATGGGCATGCGCGGCAGCGGCAGTCATGACGTCGAAGTCGACGACGTCGTCATTCCCGAACACTGGGCCGCGCCGTGGGGACCGTTGCGCAATCCGGGCAGCGCTTATACCGGTCCGTTGTACCGGTTGACGATTTGGCCCGCGATCGCGGCATTGGTCGCGCCGGCGCTCGGCATTACACACGCGGCAATCGACGAGGCGATCGGTTTGATCGGTAACAAGATACCGGCCTACGGTTCGACGACCTTGATCAAGCAAAGCCTCGTGCAATCGCAACTGGCGCGGGCCCAAGCGAAATTCGACGCGAGTCGCTCCTACTTTTTCGGCACATTCGACGAAGCCTGGAAGGAAGCGCTTGCGGGCAAACCGATTACGCTACAGATGAAGGCCAAGTTGCAGCTCGCATCGACTCATGCCGTGCTCGAATGCGCGCAGGCGGTCGACTTGATTTACGAGATCGCCGGCGCTTCCGGAATCCGCGAGGACTACGGTTTCGCACGGCATTTCCGGGACATTCATGTCATCACTCAACACGGTTTTCTAAACGCGAGCAAGCTCGAATCGGTCGGGCGAATCTTGCTCGGACTCGAGTCGGAATGGCCGTTTTTCAAATTTTGACGTCCGGCCACCTTTTTTCCATTCTTAAATCCAGCGAGGCGAAAGCAATATGGAACAAACGATGAACGAACTGATGAACCACACCGCCGACATGGGTCAGGCAGAGATGTTTTCGAAGGCGTGGTACAACGAATATTTCCGGCGCGCGGCCGAGAGTTCGGCGCATGCGCGTTTCTGCGAGGCGGTGTATGGACGCGATTTGTGTCAGCACGGCATGATGGACGTCGACGAAATGGCATTTCTGGCCACGATGCTCAAACCCGGCGAGAAGATCCTGGAAATCGGTTGCTCGAACGGTCATATCACCGAGCAGCTTCACGAACAGGCCGGCTGCGAGATATTCGGCCTCGATTATGCCGATGTCGCGGTTGAACAGGCGTAACGAAGAACCGAAGACAAGCGAGACACGCTGAATTTTCACTGCGTCGACCTGATTCGCGACGAGCTGCCGGGCGGCGATTACGACGTCATCGTCGCGATCGACTCGATCTATTTCATGGGCGATTACGGGGCGATGCTGCGCAAGCTCAACGCGACACTGAAACCCGGCGGGCGCATGATCGTCGCGGCGTTCCAGGTCAAGGAAGAGGGCGATCCCTATACCATCCTCGAGCCGGGTCATACCCACATGGATCAGGTGTTGAAAAGTTTATCTTGGGACTATGAGCAACACGATTTCACGCCGAATGTGCGCAATCACTGGATCAAGAATTACGAATATTCGCATAGGCTAAAAGCCGATTTCGAGGCCGAAGGCAACGCCTTTCTATGTGAGGCCCGCATGGCCGAAAACGGCTGGTTCAAGGATCATGCCGAACGGGAAACGCTGGTGCGCTATATTTATCAAATCGAATACAACCCGGCGGTGATCTGACGGGGTATTTCAATTGAATCAAAAGGCTATGTTTGCGTTAATAGTTTGATACCCTATGGAAGCTCTTAAAAAATCCAGAGTCAGCGTAAAACAAAAGTATATAACTCTGAATAACTTACTTTTTCAAAATCATGCCGGTGGTTGAAAGGTGGGTTCGGTTGCTCGATTAACAGGTGTCTGCGGCCGGGAAAGCCACCGCCAAGCCTACATGGACGTATTTACGGCATCCTGTTAAGCGAGTAACCAAACCCTCTACCACGCACGCTGTATTGGAAAGAAATTATTTTTTGAATATTTCCTAAATATCTTGTTTAGCAGGCAAGAGACCCTTCAACTGCTAACGCGAACATTGCCAATCAAAAAAGGTCGAGTTGATTTAACAATTAAACTCGCCTCTTTTCCGCAAGCGTTGATGTCGACACTTAACACGAATCAAAAACAAATCGAAGGAGAGCCGCTCATGGCTTTAGTCTCATTACGACAACTGCTGGATTATGCCGCCGAACACGGTTTCGGCATTCCCGCATTCAACATCAGCAACATGGAGCAGGTCCAGGCCATCATGCAGGCGGCCGATGCCTGCGACAGTCCCGTGATCATGCAAGGCTCGGCAGGCGCCAACCGCTATGCCGGAGAAGTGTTCTTGCGTCATTTGATCATGGCTACCGTCGAACAATACCCGCACATTCCGGTTGTCATGCACCGGGATCATGCACCATCCCCGGACATCTGCGCCCAGGCGATCCAATCGGGCTTCAGCTCGGTGATGATGGACGGCTCCTTGCTGGAAGATATGAAAACGCCGGCCTCTTTCGACTATAACGTCGACGTGACGCGCACCGTCGTCAAGATGGCGCATGCCTGCGGCGTGTCCGTGGAAGGCGAAATCGGCTGCCTGGGGTCTTTGGAAAACAAAACGGGACAGGCGACGAATCGCTTGTTGACCGACCCCGAAGAAGCGGTCGAATTCGTCGAACAAACACAAGTCGATGCGTTGGCGGTAGCCATCGGCACCAGCCATGGCGCCTATAAATTCAGCAAACCGCCGACCGGCGAGGTCTTGGTGATCAGCCGTTTGCGCGAACTGCAACAGCGCTTGCCGAATACCCACTTCGTCATGCACGGTTCGAGCTCGGTGCCGCAAGACTGGCTGAAAGTCATCAACGAATACGGCGGCGACATTCCGCAAACCTATGGCGTGCCGGTCAATGAAATCGTCGAAGGCATAAAATACGGCGTTCGTAAGGTCAATATCGACACCGATCTGCGCATGGCCTCCACGGGCGCGATTCGCCGCTATATCGCCGATCCGACCAACGCATCGGAGCTGGATTCTCGCAAGATATATCAGTCGGCCAGGGATGCAATGCAAGCGCTTTGCCAATCACGCTACGAAGCGTTCGGCTCGGCCGGACACGCGGGTAAAATCAAAGTCGTGCCATTGCGCGATATGGCGAAGCGCTATCAAGGGTAAGAACACTTTGAGCGATAGAAGCCAATTTAGCGTTTATTCAGTCATTCAGTCATAGAGAAACCATCGCAATATTATCTGGAGAAACGGGTAACCTGTAGAAAAGCAGCAATTCCCAGTCTAAGAAGTTTCGCCGTGTTTAGGGTGCGGGGTATGCCTGTCGAGGAACGCCGTAGACCCATCCATGGGGGCTTGACGGCGGCTCCCTGCCGCCGACATCCTCGCCAAGCACACCCCGCACCCTTTTTTATCCTCAAATTGGGAATTGCTGGTAGAAAAGGGGCGATTTGAATTATCAATTTAACCTGACCCCTTTTTTAGAAGTGGCTACGACTGGCCACTACTCGGACAGTTGACTTCGGCAAGCTGAAGCATCTTGCTAATCAGGAAAGTTAATGACGGCTCTCGTAATGAAAACGGCAAGCGATAATGACTAACTCTGTATCGGTTGCCCGATATACCAGGCGGTTTGTATCATCTATGCGTCGTGACCAGTAACCGGATAAATCGCCACGTAGCGGTTCGAGCTTTCCGATTCCGGTAAACGGATCGCGCGCAGAGGCTGTAATCAAGAGGTTTAACCGCTTGAGCGTTTTGTTATCCTGATGTTGCCAGTACAGATAATCCTCCCATGCATCGGGAACAAATCGAATGGCACGCATGATTAATCACTAGGGTGTAATTGATGTTCTTGCGCCTGTCCCGCTTTGTCTTGTGCGATGGCTCTGGCTAATGCCGCCGCGTTCGCTGGATTACTAGTCAGGTGCAATGTCTCCATGATGCTGTTGTAGCTATCCAGCGACATCACCACTGCATCACCTTCTGCATCACGACGACTGATAATGATAACGTCAGCATCTTTTACTACCTCATCCAATATAGACTTGAGAGCATTGCGTGCATGGGAGTAGGTAACGACTTTCATACTTGCCTCACTTGATCATTAAGTTGTACAAGTATAGACAAAAGGAACGGCAATTCAATAGCGCATTATCAAGAGGAACAGAATAAATTCATCTTTAACGATCGTATTCACGCGCCAGCTTTGCTAGCCGCGTGCAATTGATTGCTATGACTTTACAAGACCTATTACCAGGGCTAATATTTGGCCTCATGATAATTAACCCAAGGTATCTCCATGACGCATCAAATCCTTACTGACGTGGCTGCCAGCATCTCCGAACTAAAAGCCAACCCCATGAAGATCGTAGCCAGCGGAGAAGGCATGCCCATTGCCGTGCTTAACAGGAATGAGCCTGTGTTTTATTGTATCCCCACCAAAGCCTATGAAGCTATGATGGACCTTATAGAAGATAAAGAGCTACTGGAAATTGCCAGGAGCCGCATGGACGAAGAAAGCATTAAGGTTAACCTGGATGATCTATGAGTTAGCATTTAAGAAAAGTGCCCTGAAAGAATGGAAAAAGCTCGGTCCCAATGTAAGGGAACTTTTCGCTAAAAAACTTAAAGAGCGGCTTTCCAGTCCACATGTTCCTTCTACAGCAGTTAGCGGAGGAACAAACCTGTACAAAATCAAACTGCGTCAACTTGGATATCGGTTAGTCTATTCAGTATCAGATACTACCGTCACTGTCACTGTCCTTGCCGTCGGAAAAAGAAATCGAAATGAAATTTATGATTTGGCTCTTTCACGCGAGAAGGCCGAAAAGCCATAACGCCCGAAATAACCGGCGTGCTTTAGCGGTCGCACCGGCCATTTATTTCAAGGCCGCTACAAAGCGATACTGGTTGATGCCGAAAGTTACCTTCTAGAAATGACGCGTTATGTTGTACTCAACCCGGTCCGGGCCGGAATGGTGGCAACGCCCGGAGACTGGTTATGGAGCAGTTATCGGGCAATGATCGGTGAAGCACCGACACCGATAAGGTTGGCGACCGGTGGCTTGTTGGCTCAGTTTTCAACTCGGCCATTAGGCGCCAAGAAATGGGGAATTGATTCGGCTCAAGGAAGTGGTAAGATATAATCATACTTTTGCTTTATGAGGAGCACCAGGAATGAGCATGCACCGGAAAACCATCACGCTGACTGAACAGCAAGACGACTGGGTGAAAGCTCAGATTAAAAGTGGTCACTTTGGCAATGATAGTGAGTATATCCGCGATCTCATTCGAAGAGACCAGCAGGCCAAGGAACGTCTTGCCACCCTGAGGCAGGCGCTCGCTGATGGTGAGTCAAGTGGGAAGCCTAAACCGCTGGATATATCGGCTATCAAAGCGGCTGGTCGTAAACTGGTGAAGGCGGCTAGTTAGTGCTTAAGCTAAGCGTCACGCCGAGGGCGGAATCTGACCTGACCGGAATCTGGCTGTATACTTGCGAAGAATGGGGGACTGATCAGGCTGATAAATACCTGGATCAGCTTGAGGCAGGCATGAAACAGCTGCTTAGCTATCCATTGCTTGGCGCTGACTACGCTCATGTGTTTCCTGGGTATCGTAGATTACAAGTAGAGCATCACGCAGTTTTCTATCAAGTTCTAGAGCCGGAGGTGCTCGTTGTTCGTGTGCTGCACGAAGACATGGATGCCCCTCAAAGGCTTCTGGGTTAGGGAGGATAGGGGTCAGGTCTATATTAGTAGTGTTGTTTAATATATACTTTGTTCATGACCAGACCCATTAGAATCGAATTTTCAGGCGCACTCTATCATGTGACCTCCCGTGGCGACCGCCGTGAAAGCATCTATGAAGATGATGAAGACAGAGTTCAATTCCTTGATGTTTTGAAGCGTGTTATCGAGGATTTTAACTGGGTTTGTCATGCCTATTGTTTGATGACTAACCATTATCATTTGGTCATAGAAACGCCTGACGCCAATCTTTCGAAAGGTATGCGGCAATTAAACGGTGTTTTTACACAAACATCGAATCGCCGTCACGGCCGCACCGGCCATTTATTTCAAGGCCGCTACAAAGCGATACTGGTTGATGCCGAAAGTTACCTCCTAGAACTGACGCGTTATGTCGTGCTTAATCCGGTCCGAGCCGGATTGGTGACATCGCCCGGAGACTGGTTATGGAGCAGTTATCGGGCAATGATCGGTGAAGCACCGGCACCGATAGGGTTGGCCACCGATGGCATATTGGCTCAGTTTTCAACTCATCGCAACACGGCAATAAAGCGCTATAGGGAATTTGTCACACAAGGGATGGATCAGGAATCCATCTGGCGAGAGCTAAAACGTCAAATATTCCTCGGTGACGACACATTCGTATCGCAGATGCAGGAAAAAATTAAAGGGAAAAACAACGATGTAAATTTTCCAAAAGCACAAAGACGAGCGCCCGCATTGCCATTAGCCGAATACCAAAAACTTTCTGCCAGCCGGAACGAGGCGATCGTGTCGGCCTATGCCACTGGGGAATATAGCTATCAAGCAATAGCGGATTATTTTGAGCTGCATTTTACAACCGTCGGTAAAATTATCAGAGCAGCAAAATCAAAAAGAAGGCTATGAACCTAGACCTGACCCCTATCCTCTACTCTGTTCCCACGCCGAAACGTGGGAACAGAGGGGGTGTGAATAATTACACTTGAATTAAAGCCACCGCCCTGCCTCTGATTGCGCTACAAAGTCGGAAAACACCTTTCTAACACCAAGAGTCGTGAGATGATTGGTATCCCTATATAACGGCAACATCGATTCGGAATGGCCATTAAAACAGTCTAGCCGTCCGCAAGCAGAATTAATCAGTGTTAAAGCTTGATTGAAAATCACGAAATTATCGGCCTCAGCGATTGTTTGTATTTTATTTTTTAACTTTTTGTGGCTTGCATGCCTAAGCGCTTTCACTCTCGATATCTTATTAAGGACAGCCGCCTTGGTTGGCTTGTAGTTAAAATAAGGGCGTGAAGTAAAATAAAATACTTTGGCTCCGCTATCCATGAAACGATCTAGCAAATCGGTCAACGACTCAATATTGTTATCGACTTCGCCAGGCGGAAGTTTGGCGATGTGTGCGTTCATCGCGCTGATAAAGATTATGAAATCAAAACCGATCTCTTCAACAGAACGCTCTAATAATTGCCGTGCTTTCCCGCATTCGTTTTGGTGTCTTGCAAAGTGTGACTCAATAAAGGCACATCCTCCCACAGAAATTTGCCAGGCCTCTAAATCGTTGGCTAAAACCAAATCCATGAATTTTGTGGAGTAGTCGGCGCTATGAGAATCGCCTACTAATAGTATTTTCTTTGAATCGGGTCGGTCGGTTCTCTTGCAAAGGCTAGCGCGCTCGGAAACGCATGCCGCACCATTGAGACTATTTATGGGCCGGTGCTCGATCCAGGTATTGGCCAAATAGTTTTTTGGAAGATGAGTTAAAGACATGCGCTCGTAAAAGCCTTTCATTAAATGCCCTGTGATGCCGAATATAAAAAATAAACTGCTAACAATGGCGCCGGTTGTAAATAGTTGCTTACGGCTAAAGAAATGTTTGTTTCTAAAAGGATTTTCGACATATTTCCAAGTCAAGTATGCCAGCACTATTGCGGCAGCGGATAACATGCCGAGCGTAAGTTTATTCGGTTCATCGAGACTGTTATGCCGAGCAAAAGCAAATAAAGGTTGATGCCACAAATAGGCGCTGTAGCTGATTAGTCCAATACCGACAAATAACTTATTGCCAAGAAATTTTCCGGCTAGCGTTTGTTGCGTAACGCATGTAATGATTAGAGCAGCGCCGACTGTCGGAACCAAAGCGTACAGACTTGGAAAAGGCTTTTCCTCATCGAAACCGAAGATTGCATAGGCAATTAGCAATAACCCGAAAACGGCGCCGATTTCTCTTAGTGTTCTAGTGAGCTTGGGTTTGTTCTCTCTGGAAGCATGGAACGCAACAAAAGCACCCATTAGTAGCTCCCATGCCCGAGTCGGTAATAAATAAAATGTGGCCAGTGGTTTTGCGGTCGAGCCCCACTGGGCCGCGATTAAGCTGGAAACGGCAACAATCGAAAGCGTTATCAAAACCCAATGTTTACCTAAGCGCCAAATAAACAGCAGAAATAGCGGAAAAAAGAGGTAGTATTGTTCTTCAACAGCCAAACTCCATGTATGAAGCAACGGTTTTAACTCAGCGGTCGCGTCGAAGTAACCGCTCGTCTGCCAAAACAATAGGTTCGACGCAAATGCGGAAACAGCCACAAGGCTTTGCGAGTAGTTTTTCATGTCTTGCGGCAGTAACCATAACCAAGCAAAGGGCAGGCTGGCGAACAGAACGACAAATAAGGCTGGCCATATTCTTCGCGCCCTGCGCTCATAAAAGTTGACGATGCTGAACTTGTCTTGTTCGAGCTCCGACAAAATGATGGAGGTAATCAAATAACCGCTAATGACGAAGAATATGTCTACGCCGACAAAGCCTCCGCTGAATGATTCAAATCCGGCATGAAATAATATAACTGGAACGACAGCAACAGTTCGCAAGCCGTCTATTTCGGCACGATAACGCATTTCGAGGATTGTGGTTGTGTTGAAGAATTGACTCCATTCGTCGCGAAAAACCGTTCAACTTTGATGAAGGCGCGGGATTGTGGGATCACGGGATTAAAAGGGATCGTGGGGGCAGGCCTTACAATTGACATTTACCCTTTTTTACTGCGTTATCTAACTGAAGAATCGTTTCAAAATCTCGTCCGCCATGGAAGATCCCAATAATCGATACGAAATCCTCACCCACTTCAAAAGCAATTGTGGTTCGTCTTTTGTAGTTTGGAATCCGAAGGCCAGGACGTATTTTATCGCGGCGGTTGCCACGGTGCGGAAAAAATCGATAATCCTTCACAATAGCTAACGATGGCATCGGTATATCGCTCTGCAATATTTGGTGATGCTTCGACAGCGAGATAGCGATAAAGCGAAGTCAGTTGCTCCTCTGCCTCTAGCGAGAAAATGACCTGATATGTTTTCAAACTTTTTTGGCGGTGGCAGCCTTATGTTCAGCAGCAAGCCTTGCCCGAGCCTGTTCCACTGAGACAGCCCTTGCAGGGTCGGCTTTCAGGGCATCATAGGCCGGTACGACTTGTTCCAAAAGCCAATTCTCTACTGCTCGGTCACGGGCCATAAGTACCCGCAATCCATCCCGAATCACTTCACTTTCTGTTGCATACTCCCCGGTAGCGACCTTAGATTTTATAACCTCGGCCATTTCTATAGGAAGCGTGATGCTAAGTTGTTTTTGGTACGCATAAGTGTTATCTATCTTAAGAACAGGATTAAATCCTACTCTATTGGATGGCCTGAATCAATTCACATATCGCTCATAGTTTGCAATTTATAGATTGAGTTCAGGGGCTCTATAGCGGACTAAAAAAGGTAAAAAAGGGGTCAGGTTGAATTAATTTTTTTCGTCGATGCGCCGTTTTCCGGTCAACGGCAGACGATAATAGGCGAATAGGCGGTAAGCGCATTCCATCAGAGGTAAGAGTCCAGGAAGTGTTTCGACCAAGACAGCCAACCGGCGATAATAGGGCAAACGCTTCCACAGAACCAAGAATGCACGCGCCCCGGTTTGCAACTGCCTGTTTTCGTCGATGACATGGATACGCTCCATCGCCTGTTTATAACTGATTCCGGCGCTATCGAGAGCTGCCTGGTCGCGGACTATATCAACCCATTCAATCGCGCCGTCTCGATCGAGTCTTTTCATCGCCTTAACTTCGGCTTTGCATATAGGGCAGTCGCCATCATGGAAACATCTAACTTTCGTTGAGAATTGTGGTGTCGTCATTATTTGTCCCGAAAAATCGCCAAACCTTGCTTCATCTATACCACGACGGCCAATAAATCAAAGCTAATTATACCGAGCGGAAGCTGGATTAATGTTCTCAACGGACGGAAACTAGCTTTAATGATAATTGCTGAGTAAAATACTTGGTTATTAGCGTCCGACTTAAAACTGAATCTGTTCAATCAGGGCCAAACGTTGACCCTAAACAGAGCAGTTGGCATGTGTTGTAGACCGTTCGTGCTGAGCCAAGTCGAAGCATGAAGGGTCTACAACACTTTCACCGGCTTGGTGAAGCCTCAAACCAGCCCTCACCCTTCGACAGGCTCAGGGCGAACGGCAGTTTGTGGCTCTCAACTGCTCTTTTTAGGTTGATAGATTTTTGTCGGTAGACATGGGACTTTTCAATAGTTAAAAACTATTCAGCCCTACTGTATAAGGAAAATATTTATGCGTGATACCTTCCCCGAACAAACTCAAACGCCGTTAGACGAGGAACGTTATCGGTTGTTCCGGCAGCTTTCATCCCTGTTAACGTCGGAACAAAAAGCCTGGGTAGCCGGTTATCTGACCGCGCAATTGTCATCGGCGGTAAGCACCACCGCCCATGAGGCAACAGCCGACGAAATCACCATTCTGGTCGGTTCGCAAACCGGCAACTGCGAAGAGCTGGCCGAACAAGTCCATGACTTAGCCGCCGAACGCGGGCTGCGAACCGTGATCAAGGACATGGGCGATTATAAGGCGCCGCAACTGAAGACTGAAAAGTATTTGCTGGTAATCGTAAGCACCTATGGCGAAGGCGATCCACCCGATAATGCTCGAGATCTCTATGACTTTTTATTCAGCAAACGGGCGCCCTCATTAAAACACACCCAATTCGCCGTGCTGGCGTTGGGCGATACCAGTTATGAATTTTTCTGCAAGACCGGCGCCGATTTCGATCAACGCCTGGAAGAACTTGGCGCCACGCGGCTGTTCGAGCGGGCCGATTGCGATGTCGATTACGAGACGGCGGCGGAAGACTGGATGACTTCGGTGCTGAACGTATTAAGCCAGCGTACGCTGAGTGTCTCTGAGGAAACGGGCCTGACGCCGGCCACGGCTAATACCGCCGCCCTATCTCCGTATTCACGTAAAAATCCATTCTCGGCCGTATTGTTGGATGACATCGTATTGAACGGGCGCGGCTCGAACAAGGAAACCCACCACTATGAATTGTCGCTGGAGGGTTCCGGTTTAAGCTATGAACCCGGCGATGCCCTGGGCATCTATCCTCGCAATGCGCCGGAGCTGGTCGAAGAACTGCTAGAAATCATGCACTTCAACGGGGATGACGCAGTCAGCAGCGACGGCAAGGCCCGTTCATTGTATGAAGTCCTACTTTACGACTATGAAATCACGACCTTGACCCGGCCGATGCTGCAAAAATATGCCGCTCTAAACGGCAACCCCAAGCTGGAAGGTCTGTTTGACGAGGCGCATAAGCAAGATCTAGCCGACTATTTGTATGGCCGCGAAATCATCGATTTGATCACCGATTTTCCCTGCGCCGATTTGAATCCGCAAGATTTCATCGATAGTCTGCGTAAATTGCCGCCGCGCCTTTATTCGATCGCCTCCAGCCTGAAACAACATCCCGATGAAGTGCATCTGACCGTTGCAACGGTCCGCTATCAAAGTCACGGCCGCCGCCGTCATGGTGTCTGCTCGACCTTCCTGGCCGACCGTATCGGCTCGGAAACTACGATACCGGTCTATGTTGATCACAACAAAAATTTCAAGTTGCCGAGCGACCCCAGTGCGCCGATCGTCATGATCGGTCCAGGCACCGGTATCGCGCCGTTCCGCGCCTTCGTTGAGGAACGCGAGGCCGTCGGCGCCAACGGCAAGAACTGGCTGTTTTTCGGCGATCAGCATTTCATGACCGACTTTCTCTATCAAAGCGAATGGCTGCGTTATCTAAAAAGCGGCTTGCTAACGCGGATGAACGTCGCCTTTTCTCGCGACCAGGCCGAGAAAGTCTATGTGCAACAGCGCATGCAGGAACACAGCCGCGACCTCTATGCCTGGCTGCAGGAAGGTGCCTATCTTTATGTCTGCGGCGACGAAAAACACATGGCTCGCGACGTGCACGAGACCCTGCTGGGTCTGGTCGAACGTGAAGGCGGCATGAACCGCGATGCGGCGGAACACTATGTGAAGACCTTACAGAAAGAAAAACGCTATCAGCGTGATATTTATTAACGAGGATACAAACATGACCGACGTGTCTGAGGAAGAATTGAACAAGCGTGTCGAAGTGGAACGCATCAAGGATGCCAGCAATTATCTGCGCGGCAGCCTGGTGGAAAGCCTGAATAACCCGTTGACCGGCGCGCTGACCGATAGCGATACCCAACTATCCAAGTTTCACGGCATTTATCAGCAGGACGACCGCGACCTGCGCGACGAGCGACGCAAGCAAAAGCTGGAACCGCATTATCAATTCATGGTTCGAGTCAGGGTCGCCGGCGGCATTTGCACGCCGGCGCAGTGGCTGGAGATGGACCGTATCGCCACTACCTGGTGCAACAACAGCATACGCCTGACCACGCGCCAGGCGCTGCAATTCCACGGCATCCTTAAACGCGACTTGAAACGTAGCATCGCTGAAATCAACGCCTCGCTGCTCGACACCATCGCCGCCTGCGGCGACGTCAACCGCAATGTCATGTGCAGCCCGGTGCCGGAACAATCCCGGCTGCACGGGGAAGCCTATGAATATGCCCGCCGCATCAACGATCACCTGACTCCGAGAACGACCGCCTATCATGAAATCTGGTTGGACGAAAAGCTGATCGATTCCAGCCGCCAGGACGAGGAACCGATCTACGGCAAACATTATCTGCCTCGTAAATTCAAGACCGCAATCGCGGTGCCGCCCGCCAACGATGTCGATATCTTCGCCAACGATCTAGGCTTCATTGCAATTGCCGAGAACGACCGTCTAGTCGGTTTCAATGTCACGGTCGGCGGCGGCATGAGCCTGACCCACGGAGAGCCGAACACCTATCCGCGTTTGGCCGACGTGATCGGCTACTGCCCCAAGCACAAGACACTGCAAGTCGCCGAAGAAATCGTCAAGATCCAGCGCGATTTCGGCGATAGAACCAACCGCAAGCATGCGCGGCTGAAATACACCATTGACGACCGCGGCGTCGACTGGTTCAAATTCGAATTGAATCGTCGCCTGGGCTGGCAACTGGAAGAGCCGAGAGAATACAAGTTCGAATATACGGGCGACCGCTACGGTTGGCTCAAGGGCGTCAACGACACCTGGGATTACACCGTTTTCATCCAGAACGGCCATATCGCCGACGACGATGCGCCGATCATGACCGGGCTGCGCGAAATCGCCAAGGTCCATGACGGCGACTTTCGGATTTCACCAAACCAGAACCTGATCATCGGCAAGGTCAGCGATCACAATAAACCGGTAATCGAATCGCTGCTGCGCCAATACGGTTTTATAGAACCGGGACAGCAAAGCGCGTTACGCTTGAATGCGATGGCCTGCGTCGCCTTTCCGACCTGCGGACTGGCGATGGCCGAAAGCGAACGTTATCTCCCGGCTTTCCTCGACAAACTGGAGCCGCTACTGCAAAGGCTTGGCCTGGAGAATGACCCGATTTTGCTGCGCATGACCGGCTGCCCGAACGGCTGCGCCCGCCCTTTTCTCGGTGAAATCGGCCTAGTCGGCAAGGCACCGGGCAAATACAATCTGTATTTAGGCGCCGGGTTCGAAGGTCAACGATTAAACAAGCTGTATCGGGAAAATATCAATGAGGAGCAGATTCTGACCGAATTGACGCCGTTACTGCAACATTATGCCGACGACCGTCAAGTCGGCGAACGTTTCGGCGACTTTGTAATCAGAAACGGCTATGTCGAAGCAATGATAGCGGGGCGCGATTTTCATCGTTGAATATCGAAGTCAAAACGCCAAAGCTTCGCTCAAAGCCATCGGCTGCCGAGCATCAATGGCTTCGACGATAACAAAAAGGGGTCAGGTTGAATTATTAATTTAACCTGACCCCTTTTTTGGACCCCTTTTTTGGTTTTGCTTTTTGCTTTTTTCAAATTGGCCGATGCGAATTGAGCGACAGAATGGCGCGCGTCATCAAATATCCGCATGCCGCTTGATCTGCAATACGTCAACGCTATCCCATACCGCTTCGGTAAATTTCATGTCCATTTGCGGCATGCCGTCTTTGATCCATTGCACGATAATTTTGGCGACATTCGGGTAGGTGATGTGTACTGCATGCCGATTGTGCAGCCAATTTTCAATGACGGCGACATCCATATTGAACATCGTATGGCCATAGCCGAGTTGTTCGAGCGCGGCGGCGTTGGAAATTTGTTCCATTTGCGCGTGCAGTGGTTTGGCGAGAATTTTTTTGCCTAGTTGCAGCGATTCGCTGGCCAGCTCGAAACCGGCATTACTGATGATGCCGGCGCTGTCGTATAAGTCTTTTTGAAATCCGTCACGCGATAGCGGCTTGCACAGAATATGAGGATATCTTGATTCGACCGGTTGCGGCGCGTAAATATGAAATTCGAAATTTTCGAACGGGCACAAATTCTTGATGACTTCGCTTTGATCTTCGAACGGCAAATAGACGATGATTTTATTGTTGACGATCGATTTCGGAAATTCCGGCGTTTCAATGATCGGCGGCAGGATCGGTTGACCGAAATGATGCCAATGCAAGCCGATGCCTTGGTCGGCCGGAGCGAAATATTTCATCACTTGGTCGGCGATCGGATCCGAGCCGGTCTTAGGGATTTTATGGTTGAACGCATATTGATGGCCGATACCGAGTACCGGAACTTTTTGCTTTTTGGCGGCCCAGGCCGTCACCGGCTCGAAGTCGCTGATGACCAAATCGTAACCCTTTAGATCCAGCGTATTGATATCTCTTATAAAACGAATCGGCCGGGCTTGCAATGCGGTTTTGAGGTAATTGACTTGGCCTTTTTCGGTGTTGAAGGTTAGTCCTTCTTTAAGCTGATAACCGTTGAACACCTCCATGTCGAAATATTTGTCGGCGGGACGGCCGCTGAATTGAAATGTGACATCGAAACCCTGGGCGTAAAGTTCTTTCGCCATGACTCTGGCACGGGTAATGTGTCCGTTACCCGTGCCCTGTACTCCATAAAATATCTTCATAGTGATAATAAGTAATCCAAGCTGAAAATTGCCGTGCCGACGCCTATTGCGGCCCCCATCAAGGTATCGGTCGGGAAATGCACTCCCAATACCACGCGTGAGAAAGCGACCGATGCCGCCCATAGATAAAGCGGAATCAATAAGACCGGTATGAAGAAACCAACTAAGGTCGCCATCATGAAGGCTGCGGAAGTGTGTCCGGAGGGAAAACTGAACTGATCCGAAGGGATAATGACGCTACGAAAATTTTCCAATGCCGCTTGCGGACGATTTCGTTTAAAACTATTTTTAAGAATGAAATAAATCGGACGTTCGATAAGAAACGCCAGGGCCATGGCTTTAAACAGCGGCGATTCGGCACCGCTTTCCCAATACAGCCACGCGGCCGCTAACACATAAAGTATGCCGTCGCCGGTTTTCGAAATATAACGGCATAGACGAACCAGGTGCGTATGGATGCTAACGTTATTCAGCCAGGTAAACATGAACACGTCGCATTTGTGGATCGAATAAATCAGTTTCATAGTCTTGCCCTCGATAGGTGCCATACGCGTCGACCGCGACAGCGTAAGGCGGTGAAAATCATCGATTTTCCATTTATGTTTTGCTCCTTAATTTCAGAGCGAAGCTTAAGGCTGCTCTGTGACAATTAGATGAAGATTTGTTTAAGATTTGATGACAGCAAGCCGAACTGAGATGGCATTAACGAACCTTGCGGCGTAGAGCGCGACCCTTGCGCCAGGCGTGTGAGCTATGGCGGTTTTTCTTGAAGAGTTTGATGACGGTGCGCTTGATTTTGTTCGATGCTTTAAGCATGATCGACAAGCCCACGACCATGGTCGGCAGACCAAGCGGAACCGGCAACGGAAAGAGGATGAGTCCGGCGACAAAGACAGTGCCGCCGACCGACATGAGAATGGTTTTTTTGAGCACCGATTATGCCGCTTGCGCAAGCCCGGTGTCTTCGCTGACGGCATCATCGAGCAATACATGGCTATCTTCGAGCCAGCGTACGATACTGAGCGTTCCGTGCTCGTCCTCGGTTAGCGCGGTGCAGCTTTCGACCCAATCGCCGCAATTGCAATAAGTTTTACCAAACTCCATCGTAGCAATATCGGCATGATGAATATGGCCGCAAATAATGCCGTCCACTTTGCGTTTTTGCGCCTCGAGGCTCAGAATGTGCTGATAATTAGTCATAAAGCTGACCACGTTTTTAACTTTGTGTTTTAAAAACGCGGATAAAGACCAATATTTGTAGCCCAATCGAGTACGGACGGCATTGAACCAGCGGTTGACCAGTAACAAGACTTCATAGGCTTCGCCGCCGATATAGGCTAGGCTTTTGTTATGACAAACGATGCTGTCGAATTCATCGCCGTGTAAAACCAAAAATTTACGGCCGTCTTCGGTAGTATGGACAGCATTCAGTTGAATATCGATGCCGTTGAAATGCATGCCTGCATGCTTGCGAAATACTTCGTCGTGGTTGCCCGGAATATAGATGACCCGGGTACCGTTTTGCGCTTTATTGATGATGCGCTGCACGATATCGCTATGCAGCATCGGCCAATAAGCGCCGGTTTTGAATTTCCAAAAATCGATGATGTCGCCGACCAAATACAGATAATCGGATTCGGTATGATCGAGAAAGTCGCGCAAATATTCGGCTTTACAACCCCGTGTGCCTAGATGCGTGTCGGATATCCAAATGGAACGGTAATGTAGTTTCATTGTAATAGATCCCAAAAGCGGTACATGGCGGCTAAACTACCGGGATAATGTTACAACTTGTTAACCGTTCGATGACGTTTCCATGAAAGGCGAAGGTTTTGATAGGCTAACCTCAAAAAACGTCTGATATTTGGGAGTTTCGAGTTGTGTTTGACGAAAACATGACCATACGAAGTATTCCTGAGATGAAAATACATAATGATAAAAGGGGAAAAACATGGGGTGCTATGATTTGTATCAACGAAGAAAACCGATCGGAATGATCGTTTTCTTGTTAATACTGCTGTTAATTATTGCCGGAGGCGCATGGCTATATTGGCGTTCGACGCAGACGATTGAATCTGAGGTAGGTTTAGAAACTTATGAGCTGCCGGTTCCCTCGGTAACAAAACTTGATGAGGCATTGGTGTCCAACGTTTTGTCGGATAACGAATTAAAAACAAATAGCGAACAAGCAGAAACAGAAGAAACGGAGCCTACAGCTATACCCAGTCTCAAAGAAAGCGACGACTTTATCAACGAAAAATTGACCGCGTTATCGCCTGAACTTGCCTACTGGTTGAGATCGGACGAGCAGATTCGTAAGATTATTCTGATTATCAACGACTTTTCTCAAGGCCAGCGCCTTCATAAGCATATGCGTTGGCTCAGCTTGGATGAACCGTTCATTGCCGAGGAAGACCAGCAAGGACTTTATCTTCCGTCCAAAAGTTATCAGCGTTATAACGCGTTCGCCGAAGCAATCGACTCGGTCAACGTCCATGATATTCTGGAGTTTTATCAAAAAGTCAGACCGCTTTGCCAAGAAGTCTTTGCACAATTCGGCTATCCGGACAGTTATCGGTTAGAGGATTTGATCAAAAAAGCAGGCGCCGAAATTTTATCGGCACCGGTCGTAGAAACGCGAATTGCGTTGATTAAACCGTCGGTACTATATCAATTTGCCGATAACGATATGGAAGCGCTCAGTCCCGTTCAAAAACAAATGCTCAGAATGGGGCCGCACAATACCCGTATCATTCAAAATAAATTGCGTTTATTGATCGAGGCCTTGATAAACATGGACGACACGAATTAAAAAATGGTAATTATTCACACCCCCTATCGTTCCCACGCTCCAGCGTGGGAACGATAATTGCCGGGGGACTGAATAGTTACAAAAAATGCGGGACTTAACCGATTAGCCTACGATAAACATTTCTTGATAACTAAATCCGATATAAACGATGACTGATTTATTACCTCATTTGCACATAGCCGGATTGGTTGTGCTAATTCTGATGGTTATTTTATGGACATTATTGCCGTTCGCCGTATTTGGTATCAAGGCGAAGCAAGACCAGCAAACGCGCATTTTGCGATCCGTTTTAAAAGAACTGCGCACGCTTAATGCCGAACAGACGCCACTTGAAAACGAAATACCCGAACAGGAAATTAGCTACGAAAATAAGCATAACGGTGACTGATTCGGTAAATTCGCGCCGCCTCTGATTTTTGGTATACCTATCGGACTTCAAATTTCGGCATTAGCGTATGAAGGCTCCGGGGTGTTAGGACGTCGATAGTCTCTTACCTAGCCTTGGGCGACACAGCCATTATACCCGTCGTAGATCAAAATTCGACCCCGGGGTGCCCGTCAAAGGCCCAGCACCTAAATTCCATAGCCCCTATGGGCTATATTTTAAGAACACCGCAATACATCCAAGGAAAATATGAAACAAGATGTCGTAGACGCAAGAATCTCTCCGGCCGGTCACTTGGCCGTTCTGTCCAAGACCGAAGTCAATAAATTACTCGATACCAGTCAAGGCGGGCTTTACCGCTTACTGCACAATTGTTCGCTAGCGGTGTTGAATTGCGGCAATTATATGGATGACGGCAAGGAACTGCTCGAACGCTACAAATCCTTTGAAATTCGTGTGCTTCAAGAAGAGCGAGGGATCAAACTTGAAGTGAAAGGAGCTCCGGCCACCGCATTCGTCGACGGTCATATGATCAAAGGCATCAAAGAACATTTGTTTGCCGTTTTGCGCGATATTATCTATGTCAGCGACGAGATCAACGATAACCCGAAATTCGATCTACAAAGCTCCGACGGCGTGACCAATTCGGTTTTTCATATACTGCGCAATGCCAATATCTTGAAAGCCGGCAAGCTGCCGCAATTGGTGGTTTGCTGGGGCGGTCATTCGATTTCGCGCGAGGAATACGATTATTCGAAAGTGGTCGGTTATCAAATGGGCTTGCGAGGACTGGATATTTGCACCGGCTGCGGACCCGGCGCGATGAAAGGGCCGATGAAAGGCGCAACGATCGGTCATGCCAAGCAGCGTATCGGAACCGGGCATTATATCGGTATTACCGAGCCGGGCATCATCGCCGCCGAAGCACCAAATCCGATCGTTAACGATTTGGTGATCATGCCGGATATCGAAAAACGGCTCGAAGCCTTCGTAAGAGCCGGCCACGGTATCGTCGTATTCCCGGGCGGAGTCGGCACGGCCGAGGAAATATTATATTTATTGGGTATTTTGCTGCACCCTGACAACAAGGACATTCCGTTTCCGTTAATCTTTACCGGACCGGCAGGTTCCGAGGAATATTACAAGCAAATCAACCGTTTTATAGGCGACACCCTAGGACTTGCCGCGCAACAACGTTACAAAATCATCATCGACGACCCGGCCAGGGTCGCGCGAGATATGAAAGAGGGTATGCAGCGGGTACGCGAATTTCGCCAGCAGCGCGAGGACGCATATTATTTCAACTGGGCCTTGCAAATCAGTCCTGAGTTTCAACAGCCATTCAACCCGACTCACAAAAACATGGCCGCCTTGCAATTGCATAAAGATCAAGAAAGCCATCATTTAGCGGCAAATTTGCGCCGGGTGTTTTCTGGCATAGTCTCCGGCAACGTTAAAGACGATGGAATTAGAGCGATAGAACAGCACGGCCATTTCGAGATTAAAGGCGATGCCGAAATCATGGGGCCGGTAGATGAATTGTTGAGCGCTTTTGTCAAGCAACAACGCATGAAGCTGCCCGGCAAGACTTATAAGCCGTGTTATCGCATCGTTAAATAAACCATCGAAGTTGCCTGATATACCCATCGTAGATCAAAATTCGGCACCGGGGTGTCCGTCAAAGGACGCCGTGAATACGTCCATGTAGGCTCTATGCCAGCTCCATGCTGGCAAAGCCTTTGTGAACGCCATGGATGGCGTGAATGTCGATTTTGCAGGAGCGAAAACCGACCGGACACCCCGGCGCCTCCTCGGGCACTGCCGAAATTTGAAGTATGAAAGGTATACCTTGTCTATGCTTCAGTTTTAGCGACTTGGATTGGCGCGAACGGTCTACAGCAAATTCTAAGCGCTCTTTTTAGGTTTAGAGAAAAAATACACGAAGCCGAAAAAATAACAATAACAATTGGGAACTCGTTTATGGATACCTTGCCGCCGCTCATTCAGGCACATATGACGGAAATCTATCTGGTTTACGGAATGGCCTTTTTATTCCTGGCCGCGGCGATTTATTTACAACCCAAAGATAATTCGGTTCTGCCTTTTTCGACAATACTGGTTTGGCTGGCTCGCTTCGGAATGTTGCATGGCATTAGGGAGCTTCAATGTGCCTGGGAGCTAATTGATGGCTCCTTAAATGAAAAAAACTCCTTGGTCGGAAACTTATTAAGCTTCGCTTCTTTTTATGCTTTGTTCGAATTCTCCCGGCGCTTTTGGCTGGTGCTTGCATGTAATTCCGAAAACAATCGACGCCGGTTAAAATACATCCGCTTATTTCCTGTTGTTTCCCTGCTAATTGCCGGGATAACGGCGGCGCTATCGCAAAATTACGCCGCTATATTCGACAGCGGCATTCGCTATTTGCTCGGTTTTCCCGGGGCGGCTTCGGCTGGCATTGCGTTTTTGGTTTACGAATACCGCAACCGACCGTATTTGAGTACACTCAAACTTAACTTTGCAATGCTGTTGGCCGGCTATAGTCTGGCTTTTTACAGTCTTTTTACCGGATTGGTCGTTAACGCTCCTTGGTTTGCGACACCAAGCCTTGCCGACGCCCGGATATTTTCGGAAACAACCGGAATTCCTATCGAGGCGTTGCGCACTTTGTGCGCTTTGGCCTTGGCGACGGCAACCGGCATCATGCTGTATCGGGTTAATGTCGAAAAACATCGTAGGGAGTTTCAAGCATCGGCGCAATTGGCCGATTTGAATGCCCGCTTGGAAACTACCATTGCCGCTCGCACTGCACAATTAGAGCGTGCGAATGAAAAATTGCAACAGGAAGTCGAGGAGCGGCGACATATCGAAGAATCGCTTCGGCAAAGCCAAGAAAACTTGAATCGTGCGCAAAGTGTTGCCCATATCGGAAGTTGGTATTTAAATCAGGCCGATAACGGTTTGGAATGGTCGCCCGAGACTTATCGGATATTCGGCGTGCCGCCGGGCATGCCGTTGACTTATGAAGAATTTTTGGAGCGCGTGCACGAGGAAGATCGAGCGTTTGTCGATCGAGCTTGGCAAACCGCTTTAAAAGGGGCCGAGTACAATATTGAACATCGAGCATTGATCGACGGCAAGGTCAAATGGTTACGCGAACGGGCCGAATTGGAATTCGATCGGCAACGAAAAATGATTGGCGCAGTCGGTACCGTGCAAGACATTACCGAATTGAAACAAGCCGAATTGGCCCTTCAACAATCCTTCGAAGATTTGAGCCGCGCCGAACAAAAACAACGGGAGTTACGCATCGTGGCCGAAGCCGAACAAGGCCGGATGGCGGCATTGTTGTCGGCGATGAGCATCGGCATTTTGTTCGAAGACAAGGCCGGCTCCATCGAATACGTTAATCTTGCCTTTCGCCGAATGTGGGCCATAGAAGACGATTTGGATCCGGTCGGACAATCGACTCAATTCGTATTGGAAAATTCGACGCACCGGTTCGCGCGGCCCGATCATGCCTCCAAATACGTGTTGAAAGTCCTGGATACGCATGAAATCAGCGAACGTTTCGAACTGGATCTCTACGACGGCCGCATTCTGACGCAAGTTTCTTATCCGGTGACCGATACCGAGGGGCGAATTTTAGGCCGTTTGTGGATTTATGAAGACATTACCCACGAGCGGCAAACCGCTCAGCAATTGCTTTATTTAGCCGAACACGATGCGTTAACCGGACTTTACAATCGACACCGTTTTCAAGAACAGCTCGATCACATGATTGCGATGGCGCGCCGCAATCACGATAAATTCGCGTTGATTTATTTCGATTTGGATGAATTTAAATACATTAACGATAACTTCGGCCATAGAGCCGGCGATACCGTGCTAGTTCGGATAGCCGGGGAAATTTCGGTGGTTTTGCGCGAGGTTGAGATATTCGCGCGTTTGGGCGGCGACGAGTTTGCGATATTAAGCTATCTACATCCGCAAAACGACATTTCGGTGTTGCCGAATCGGATTAATCAAGCTGTCGCGTCGATCCCGTTCCGGTTTCGGGGCACCAATATTCGTCTGACGACCAGTGTCGGGTTGGCTTTCTTTCCGGAGCACGGAGAAACGGTCGAAGATTTGGTGGCCCATGCCGATACCGCGATGTATCAGGCCAAAGCCAATGGAAAAAACACTTGGGCCGTTTACGATCCCAAGAGGGACGACTCCGGCGCGGCAATGGAAAGAATGTCTTGGCGTCAACGCATCGAACAGGCTTTACGGCAAGATTTGTTGGAATTGCATTTTCAAGGCATCTATCGAGTCGATAACGGTCAACTCTGTCATTTCGAAGTGCTGGTTCGCATGCGCGATCCGCAACATCCCGAGCAATTAGTCATGCCCGGCCAATTTATCCCAATCGCCGAAAATAGCGGGCAAATACTGGAAATCGACCGCTGGGTTTTACGGAGCAGTATTGCCTTATTAAGCGAAAATTCCATTTTACCGTCCTTGGCGGTCAATATTTCCGGACGTTCGTTCGACGACCCCGAATTGCCGCAATTTATCCGCGCTTGCTTGGAAGAAAACCGAGTCGATGCGAACCGCTTGATCATCGAGTTAACCGAAACCGCTGCGGTTTCGGATATCCGCGATGCACAGCGCTTTATCGAGGGCATTCGCCAAGCGGGGTGCACGGTTTGCCTGGACGATTTCGGCAGCGGTTTTTCCACTTTTGCTTACTTAAAATATCTCGAAGTCGATATTTTAAAAATCGACGGCATGTTCATTCGTGATTTGCCGAATAACCGAGAGAATCAAATATTTGTCAAAGCAATGGTCGGTATCGCAAAAGGTATGCACAAAACGGTCTTAGCAGAATTTGTCGAGGACGCGGCAACTCTGCAGATGCTCAAGGAACTCGGCATCGATTTGGCCCAAGGCTATCATTTAGGCCGGCCCAGCGCCGATTACGGAAAATTCATCGAAAATCGCGCGACTTGACGGTGCTTTGACCGGCCTAGTTTCGTTTGTCAAAGCATAAGCATCTACACAAGTCGTTAACCCTGCAGGGATTGCGCGTATCCCGCAGGTATGGCGGATTCGTCGTTATACATAAATTGTGGGTATGCAGCTTGGGTAACAGCATACCCGGGAACGGTGCTGTTTGATAAACCTGCGGATATTGAATATCAGTGGCTCCGAAATCGCGATCTGGGGATCGCTCCCACAGAGCATCCGGCCCCTTGATAGGGGTAGGGAAGATTTCTCTCCCCTCCCTCCGAACCGTGCATGCGGTTCTCCCGCACACGGCTCTCCAGTCGGTGGTTTCCTCATCGGGACAAGCTGGTGAGCAATGGTGTTATTAATTGGTGAACCCCATTACTCCGCGTTACCACGTCAGCCCGCAAACTCGGTTTGATTCGTTACCTTCGGCTCCCTTCAACGGCTGAGCCTCTTTAAGCCTTTTACCTGAGGTTGGCTTAATGGCCGTGACACCGAACGCTACCTCGTTTCCACCTTCCTACCCTTCTTTCCTATGGCCGGTTTTGCTAGCCGGCTTTTACCATCTTTTCCCCTCTCGGTTTAGGCTCGTGTTTGTTTTCTCTGTTTCCGCCTGGTTTCCCAGCGGTGCCACACTGTCCTCGCCTTGCCTTGAGCTTCCTCGACTTACGGTAATATAAGGGTTCTGACTCCTGCCACGGTCACCTCCGTAACAGGTCTCCCCAGTTTCTTCACAATACCTTCTGAACATTCCACTCCCAACCACAAGGTAGGCCCATTTATCGTTTTATCTGCCACAACAACGTAAATGATGGTTTTCAGGCTTCGTCGACTCCCAGGGGACTCGCCGCCTTACCCCGCCGAATCGGATTCGCTTTACTGCGGACTGCTCTTTTGCCTCCAGTTGCTCTCCACCCCACCTCGCGGTGACGCAGTTACTTTCAGCTACGACGTTATGGCTTACGCCGACAGGGACTTACACCCTGCTGATTTTGTGCCCTCCTGGGCGCACTGGGAGCGACGCCTTCGTCGCGATTTCGAAGCCGGATACGTTAAGCAACAATAAAGGGTATCGAGGTCTTAATCGCTAAGATGGCAAGACCGGTACCTACGACTTATGTATAACGGCGAGAGCTCCAGCTTGGGAAAGACACCCCGGAAGCTCCAGCTTCCTGAGATCGACGCAACCGCCGCGCATTCTCAATCCCCCCCGGCTTGCTCGTTCCTAAGCTTTTCACCGGCTGATTTCGAGTTTTTAAGAATGATCCTGAAAAGAGGAGTTGGCATGTGTTGTAGACCGTTCGTGCTGAGCCAAGTCGAAGCATGAAGGGTCTACAACACTTTCACCGGCCTGGTGAAGCCTCAAACTACCGTTCACCCTTCGACAGGGCTCTCCTGAGCGCAGCCGAAGGGCTCAGGGGCGAACGGTAGTTTGAGGCTCTCAACTGCTCTTTTTAGACTGATCGATTAGTCTGTAATCTTGACTAGCCAGCCGTCCGTACCTTTGCAGCGGTTGCGGCCGTCGGCGCTGATAGCTATCCTGGCGTAGGTGTCGCTTAAGTTTTCAGGCAAATTTCCCGAAACTTCATAACCAATGCCTTTTTCGTTGATGATAAGTTCGACAGGTTGTTTTTTTACGGTGACTTTAATGCTATTCGGATCGCTAACGCCGGATGCGCTAAACGAAAAGGCCGATTGCGCGGGAACTTCCGATTTTTCGGCCGGATTGAAGTCGCTGAAGCGCGGCTTATCGCAAGATTTGGTGCTACTGCTGCTACCGTAAGCCCAACAGTTGGTTGCAGCTGTCATTAAGACGAGTGTTCCGATTAGTGCTAGTGATTTCATGATTCCGCCTCGTGTTGTTATTGTAATTGTGTTTGGGTCAATTAGGACTTGAACAATTTGCCGAATAGGCCGGTTTCGTTACTTAACTGTTCTATGCGCTGTTTTGCGGCGATTCCGAATGACGAATCCGGTTCTTGTTCGATCAATTGTTCGAGTACCGCTTGGCTTTTTTTATCCAACAATTCGATCGCTCGCAAGCGGACCGACGGGTAATGGGCTCTTAATGCGGCCAGCTCCCTGAGATAAGCATTGCTTTCGTTTAGTAGTTTGAGTAGGACTTTTTCGGGATCGTCGGTGAATAAATCGCGAACTAGATTACCGTAATGTTGTTGTTCGCGGACTAACTCCCGTGGATCGACTTTGTGTATTTCGGTAGGGTCGTCGCAGCAGCTCATAACATGTCCTCCGCTTAATGGTTGGAGTATTCGATTCTACACCCCCCTTACTCAAAAGCAATCGCCATACTCCATGACCAACAAACGGCAATCGAAAAAACTATTCGGATAATAAGCGCTGATGACGAAGCGAAAAAAACAGTCGAATAAAAAATACAGTGTCATGGTTTTCGCCAAGGTGTTGGCGAACCGGTAGCGGGTATATTTCGCGCAGCGCCAGACCGATACGATCCACCAAATCACCGGAATGAAGAGCATGCCATGTACCGTTTTCCAACTGGCGATCGTAAACGTGACGTTCATGATCCGGTAATCGATATAAAGAAAAACGCCGTTCACGAAAATAAAAAACGGCCAAAATGCCTTCCATAAAGGCGCCTGTCCCAACCAGATATTTAATAAGGCTTGGTAAGGCGTGGCCGCCGCCGGCCATGCCCTATCGTAAAGCGCTTCTCGCGTGGAAACATGAACGAGTAACAAAAGCGCGACCAGAATGAGGACGGTTTCGATCGGACTGATGAAGTCGGTAAAGGTAAATAGAGTCGGCAAGCTATTGATGAACATGAGTCGCTTCCTATTTAATGATTCTGATACGAATTATTCCGCTTCGAATGGCTGCCCGATAATACCTTGTTCGGCAAGCTTTTGCGCCTCGCGCGCTTGTTCCTTTCGTTGTTCGGAATAGAGAGTTCCTATCACTAAAAAAATCATTAACACGATATAAATGATTGCCGTTAGGCGTCTTACTTTTTTAGCTTGTTCGGTTTCGTTCATTGTTTAATCGTTCCAAAGTTCGTATTTAATAGGCTCAATGTTTTATAGGCCAATGATGCAAATATTTTATACAGAGCCCAAAAAGGCTATAGTAATCCTCAAAAGCATTAGTTTATACAAATTCGGCACCAGGGTGTCCGTCAAAGGACGCCGTGAATACATCCCTGTAGGCTCTATGCCAGCTCCATGCTGGCATAGCCTTTGCCGCACACCCTGGCGCCTCCTCAGGCACTGCCGAAATTTGAAGTGCGAAAGGTATAACCGATAGCCTTAGTTTACGGTCTCCGCTTGTTATACTCCCGCCGATAAATAATTTTCCCAAGAGCTTGCCGCCAAAACCGAAAAAAATCAAACCAAGTCATGTTCATTCTGCACAGTTCCAATAAAACCGAAAATCTGCTCGAACATTTGGCAGCCGTCATCGAAACCAGGCCGCTAAGTTCACCGTTTGTCAAAGAAGTGTTTCTGATTCAAAGCCAGGGTATGGAACGTTGGTTGTCGCAGCAATTGGCAAGCCGGCTCGGCGTCTGGGGGAATTATGAGTTTTTATTTCCGGGACGGTTTTTCAGTACCTTAGCACAACGAATCGACAGTCGATTAAATGACGAAGCCTTCAATCGCCATGTGCTGCATTGGCGCTTCGAAGCACTGCTTCGCGAACTCGACAACGAAATATTTGCGCCGCTGAATAATTATTTGGTCGGCGAAACCGCGGCCTTAAAACGTTATCAGCTAGCGTTACAATTGGCCTTGATTTTCGACCAATATCAAATCATGCGTCCGGATATGCTGGCTGCCTGGCAGCAAGGCGAAACGCTTTACGACACGGAAACCGAACGCTGGCAACGCGCGTTATGGCAACGGATTACCGAAAATGCAGGCACGAGGCATCGGGGTAGTTTATGGCTGGAAGTGATCGAGCGTTTTAATTCAGCGCCGCCTGGACAATTTTCCGCCGTTTTGCCTGAGCGAATTTCGATCTTCGGCGTCAATACCATGCCGCCCCTGTTTCTCGGTTTTTTACAGGGATTGGCGAATCATGCGCAAGTGCACTTGTATTTGCTCAACCCCGCTCAAGCTTTTTGGGCGGATTTGGCGACTAAGCGTCAGCGTATCGATCGGGAGGATCCCGGCGGGCATCCGCTGTTGGCGGCATTGGGTCAACAAGGCCGCGAATTTCAAGAGATGTTGTTGGAGCAGGTGCAGTTCGAATTAGAGCTGGACAGTTTCGAACAAGACGAGCCGAGCACGGTACTGCGGCAGCTGCAAAACGACATTCTCAATAACGACAGCGAATCGACGCCTTTAACCCGCGACGGGTCCATCGCTATTCATGCGTGCCATTCCCGTATGCGCGAAGTCGAAGTCTTGAAAAACCAACTGTTGGCCGCATTAGAAAACGACTCCGAGTTGGATCTGCGCGATATCGTCGTAATGGCGCCGGATATCGAACTATACGAACCGTTTATTTCCGCGGTATTCGACGATATTCAGCATGCGGTGGCCGACCGCAGTCTGCGCTTGAGTAATCATGCATTGGATGCTTTTATTGTTTTTTTGAAGCTGAGCCAAAGTCGGTTCGGTTGGCGCTCGGTCCTGGATTTGCTCGAAAAACCGTCGGTTTATCCGGGCTTCGGCTTGTCCGAAACCGATTTGGAATTGATCAAACATTGGGTTCGGGATACGCAAGTGCGTTGGGGAAAATCGGCCGAACATAAACGCGAATTGGGCCTGCCCGAGCTCGATGAAAATACCTGGCAAGCCGCATTGGGTCGTTTGTTGATGGGTTATGCGGTCGGCACCGACGACGATTTTGTCGACGGCGTCTTGCCTTATATCGATATCGAAGGTTCTTCGGCGTTGGCGCTTGGCGGCTTGAACGATTTTATGCAATTGTTGTTTAGAGCCGGCAATGATTTAAGCATGGCTAAATCGCTCAAGGCATGGGGCGAAAAGCTTTATTATTATGCCGATCAATTATTGCCCGAAGCCGATGCCGTCGAGCGCCAACAACTCAACGAATTATTGGCGGAATTAACCGAAAGATTGCCCGAAATTCACAACGCGCCGATCGAGTGGCAAGTCGTCTGCGCCTGGCTTGAAGGCCGATTGGAAGAACACAAATCGTCAAACGGCTTTTTACGCGGTCAACTCACGTTTTGTTCGATGCTACCGATGCGCTCGATTCCGTTTAAAGTAATCGCCTTGCTCGGTATGAACGACGGCGAGTTTCCGAAAGTCGACCGCAATCCGACCTTCGATTTGCTTGCCGCCAATTTCCGCAAGGGCGACCGCTCACGCCGTTCCGACGACCGTTATCAGTTTCTGGAAATCCTGCTGTCGACGCGGCAACAATTGATTGTGACTTATATCGGGCGGTCGATTAGCCATAACGAAACGATACCGCCTTCGGTCGTAATCAGCGAACTGCTCGCCGTGCTTCGCGATCATTACGGCCTGGACAATGGCGTGACCTATCATCCGCTACAGGCTTTCAGCCCGCGTTATTTCGAGCCGGAATCGGCTTTGTTCAGTTATTCCGAGGCCGATTGCCAGGCAGCAGCGGCGTTGGTTAAGCCCAAACCGGAGCCGGCACCTTGGTGGCAAGGCAGTTTAGAGGACGAAACCGACCAAACAATCATTGAAATAGGCGAATTGTTCGCATTTTACCGACATCCGCAAAAATATTTCATGCAACGCCGACTCGATGTCCGTTTCAACGGCATTGCAGCGGATGCCGAGGAGCGCGAACCCTTCGCGATCGGTCAATTGGACGGTTATGCGATTTATCACGAATGGATCGATGGGGTACTGCACGACAAACCGTTGACTGCACAAAAACTGAAGGCACAGGGGCGATGGCTATCGGGCGTGGCCGGCGATCTCGAGTTTGCCCGGCAGCAACAAAGCATCGATGCCTTTGCCGAAGCAATCAAGGCCAAGGCGCTCGGCAAACCGCTCGAGGATTTATCGGTCGATCTGGCGGTCGGAAGTTATCGGTTAGTCGGTAAACTCGGCAATCGTTATGAGCGCGGCAGTTTGTTTTATCGTTACGCCGATTTGAAAGGCAAGGATTTTATGCTTGCCTGGTTGCATCATCTGATGATCAATCAAATCGAACCTCAACAGACTTGCTTGATCGCTCTCGACCAGGATATAACGTTCGAGCCGGACTATTGTGCGTTAGGCGAATTGGAAGCTTGGATTGAAATCTATCGGCAAGGATTGCACAGACCCGATGCGTTTTTCGTCGAGCCGGCCTTCGCTTATGTTAAACAAGCGCATAAATTGTCGCAAAGCAGCCGCGCGGCGAAACCAGCCATAGAGTCGGCAATCGACCAACTAACCCGTGCTATCGAAAAAGCTTATGAACCTGAGCTTAGAAAATTATTTCTCGAAGGCTACAATCCGGTGGAATTGTTGAATGAGATATTTGAAGACCATTGCCGAACCTTACTGCTTCCGGTTTGGGAGCTCATTGACGGGAAATCTGAGGATTAGGAACGAGCATGAAATAACTTCGACGACTGTTGGAAGGAGGTTCGGTGGCTCAATTGACAGGACGCCGGTGCCGAACTTTGATCTATGAGTATATTTATCCGAAGCAAATCCTAAGCCGCCAACGCAGGGGCCTGGAAACACATCGATTGATCTGGCTAGCGTCTCATTTCTTGAAGCACTTGTTGAAGCGATATCGACAATTCATGGCTCATTCGATTCAGGCATTCATTGAGCGCTACCACGATGGTCGAATAATCATCGGTTGATCCCGGCAAACGGTAAGAGACTTGACGGTTTTGTATGACATCCTGACCGCGACTGATAAACCATTGCGCCGTTAAACCGGCGTGTCCATGCTGATCGACATGAAACTCCAAAATAGTCAACGAGATGCGTAGCTTAGCCTGTCTGGCTAAGTTTGAAGATCTAGCATCTACGACCTCGGCAGGGACGAGCATTGAAAGATTTTGCGTCAGTACGCGGCTTATATTGGTATCGAGCGATTCGGCCCAACGGTTGAATTCGTTCAAGTGATAGGTATTTCCACCGGCTCCGACGACAATTTGCGGCCTATCGATATAACGAGGAATGCGCACCCGACCAAGTGCGATAACAGGCTTTGCTCTCGTTGCGATAGCACTGCTTTCTTTTTCATTGACCGGTTCGAGAAGATAAAATTGAGAAGGCGGAGTTGTCCCGCCCATGCATCCCGTTAAGGTTAAGAATAAACAGGTCAAGACGGGCAAACAAAAAGGCCGGATTGCATTCATAATTCAACATTCTCTAGTTATGTTTACCGGAAATTAACGATTCCGGATGCCGTTCCAAATAATCGGCCAGTATTTTGATCGACCGCGATGCATCGTTAACCGATTCGAGCGTTTCGATTAAAGCCGATTCCGGGCCAAAGGTATCGCCAACCATGGCTACCGAGTCCTGTGCCTTATTCAAGGCGGCGGTCGCAGCAGTCAAGGCGTTGTTAGCGGAAGCCAAAATAGGTTTGATATCCTGAACCATCGACCTGGAATCTTGGACCAATAAATTCGTATTATCGATAGCCGTATGCGTTGATTTGAGCATCGGTTCAAGGTTGCGATTGAGCGTGCCGACCGCCTTTTCCATTCCCTCCATAGCATGAGCGAGAGAAACTTGGGATTGCTTGAGTTCATCGGATGCCAGCAGGTCTTTCATTTCTCTTAAATTGTCGGCAAAGTCGGTGACGATTTGTTCCAGCGGCAATGCGCGTAATTGATTGAGGAATTCTTCCGCCGAATGCAGGATTTCGTCGCTGGTTGTTAGGATGCCCGGAAACTCCGGAATCCCTTTATATTCCAGCTTAGCAAACACGGGAGGCTTATTAGTGTGCTTATCTACATCGACATAAAGAAGGCCAGTCAATAAGCTTTGTGTTTCCAGACGAGCGCGAAATCCGGCCTTAACCAATCTGTCCCGAAGGGCCAGGCGTTCTTCGTCTGTAATGGCTCTACCACTCGAGCCTATCACCCTACTGCGATCGATCGCCACCACGACGGGTTTATAAATCTTGATCGAGGTTTTATCGAATTGTAATGCGATATCGGTAACTTCGCCGATCTGCACGCCCTGCATTTTCACCGGGGCTCCAATATTTAAGCCATTGAGCGAAGAGTCGAAGAACACCACGAAGTAAACTTTGTCCGATTTAAAAAACTGGCCGCCGCCAAACATAAACAAGGCTACGATAACCAGTGCGACCGCTCCGACCGTAAAACTACCTATCGCCAATGGGTTTATCGGTTTACTCATAAGACTGCTAGCTCCCTATTAACGCGTTGTCTCGACATTGCCCTCGCCTCGAGTCAAGAATTGAATGATTTTGGAATCTTTGGATTCGTCCAGCAAGCGTTTAGGTGAACCGGTTGCCAGCATGGTTTTGGTTTCGGGGTCGAGAAACACCGCGTTCGTGCCAATGGCAAAGATACTGGCCAGTTCGTGCGTAACAACGACAATCGTCGTGCCTAATGCATCGCTTAAATTGATGATCAGATCGTCCAAAAGCCTTGCGCTGACAGGGTCGAGCCCGGCCGATGGCTCATCGAAAAACAGTATTTCCGGGTCGAGTGCCATCGCTCTGGCCAGTCCCGCCCGTTTTTGCATGCCGCCGCTGATTTCAGAAGGATAATAGTCTTCGAAACCTGCAAGGCCTACCAATGCGAGTTTGTAAGAAACGATATCGGCGATTTCCGTGCGGCTGAAATCGGTAAATTCACCGAGCGGCAAGGCAATATTTTCGGCCAAAGTAAGCGAGCTGAATAAGGCGCCGCTTTGATACAGCACGCCTATGCGCCGCAAGATTCGAATGCGTTCCGCATCGCTTGCGCGCCAAAAATTTTGCCGATCGTAAATGATATCGCCCTGTGCCGGTTGCAGAAGGCCGATTAAGTGTTTGAGCAGCGTGCTTTTGCCGCAACCGCTGCCGCCCATAATTACGAAAACATCGCCGCGGTTAATCGTGAAATTCAAATCGCGCTGAATTACGAAATCGCCGTAAGCCATCGTCAAATCCTTTACCGTGATATGAGGCGTGTTCATGATGACTTCCGAGATGTTTTCAAATGCCCAGCCGATTGCAGATCAAGGTGATGATCGAGTCGGCCACGACGATATAGACGATGCTGTTGACAACCGCGGCCGTCGCGGCATCGCCGACCGCCGAGGCGCTGCGTCCGCATTGCATGCCTCGCATGCAGCCGGCCGTGCCGATCAGTACAGCAAATACCAAACTTTTAAATAAACCTATGCTAAAGTCGGTTAGATCGACGGCCTTGCTGAGTTGATTAAAATATTGGGTCAAGGATACATCGAAGGCGTTGGTAGTGACGATGGCTCCGCCGAGTATGCCCATAAAGTCGGCATAGATACACAACAGCGGCAGCATTAAGATTAACGCCAACATTCTCGGCAACACTAGAAACTCCATCGGTGAGATGCCCATGGTCTTGAGCGCGTCTATTTCGCTGTTGACATTCATCGTACCCAACTGCGCGGCATAGGCAGCTCCCGTACGGCCGGACATAATGACCGCCGTCATTAACGCGCCCATTTCGCGTACCGTTCCCAAGCCAACCAGGTCGGCAATGAAAATTTGCGCGCCGAACATCGCCAGTTGCACCGCGCCGACGAAAGCCAGAATCAGGCCGACCAATAAACTGATCAGCGTAACGATCGCCAAGGCTCCGGGGCCCGCCTCTTGTATGCACAAAAATAAATCGACGGCACGAAACCGTGCTTTGCCTCGCATTAGCGAAATCCCGGCCTGCACCGTTTCGCCGATAAATATAACGAGCCCTTTGGCGTCGGCCAGTCCGCTTAAAACCATCTTGCCAATTTTAGCCAAGGCCGGTGTTTGTTGTGCCGAACGGCGATCGCCGGCTCGTTCCGGAACGGCTCGAGCCAGATTGAGTAGGCCTTGAACGCCATCCGGCAGGCCCGATAAATCGGGTTGGATGCGCTTGGTTTGGCAATAGTCCACGATTTCGAGCAGATACGTCGGCAAGCGGCTGTCCCAAAGGTCGAGATCGCCGGCTTGCAGCGTTAATCGCGCAAAGGGTGTGGCGGTTGCAAGTTGTGCCAATACTTGTTCGACAGGTTTTATATTAGCGCCTTGAGTCCAGTTGCCGGCCAAATGAATTGACCAGGTATCCGCATCGATTTGCTCAAGCTTGATATCGCCCGAGATATTTTTTATATCCGGCATGCCGGTAGTCGCTTTCATCAAAAATTTATCCACAAATTTTTTGGCCGAAAAAATATAAGGACTTCATGGCAAATATACCCATCGTAGATCAAAATTCGGCACCGAGGTGTTCGTCAAAGGACGCCGTGAATACGTCCATGTAGGCTCTATGCTGGCAAAGCCTTTGCCGAACACCCAGGCGCCTCCTTAAGTAATAACGAAATTTGAAGTGCGAATGGTATAACTCCAGGAATTTATTTATCGCGAAATCCTAAATATTCCTGCCATAGTAAAGCAAATCGGAATGTTACTGTGAAAGTTCGTAGATATAGACCCTTTATCTAATTTTTCGATATACGGCGCTCGACAGAGCAAATGCCGGTTCCGGAGAGGGTGCGGTTGCTCGACCAACAGGCGTCGGCGGCAGGGACAGCCGCCGTCGAGCCTACAGGGACGTATTCACGGCGTCCTGTCGGGCGAGTGACCGTACCCTCCCCACCAGAGAACTTTCATTTGCCGGGGCGATGGCTAGGCCTTCATGAACGTTACTGTGAAAGTTCGCAAATCCGAAGTCCTTATCTAATTTTTCGATATGTAAAAATATGCTGTAATAATGCCCAGCGCCTCGCACTTTCATTTGCTGGGGCGATTGCCAGGCTTTCATGAACGTTCGGAGCGGGTTGAATAACCCGCTCCGCGAGAAAGGCGGCTAAGTTATAGGTTTTTACGAAATTGCGCAAAACCCGAGCATGAAGAAGATCAATGCTTGCCCGGCTCCAGCTTCACGCCGCGCCGTTCGTGCGTCACATAAGCCTGAATGGCGGTCATTTTCGGGTCGTCGGCGGCGAGCGGTTGGCCTTCCAGCGGATTTTTCAGACACCAATTGATCATTTCCCACATCGGCACGACTTTACCTAGCTGTTTTTGAAATTTCGGATAAGTTTCAGGATGCGTGTTCGCGGCATTCGGATGGCACTGTGCGCAGGCGACGCCGTTGGTACCTAATTCAGGACTGGTCCATAGGCCTCGGCCTTGTTGGACGACGCCCATGAATTGTTGTTGCCAGCGTTCCAGATCGGCATCGGTAAATTCATCGGCGGAAGCAATGGGCATTGCGAATGTCAGCGCCAACGGCAGCAACAGGATAGCTTTAATGGGTTTGAGTTTCATGCGGTTCTCCCTGTTGGAATCCTAGAAATGCGTTTGCGGCGGAATGCGTGCGTCTTCGCTTTGATAAGCGCTGTCTTCCGGTTGTTTGGTTTTAGTATTGTAGATCACCGAACGCGCGGTGTTGTTATACAGCGTGTAATGCAGATCGACATTGCCGTTACTGGTATTGATAAACTGCCAACCGGTTGCGTCGCGCTCGAAAAAAGGATCGGCACGGTTCATCGGGACGGTTAATTTCGGTAGATATTGCTCGGCTTGAGCGTAAGACTGCGGATAGGGCCACGGCCATGCGGTGGCCATGACCGAGTTGAAGCTGATGTTGCCGATTTGGTTGTATTGGATTTGATGTACATGGCCATATATAACCGATACCTTATCGAAGGGCTTGAGTAAGGCTTGGATTTCTTCGGCGTCTTCGGTCCAGAAATTCCAGCCTTTGAAGATTTTTTGCAGCGGCGAATGCGATAACACGACGATCGGTGTAGTTTTGGCGACTTTGGATAAATCGGATTTGAGCCAGTTTCTTTGTTCCTCGCCGACCATGAACGGCGATCCGTTCGGATTGTCGAGTCCGGCCATTTCCAGCATACGCTGTTCGTTGCTCGGCCAGCGGTTGAAAGTCCAGTCGTCGTAAGTTCGGATGCTATTCAATACGATGAAATGCACGCCCTTATGATTGAAGCTGTAATATTGCGCGCCGAACAGTTGCTCCCAATAGTCGCCGAGGTCGAGATAATAGTCGTGCTCGCCCATCACATAGTGGACTTTATAGCGCAATGCCGACATGATTTCGGCCCCGTGATCCAATTCGGCTTTCGTGCCGAGTTGGGCCAAATCCCCGCCGAAAAACACGAAATCGGGCTTCGGTACCAGTAGATTAGTTTCTGCCACTGCGCGAATCAGTCCCCGGTCCCAATTGCGGACGAAACGCGTGCCTTCGATATGCTGAATATGGGCATCGGAAATATAGGCGAACGTGAAGTTTTCGGCCGTGTCGGCAAAAGCCAATTCAATCAGGCTGATCGGTAACGTGCTGCCAAGGGCTGCGGCTCCCGCTGTTTTCAAAAAACTCCGGCGGCTTTTATGGATCGTATTCATCGTTCAAGTCTCCTTCAATTAACCGCTAGAGCCGATTCGGGTTCGGCCGGTTTTTTAGGGCTGGTCAATGCTTTCATGAACTCGACCAAATCGTCGATTTGCGCACCGGTTAAGTTGAGCGGACGTATGCCGCCGCTCAAGAAATCGTTGACGCGCGCGCCGGCATCCGAGACGCCGCCGTTGTTGTAATGCACCATGACTTCGCGCAAGGTTTTCACGCTGCCGTCATGCATGTAGGGCGCGGTTAATTCGACATTGCGTAGCGTCGGCGTCTTGAATGCGCCGATCTTGTTCAATTCGTCGGTGACCGCGAAGCGGCCGAGTTCCGACGATTTCGGATCGGTCAGTACCATGATATCGACGTCTTTACCCTGATATTTCGCCTCGAGGAAGGCTTGCGACAAGGCCGGAATGTCTTGCTCGATAAGATCGATGCCGATACCGATATTGTGAAAGCGGCTGTCGGTGAAGGTCGCATTATCTTGCTCGATCACATGGCAAGAGACGCACCGGCCTTGTCCGATGAATAAGTTGAAGCCGCGAATTTGCGCATCGGTCATCGCATCGGTTTCGCCTTTGAAATAGAAACGGTCGAACGGCGAGTTGCCGGTGACAAGAGTACGCTCGAAACTGGCGATCGCTTGTACGACATGATCGATCGTCAGCGCATCGCCTGCAACTTCGAAGACGTCTTGAAAAGACTGTTGATAATCCGGATCGCTACGGACGATATCGAGAATCGGGTCGTGATTGGGCAGGCCGTGTTCGACCGGGTTGATGAACGGCTGTTTCGCTTGATTTTCGAGATCGGGTTCGCGCCCGTCCCAAAATTGGGAATGATAAAAGGCCGCGTTCAGCACCGTCGGCGCATTGCGTGTGCCGGTTTTGCCGCTGTGGCCGACTGAGACGGGTAGATTGTCGGTAAAGGTTTTGTTTTCGTCATGGCAATTCCCGCAACTGACCGTGCCGTCGATCGAAAAGCGTTTGTCGTGAAAAAGTTTGTCGCCGAGCGCGATCTTGCCCGGTGTTTGCGGATTGTTTTCGGGGATGGGAACCGGCGGTAAACCTAGTAGTTTGTCTTCTTCGGAATAGCGGATTGTAGGAGCGGTCTGAGTCTGCGGAGGGGGAGAAGTAGAAGGCTCGAGCGGGTCGGTTTTCGGTGTCTCGGTCGATTGCTCGCAACCGAACAAAACGGCAATGCCGAGCGTCAATACGAGTGAGTTGCGCATTTCAAGCCTCCAGCGGACAGAAGAACTGATTGGCATTGTAGTTTTTAAAAAGCCTTATCACAAGGCAATTCATGTTATGGACGATAGGTTTAGTCGAACATCGGAAATAAATCGATCAATCCATCGGCGGGAAGCGGTTTGGAATATAAAAAGCCTTGTCCGAAACGGCAGCCCGCTTGCATCAAGTAGGTGGCTTGTTCGTTATTTTCAATGCCTTCGGCAATGATATCCAAACGCATGTGACGGGCAATCGAAATGATGGAGTGGACAATCACTTTATCGTCAGGGTCGTTCAATATGTCACGGACAAAGGAGCGGTCGATCTTGATCGAATTAATCGGAAATTTTTTAAGATACGTTAACGAGGAATAACCCGTGCCGAAATCGTCCAACGATACGGTTATGCCCATTTGCATCAATTGTTGCAAAATGCGTATCACGGCGGACATATGTTGCATCATGACGGTTTCGGTGATTTCGATTTCTAAAAACCTCGCGTCAAGTCCGGTGCTATCCAGGCACTGCCTGATCGAATGGACCAAATCATTTTGCAGAAATTGTCGTGCCGATAGATTGACGCAGATTTTTTTTAATTGCGGTTGATCTTGATCGCGCCAAATCTTGAATTGCTTACAAGCGGACTTTAAAACCCATTCGCCGATTGCAACGATCATACCGGTTTCTTCGGCAATCGGAATGAAGTCATCGGGTGAAATCAGTCCTTTTCTCGGGTGATTCCAGCGTAACAACGCTTCGAAACCGATAATTTGATTCGGTGTTGTTTGTAAATCGATCAAGGGTTGGTAGTATACGATAAACTCATGATTGGGCAGGGCATGATGCAGATCGTTTTCAAGCGTGCTGCGGGTGAGCGCCTCGGAGCGCATATTATCGGAGAAATATTGGTAATTATTGCGTCCCGAAGCTTTTGCGTGATACATCGCGGCATCCGCGTTTTTGATCAATTCATCGACCGAAGAGCCATCCTTCGGAAATAGCGTGAATCCGATACTCGTCGATGTGATGAACTGGTTGCCGGATAAATCGAAAGGTTGCGATAACACATCGAGTATTTTTTTGGCGATCTCGGCGCTATGTAGTGCCGCACTCTGCTCGTCGACGAAATCGGTCAATAAAATAACGAATTCGTCGCCACCGAAACGCGCGACCGTATCGCTTTCTCGCACGCAGCTTTTGAGGCGTTTAGCCACATTTTGCAGCAATAAGTCGCCGGCAAAATGACCGAGGGTATCGTTGAGTATTTTGAAGCGATCCAGATCGAGAAAAAACACCGAAAGCCATAGTTTATGGCGTACGGCTTGAACGATGCCTTGCTTGAGCCGGTCGTTCAATAAAGCGCGATTAGGCAGTTCGGTCAAGGGATCGAAATAAGCCAATTGTTCGATTTGTTTCTCATTGAGTTTGCGTAGCGTGATGTCGGAAAATATGCCGATATAATGACTGACGCGACCGAATTTATCGTTGATGCGGCAAATACTGAGCCATTCGGCGTATAAATCTCCATTTTTTCTACGGTTCCAGATTTCGCCTTGCCAACAGCCTTCTTTGTTGATTTTTTGCCACATATCGCGGTAGAACTCAGGGCTTTGTCGTCCGGAGGAGAGAATTTTCGGCGTTCGGCCGATGACTTCGGCCGGTTTATAGCCCGTTACCGCGGTAAAAGCGAAGTTTATTTTGAGAATGGTCGTATCGGGCGCGGTAATCATGATGCTTTCCTGGCTATGCTCGAACACTTTCGCGGCAAGTTTTAGTTGCTCTTCCATTTTTTTGCGTTCGCCGATAGTAATGATATTGACCAGTAAACAATCATGATTGAAATCGACACTCGCGCCGGTTTGCTTTTTTATCAAGCGTCCGCTGAGTTCAATGTAAATAGGTTTTTTGTGTCTATCGAGCAATCGCAATTCGATATGCTTTCCGTCCGGTTTTTTATAAAAAGCGTTGTAACGTGCGTTAAAAATACTCAAGTCGTCGACATGAATAAAAGCGGTTAGAAACTTATCGCGTAATTCGCTATGGCTTTTACCGAGCATTTCTTGCACGGTTTGATTCGATTGCAAAATGCGTCCTTTTTCATCCAGTCTTAAAAAACCTACCGGCGCTAGGTCGAAAAGTGTAATGAAGTCGTTTCTTGAAGCAATGAGTTGTTGCTGCGCTTCTACGAGCTGTTCGTTTTGCATGCGCAGTTCGATTTGATGCACATTCAGCTCGTGAAACAGCGTCTGCAAATCAAGCGGCAAATCCGCATCGAGATGGTTCGGCTCGAAATTGATTAAGGCTTCCGCTTCATGTCTTAAATCGTCGATATCCGCTGGATTTTTCTTCATCTTGCGTGCCGGTTTAGTGTCGTTGTTCGCTGAATGCAATCAAAAGCGCTTCTCCGACGTGATCTCCGAGAACCGATGCGTTTATTTTGACGGCTAATTCTTGATTGTCCTTGGTGAGTCTTTGGATCGATAGCGTTTGCGGGACCGAACATCCCCGCGTCAATCCGGCGATAAAGCGCAGTACTTGTGTTCTACCGGATTCGGGCGTTAGGTCTGCGATATTGCGGCCTATGGCTTCTTGCTTGAGCCAACCGTATAAAATCTCGGCGCCTTTATTCCAAGCGGTTATTTTTCCTTGCGGGTCCAGTAAAAGCAATGCTTCCTCGGTATCCATCACGAGCGAAGCAAGGCGCTGAAGGCAACTGACGCAATCGTTTTTGACCGCCGTCATATGTGCGCTGATATCGCGTTCGGTCAAGGCGATCAATTCGTTGCCTTGGCTTTCGGAATAAAGTAGCGAAGCCGTGACGGAAACATCGATCAATTTACCGCTTTTGGTGATACGCCGAGTTTCAAATTGCGATACGGCTTCGCCTAGATGATTTTTTTGCTGCAGCTTAGCAGCGATCGAGATGTCGGCAGACGGCATAAGCGATTGAAATTTCATGCCCAGCGCTTCCCGTTCAGTCCATCCGTAGAGTTTTTCGGCGCCGCGGTTCCAGGTGACGATGTTGCCGTCCAAGTCTTGCAACGTGATCGCGTCGTCAGAATAAAGCGCGAAATTGGCTAAGCGTTCGCGTTCCATTTTTTCGCGTATCTTAAGCTCGGTTTCGGTGCGTTTTAGCCGGTCGATATCGATGAAAGTCAGAATGATGCCGGCATAGGCATTGTCGGATATGGCGTAGGGTAAAACACGCAATAGATACCAATCGCCATTGGCGGTTTGCAGTTCCTGTTCGAACGGCGTTTGATTTTCGGACACCTCGTTGACGATTGCATCCAGATTGATATCGAGAATCGAATGCGACAAATGAAAAAAGGGCCGGCCGAGATCGTTGTCTCGGATATGGAATATCGACTCGAGTTGATGAGTAAAGCGCCTGACTTCGAGATTTTCGTCGAGAAATAGTGTCGCGATATTGGTGCTATTGAACAAATTATCCAAGTCGTTATTAAGCAGCGTTAATTCGGTGATCTTGCCTTGATACTCGGCGTTGACGGTATACAATTCTTCATTGACCGATTGCAGCTCTTCGTTGGTGCTTTGCAGTTCTTCGTTGCTGGCTAGCAGTTCTTCATTGGTTGCTTGCAGCTCTTCGTTGGATGTTTCCAATTCCTCTACCGTCGTTTGCAGGTTTTCTCGCGTGAATTGTAATTCCTGCTCCAGGTCATTGATGCGTTGTCGTGCATCCATGTCGACGTCGTAGGATAAAGGTTCGGTCGAGTTCGGCTTATTGGGCTCGGTCGTTTCGCTGATCATGACCGCGAGCAATTTTTCCTGGCTTTTCTTGCCGGGCAGGTTTTTGATGGTTAGCGTGACCGTTCTTAATTGATCATGGTCGTGAATGCGTATATTGGATAAGACGATTTCATTCGTGCCTTTTAACGCTTTATTAATGCCGGTTGCAATGGGTATTGCCAGATCCTTTATGACGATTTTCGTGACGTCGCTGCTGATTTTACCGCTGGGATAGGATAAATAGTCTCTGGCTTCACCGAAGGTATGCGAGATTTCCATGTTTTCGTTAACCAACATTGTAAACGGCAAAATATCCCCTGCAATGCCGTTGACGAAACGCTCTAACGTCCGGTCTTCGGAAAAACGGTTGATGGCCGGGCGGTTGACAGTCGTTGTGAAGGAAGGTTGAAAGCTAGAACCGGTAATTGGGCGCTGTTCCAAAGGTGTCAGCTCGGTCGCTTTGTATTTACCTTTGGAGCGGTATAGTTTGGTTTTAGGACTGACAAAGTCGAAATAATCGACCATATCGCCGATAGTTTCGCTGGTGCCGAGCAGTAGCAAACCGTCCTTGGTCAGCGAAAAATTGAATAATTCTAAGATTTTTTTCTGTAAAACCGGCTGCAGATAAATCAGCACGTTTCTACAACTGATCATATGAATATTGGTGAATGGCGGGTCCTTGATCAGGTTATGCTGGGCGAAAACCACCATTTCTCTAATTTTTTGCGTGACTTGAAAATTATCTTCCTTGCGTGAAAAATATTTGCTCAATAGTTCCGGCGGCACATCGGCGGCAATACTTTCAGGGTACAAACCGGCGCTCGCTTTCTCGATAGCGTTTTGATCGATATCGGTCGCGAATATTTTGATGCGGAAGTAATGTCCGGATTGCTCACGAGATTCGGCGAGTAACATCGCCAGCGAATAAGCCTCTTCGCCAGTCGAGCATGCGGTTACCCACAAACGTAGGTCATCTCCTTGCAGTTTTCCGATCGATTCAGGTAGCCATTTTTCATTGAACTCTTGAAAAACGAATTCGTCCCGGAAAAAACATGTCACACCGATCAAAAGCTCTTGATAGAGGGTATTGATTTCTTGCTGGTTCGTTTCCATGAACCGGACATATTCGGTCAAATCGGCAAGTTGATTGATGCTGACCCGTCTCTCGATGCGGCGCATTACAGTACTAGGTTTGTAATAGGTAAAATCGATTTTGCATTTTTCGCGAAGCAGCGCGAAGATGCGGGTAATGCTGGTGCCGCCTTGTGGGATGATGTCCGTTTCCAGGCTGCCGGAATAAGGATGTTTAATGAAGGATAATAACTGCGGAGGCATTTCGTCCGGCGCAAGAATAAAATCGGCAAGTCCGGTCGCGGTTGCGTTGTTCGGCATGCCGGTGAATTTGGCGGATTCTTCGTCTTGAACCATCACCATGCCGCCGTGCTCCTTGATCGCCCGAATGCCGCGAGTGCCATCGCTGCCTGTTCCGGACAAAATAATCGCAATCCCGCGATTTCCTGCATCCTCGGCTAGAGATCGCAAGAAGATATCGACTGGCAGGTTAAGTCCTTCGGTTCGAACTTGTTCCTTGAGCAACAGTTTGCCGTGAAAAATGGTTAGGTTTTGTCGAGGGGGTATCAGGTAAATGTGGTTCTGATTGACTGCCATGCCATCCTCGATCCGATGTACGGGCATTTCGGTATGCTTGGACAGTAATTCAGCCATCAGGCTTTTATAATCGGGCGAAAGATGTTGAACGACGACAAATGCGAGTCCGGAATTGATCGGCATTTTCTTGAAGAATGACTCGATAGCCTCAAGGCCGCCGGCCGAGGCGCCGATGCCGACGATATAAGGCGCCGTAAGTTCGGATGAGGTGCCGTTTTCCATTATTGTATTATTGTTGTTAGGGTTAATCGGTCGGCTAAGACTAACATTTTAACCGTACAAATGTTGAAATAAAATCCGGATTTTTACTTGTTTAGAGCGACCTAAAAATCATTTTTATGTCTATAGTGAGAATCTCTGGAACCTAATAAAATCGACTGAGGAACAGTTTTTTTGGTGATTATCCAACTCCAGTATTCTCACTTTCAGTAGCTATTTAGAGCGCTTCTTCGGGTTCAAATGTTCTTTTTACTCCCTTTTGATTGAAAAACCGTCTAAGAATAAACGGCATGGGATGTGTCTATCGAGGAGGGCCGTGAACCCATACATGGGGACTTGACGGCAGCTCAGCGCCAAGGATGGTGTGAATGCAGATTTTGCAGGAGCAAAAATCTGCCCCTGCTGCCGACTTCCTAGCTAGCCACACCCCACACACCATACCTTTATGAAGTTATACCCATCGCAGATCAAAATTCGGCACCAGGGTGTCCGTCAAAGGACGCCGTGAATACATCCCTGTAGGCTCTATGCCAGCTCCATGCTGGCAAAGCCTTTGCCGCACACCCTGGCGCCTCCTCAGGCACTGCCGAAATTTGAAGTGCGAAAGGTATAGCTATTTTTTGAGTATCAAAGGGAGTAGGATTTTGATTTTGCGGCGTTGAAATTTTGATTTGTGAAATAAATAAGGTCATACGGAATTGCTTTTTGCACAGGCAACGTGCTCTCCGGCAATATCCCGTTCGATAAACTTTGTAATTCCGTCTTCGCTAAAATTACCGTAAGCCAGCAGCAGTTTCACATAAGCACATTCGAGCGACAGATTCCAAAGCATTTCGGCGCCTTGTTCGAGTAATTCTCGCGTGCTTTCGTAGGCGCTATCGGAGTGTATCGACGGCGCCAGATAAACCGGAATGCCCTGCTTACGGCAACGTTCGATGAACGGCAGCAATGAGCAATCAGCGCCCCACTGCATCGAAGCGCACGCTGTGCCGGAATGATAGAGATCGTGCAATACCGCATCGATGCCATCAAGATTAAATAGCGTGTAATTCAAACCCGGATAAGGCCTGATTAATGCGATGCGTTTCGAGAAATCCGGTTTTAAATCGAAAGCCGTGCCGGCTTTGTTTTTAAGCGTGATGAGCGGTTCGGAAAAAACGCCGTTTTCGAAACGGCAATAGCTTTTGTTTTGCACGCTGATAAAATCGCCGCTGAGTTGCAGCGAAGAAGCCAGGCGGCTGCCTAAATGGATTTGCGTGTATTCGCCCGGGTTTCGATAAGGGACGAAAACGCCCGTTTCGCGGCGCTGACGGATGAATTCGACCGCGGCTATAAAATTGTTCAAGCCGTTGGCCTCGGGATGATCAAGGGGGCGGTCGCTCGATACCAGCAGCATCGGTTTGTTTAGCGCATGGAAATAAAGACTTAACGCGGCGGCGGTATAGGCTAAGGTATCGGTGCCGTGCGTGACGATGACGCCGTCGTAGCGTTCCGGTTGCTCTGCCTCGATGGTTTTAATCAGTGTTTCCCAGAAGGTAGGTGTAATATTTTCGCTTAAAATTTGAACCGGTCGTATCGTTGTGAAGTCGATTTGTGAATGTTCCGGATACTGTCGTTCAAATAGCTGCAGTAAACGGTAAGGCGCGTTGACGGAAGTTGCGATCGTGCCGCAGGAAGCCTCCGATCCGATCGTGCCGCCGGTAAATACAAGCAAAACGTTTTTCATAGTATGATGAATTCCAAAACAAATCTTCCAAGAATAGCAAAGACCTTTTTTTAACAAAATGAAAATATCTCTAATCGTCGCCATGTCTAGTAATCGCGCGATCGGTATCGATAACCGCTTGCCGTGGCATTTATCCGCGGACCTGAAAAAATTCAAATCCATCACGATGGGATCGCCGATATTGATGGGCCGTAAAACGTACGAGTCGATCGGCAGGCCGTTGCCGGGACGGATCAATATCGTTATTACGCGTAATCCCGATTACCGTCCTTCGGGCTGCGAGGTATATAACGATATCGAAAGCGCGATGGAAAGTTGCCGTAATCATAACGAAATTTTCGTGATCGGCGGAGCGACATTTTACGAGGCCATGCTGCCGGTTGCCGATTACCTATACCTAACCGAGGTTAGGCGTGCGTTCGAAGGCGATACTTTTTTTCCGGAAATCGACAATAATCATTGGTTGGAAACGCATCGTGAGGATATTCACGACGACCCGGACGTTTCCTTCGGGTACAGTTTTGTGAAGCTGGAAAGAATAAAAAAATAGGCGGATTCAACCGATCATCAGTTCCCTCATGTTCAGATTTTAATCATATACCTTTCGCACTTCAAATTTCGGCAGTGCCCGAGGTGGTGCCGGGGTGTCCGACAAAGGCTTTGCCAGCATGGAGCTGGCATAGAGCCTACATGGGCGTGTTCACGGCGTCCTTTGACGGACACCCCGGTGCCAAATTTTGATCTACGATGGGTATAACGAACACGACGGCGGCGACAAGACCATGCTGTTTAGAGAAATTGTAATCATGCATTCGTTCGGCAAAATATAATTACAAAAAAGAGGAAGGAACAATGACAAAACTAATCAATCAACAAAGACGTCAGTTTTTACAATATTCGTTTTTCGGCGTGGCCGCAGCTTCCTTGCCCGGCATTAGCGCCGCGGCGATGAAACAAATCAAGAGCGAGCCCTCCCCCGACTTCAACCCCGATGTCGAAATCGAATTTACCTCGCGTAACGCTTTCGTGCCTATTCTAAGCAATGGGGAGAAGTCAAAAGTACAAAAATATTATGGCAAGCTATTGAAAGGCCCTAAGGATACCTTGCAGGACCTCGGCGATAATTTTTTGGGGCCTGTGATGAATCTGGTCAAAGGTCAAAAAGTCAGGGTTTATTATCGTAACCGGCTAAACGAACCATCGATCATTCATTGGCACGGACTGCATGTACCGCAAGCCAGCGACGGGCATCCGATGTATACGATAGGTCCTGGCGAGCAATATGTGTATGAATTCGAAGTCTTGAACCCTGCCGGAACCAGTTTTTATCATTCGCATGCGCATGAAGTCACCGGCGATCAAGTCTATTTCGGCTTAGCTGGGTTGATTAAAGTCACCGACGATACTGAAAAAGCCTTGGGACTGCCCAGCGGCGAATACGATGTTCCGTTAGTGCTGCAAGACAGGCGCTTCGATGCCAATAACCAACTACGGTATGTGCATGGCATGCACGACAAAATGATGGGTTTTCTCGGTGAGAAAATTATCGTCAACGGCAAGGAGGATACCGAGTTCTCGGTCAAGACGCGGGCTTACCGGTTTAGGGCCTTAAACGGTTCCAATTCCAGAATCTATAAATTAGGTTGGGATGACGGTACGCCGTTGACTGCGATCGGCACCGACGCCCATTTACTGGAAAAGCCGGAAACGCGCCCTTACATCATGCTGGCGCCCGGCGAGAGGGTCGATCTTTGGCTCGACTTTAGCGGGCGCGAAGTCGGGTCGAAGCTCGTTATGTATAGTTTGCCGTATACCGGTGCGATGCCGCCGATGTATGAACGCATGCACGGCATGCAAAGCGATCATGGCAGCATGGAGGAGAATGACTCGGCAAACGAAACCCGCGGCATGGGCATGATGGGCGGCGGAATGATGTCGAGCGGCTTGGCGCAGGGCGCTAAATTTGCCGTCGCGACCTTCAATGTCACCGCAACAGCCGAAGACTCGCCCAAGCTACCGGCCCAATTGGTCGCCTTCGAGCGTTTGACCGAGGCAAGCGTCGACAATGCCGCTAAACCGATTCCAATCGGGATTTCCGAAAAAACGATGCGGCCGCAACTGAACGGCAAATCGTTTACTTTGGATCATGTGTTCGATTTTGAAAAGGTTAAACTAGGCTCGATCAAAAAAATCAAAATTTTTCATGATCATGGCCCTGGCGGCGGTCAGCACGGCGATGCCAAAATGGACCATGATGCTAAACCGAAAGATAATTCGGCAATGCAAATGGAGCATGGCGCCGATAAGCAAGACGATGAGTCGATGCAAGGCGGTCATGGCCGAGGCGGCATGGGGATGATGGGCGGTATGCAACATGACAATGATAAACAGCAAACCGATCATGAAGGTGGCATGGGCATGCGCGGTCGCGGCGGAATGGGAGGCATGCGGCACGGCGGCGATACCGACATGCAAATGGGCGGTGGTATGGAAGAGGGAGAAGGTATGGGTATGATGGGCAGCATGAATCTATCGATGGCGCATCCGATTCATTTGCATGGTCAGCAATACCAAGTTCTATCCCGAAAAATCGGTCCGATGGGCTCGAAAGGCTATGAAACCGTCAAAGACGGTTTTATCGATAGCGGTTGGAAAGATACGGTCTTGGTGATGCCCGGCGAAGAAGTGGAAATTGCCAAGCCCTTCCAGGATTTTAAAGGCCTGTTCTTATACCACTGTCATAATCTGGAGCATGAGAACCTAGGCATGATGCGGCAGTTCTTGGTTGAATAGAGGGGGTATGCCGGATTAACTGAAACCCTTGTCGAAGAAGCTTACATGGATGTAAGCGGTAGACTGTGTCGGGAACTGGCAGTCGAGGTGGAGTACTAACTCGATGAGCTAACGAATTCATATAGTTAGAGGCCGAGAATATCAAGTTACAATAAATGGCATCGAGGTCACAAAGACTAAAATATGCTGTTACCCAAGCTCAAGCTTGGGTAATCTGTTCAGGAAGCTCTAGCTTCCCGACACTTAAGGAAGATTGAACGAACGAGTCGGTGTTGATTGAGAATGTGCGGAGGTTGTGTCGGTCAGGAGGCTGGAGCTTGTGAAAGAGCGCGATGCGGGTTGGTCGTTTTTAGGTTGATGCGCATGGGTTACAAACCCCATCCTGCAAAGGATGCTTGCTTTCAAAGAGGGGAAGTCATCACTCGATGAACTAACGAATTCATACAAATCTAATTTAATTCCACTATGCAGTTTTTGACCAGTTTAGTTTTATTTCGTACCCGGCATTGGGTTGTTTTATATTTTACGGCCGCCTTGCTCGGTGCCCTGATCGGCTTTTTCTTTTTATACCCGATCAACGAATTCGTTTATTACTTCGAACATGAACGCTACCGACCCGATGCAGCGAATGTGATTCGATATGTGACCGGTGAATTGATGAATTCGCTGGGGGGCAAGACTCCGATGAAAACAACTTTTTATGCATTCGTCGGGGCTTGTTTAGGCTGCATTACCGCCCTGCTGTACACAGTCATGCATCGGCGCTGGCTGCAAATTCAACAGCTTACGCATGAGTTGGACAAGGATTTAGAGGCGCTGATCAAACAGGGAGAAAATCCGCATTTGGAATTTAAATCGTCATTGCGCTGGGACATCGTTGAAAATCGAGTTAATCGCGCGCTCGAAGGTGTCGTGATCAAGACCTTGGCCGGCTTTATGAACGGACAAGGCGGTACACTATTGATCGGGGTATCCGACGAAGGCGAAATCCTGGGCTTGAAGAAAGACTATCAAACGTTGAAAAAACCCGGCCGTGACGGATATGAGCAACTGATTATGACCATGATCGCGTCGAATATGGGCGCCGATATCTGTCAATTCGTGCGGGTCGTCTATCATGATCTCGAAGGGCTGGATATTTGCCGCTTGATCGTGCTGCCGTCAACACGCCCTGTCTTCATTCAACAAGGTAACAACCCGAAGCTTTATTTGAGAACCGGCGGCGGTACCCGAGAATTGAATGTACAAGAAGCAATGGATTATATGAAGGCCCGCTGGCATAAATAGTCGGTATACCGAATTCCCAAAACCCTGTTTTCCAATAACCGTTACTCTCGAAGATTCATGCGGACTTCGGTGTTGAAAAGATAACGTTTGGCCGTATCAAAAATTTCATTGATTGTTGAAGCCAAAGAAAAACCAACTTTCAACCGAACCTTGTCGAATTTTCAAGTACTGTATAGCTGATATTCAAACCGACAATTTTTCGAGAAGATCGCAGGCGGCTTTCGGGCATATTAGGTCACACTGAATTTAGGATTTCGTGAAAAATAACTTCCTGGAGCTATGAGTTTTGCAGCAGGTTCGGTAACTCGCTTGACAGGACGCCGTGAACCCAGCACCTAAATTATCCAAGATAGTTAACCATAGCCAACGGGCTATGGAATTTAGGTGCTGGGTGAATACGTTCGTGTAGGCTTGACGGCGGCGACTGATTGCCAAGGATGGGGCATGAATGCAGATTTTGCATTACGCCATAGATGGCGTGTATTAGGACACCAGCAGTAGGCGCTTTAGACGATGCAGGGCAGAAAAATGCTCCTGCATTTTCTGCATTCGTTACATCCTTGTAACTCAGCAATTGCCGAGGAGCAAAAATCTGCCCTGCCGCCGACACCTGTCAATCGAGCAACCGAACCTGCTTACCGTGCATTAAAAATAGGGAAGTTATTTATGACCGAATCCTTAGTGGTCTTCGTAATGTCCACCAATTGCAAAGATGTAAATGGACTTTTCGTCAAATTTATAAATGAGTCGATCTTTTTGAGAAATTCGCTTCGACCAAAATCCGGTTAGGTTGTGTCGAAGCTGCTCGGGTTTACCCAAGCCTTTGCTTGGGTCCTCATGTAGCATTTCTTTTAAGAGTTTACAAAGAGCTTTGTGTAACTTTTTATCTTTCTCACGAAGCTCTTCGTAGATTTCCCAGGTTCTACCCTCAAATACTAGTGATCTCATTCAATTCGTCGCTGGTCGGGGTATAGCCGAAGCTTTTGTTGTGGGTTGCCATTGAATCGGCAATCTGTTTCATTAGGCTGCTGTTCTGAAGAACGTAGAGAGTTTCCTGTTCTCGCTCCCAGTCATCTGCACTCATAACCACGAAAGCTTCGCCGGCCCTACGAGTTACCTTTAGGGGGGTATGATTAGTAATCACATTCTCTACAAGGGATTTTAGTTTATCTCTAAACTGGTTTACGCTAACTGTGTCCATATTTGACTCCATGTGTACGGAAATGCCGTACAAGTGTAGCAGGTAAACCCTAATAACGCTATCAACCTGATGCCCAAAGTTACACTGGTCTTTGGGCATGACCTTCGGCCATTATGGCTGGAGGTTATTGCGGCGTTGAATGGCAGCTCATGAATCCTTGCCGATATTTAGCATAAACCTAAAAGAGCAGTTGATAGCCTCAAACTACCGTTCGCCCCGAGCCCTTCGGCTGCGCTCAGGAGAGCCCTGTCGAAGGGTGAGCGGTAGTTTGAGGCTTCACCAGGCCGGTGAAAGTGTTGTAGAGCCTACATGGAACGTATTCACGGCGTCCTTTAGCGGACACCCAGTCGCCGAATTTTGATCTACGACGGGCATACAACACATGCCAACTCGGGTCGGTGTCTCACCTTCCGAGTAATTAGGTAAACATATACTTCGCGTGTGTTGGTTTAATTGTCTGTGCAACATGGCAGCAAATTCACCTGCCATATTCACAAAATTGGACGGTATTACTCCCTTTTGATCGAAAAACCGTCTAAGAATAAAAGGTATGGAATGTGTCTATCGAGGACAGCCGTGACCCCAGCACCTAAATTATCCCAGATAGTTAATCATAGCTAATGGCTCATGGAATTTAGGTGCTGGGTAAACCCATCCATGGGAGCTTGACGGCAGCAATCGAACGCCAAGGATGGCGTGAATGCAGATTTTGCATGAAGCAAAAATCTGCCCTGCTGCCGACATCCTCGCTAGCCACACCCCATACCTTCATAAAGTTAGCCATTTTTTGAGTATATAAGGGAGTAACAAGATGGTGGTGGTATTTTGTTCCGCGCTTACCTCGGCAATCATCGGCATGCGTCTTAGTTTGAGAGCAAGGGGATTTTCGGAAATTTGGCGAGCGCCATCGGCCGTAGCATAGATCTTTGGGTTGTTCCTCGTAACCATACAAACTAGCGAATTGGTTAGCTGTACGAAATGTTTTCGCCGACTTCAAAACTGGTCTATATGCTGTTGCAACAGTTTTTTCACATGAGCGGACTTTATCAAGTCAAAATAGGTAAGCAACTTTTCCTTGTCCCGCAGGTCGTCCGCATTTAATTCCCACAAGGCTTTTAAATCGTCCTTAATTTCCTCGGCGACCCGTTTATAGTCCGCTATCACGTTGTACCTGGAATTAACTAAATCGATCAGGGTTACTTCATTAACCTGGAAATCTTTGCACAGGCTTTGTATGTTTTCCTCGAGAATTTCAAGCGCCTCATGCTTGTCCAATGCAAGGCAAAGAACATTTTCATAAGTGACTTTCAAATTATAAAAGCTAAGCGCTGTTTCGCTTTCATTTAAATATTCTTGAAGTTCATTTTTCAGCAAATCGAAAAGTTGGATTTTTTCATGCAGGGATAGCATGGAGACGTCGGGAAGCTTAGTCATAAAATATCTGGTAATTTGTAAATTTAAAACGGAAAGGTAAGTCCTGAAATCACAGGAGCTAAAAAACTTTCTTCCTGATCTTATCGATAACTGAACGGTCAAACCGATCTGGAAAGGCTATCCATTTAGCGCCTTTGGCCTGGTAAAAAACATAACGTCAGCTATCAAGAGTAGCGAATTCACAGTCACGACTACGCGCCGGCTGGAGCGTCTTGTTGTGCGGTTGAACGCGCTTGCTGTAAACAAACTCAGGATCAAGATCTACTCCGATATTCAACTCTATGGCGTCAAAAGACACGCGAATAATGATGCAATAGCAGCGATGGTATTTTGCTTGTCAATACCTGATGTCAAATACCCGAAAATGGAAATACCAATAAATCAGCTCTTTTTTTGCCTAGGCTTCAATACGCCTTCGCAATCGATACTGACTCGGAAAACATTCTCTCCCAAATGTAACGCGGTTAGTGCGCCGCCCCAGAGACAGCCTGTGTCGATGCAATAACAATTGTTACCCCGATAGTAACCGAGCGAGGACCAATGCCCGAATACGATGCGCAGGTCGGCATTTTTACGGTTGGGTATTTCAAACCAAGGTTTTAAATTCTTAGACTGGGTTCCAGGCGGCCCGTTATGAATAAAATCGAGTTTGCCGTTATCATCGCAATAGCGCATGCGCGTAAAACAATTGATAATAAAACGTAGCCGCTCGACGCCTTTTAATTGAGGCGACCATAGGTTCGGTTTGTTGCCGTACATGTCTTTGAGAAAATCGGCATAATTGAAATCTTGTAGTGCATTTTCCGCCAGAGCGGCCATTTCGCGGGTCGTGTCGAAGTCCCATTGCGGGGGCAGGCCGGCATGCACGAGACAAAAGTCGTCATTGTAGTGAAACAGCGGCCGATGTCTGAGCCAATCGAGCAGTTCGTCTCGGTCCGGCGCCTCGAGGATTTCGCTCAGCGAGTCTTTTTTGCGCTCGGATCTAATCGAACAAGCCGTGGCGAGCAAGTGTAAATCATGATTGCCCAGTACGGTCACGGCCGAGGAACCAAGCGATCTTACGAAACGTAGGGTTTCCAGCGATTTCGGCCCGCGGTTGACCAAGTCGCCCGCAAACCAGATTTGATCGGTGTTTTCATTGAATCGAAGCGCATCCAATAGTCTGAGCAAATCGTCGTAGCAACCTTGAATATCGCCAATCGCATAAATGGACATGGTTAGTGTAAGGTTCTAGGAATCGACAGCGTGAACTTAGGGATATAAGCTTCAAAATCCTCGCCGTCATCGGAGCGCATCGAATATTTGCCTTGCATCACGCCTACCGGCGTTTCGATCATTGCGCCGCTGGTATAACGAAATGATTCGCCGGGTTTGAGATAGGGTTGTTCGCCGATGACGCCTTCGCCCGTAACCTCTTGTACTTTGCCGTTGGCATCGGTAATCAACCAATGCCGAGTCAATAATTTCGCCGGAATCATGCCGGCATTGGTGATCGTAATCGTATAGGCGAAGACGTAACGTCCTTCTTCCGGGTATGATTGCGTTTCGATGAAATGAGGGGTAGCCTCGATCATGATTTTATTTTTTGTGCTCATCGACGATGGTATAAATTATGAATGCTAAATTGATTAGTATTTCAACTTAACTCGGTTTTAAACGCAAGCAACTATTCAAAATGAGATTCGACAGAGCGTTTCCAATTCTATTGCTTTTGTTGCCTTTGAACGTTTACGCGGCAAGTGCCGTTGATTTGTTTTCCGCCTCGGTCGGCGGTAATCAAGCCCGAGTCGAAGCGCTTCTGGCTCAAGGCCTCAATGTTAATAGCGCAACTCCCGGCGGGCGCACCGCATTGATGGGCGCGAGTTTCGGCGGTAATGCGCGGATTGCGCAAACTCTCTTGGCTTACGGCGCCGATGTGAATATGGCCGATAATACCGGGACGACGGCGTTGATGGATGCATTGATGTTCAGTCATGAAAATATCGTTAACTTGTTGATAACGGCAGGCGCCGATGTCAATGCCAAAGACAATCAAAATATAACGGTATTGGGTCGAGCGAAAAAAGTCGGTAATGAGCGCATCATCAAAATCCTCGAGCAAGCAGGCGCTCAGGAAGCGCCGGAAGTCGAAGAAACGGAGCCTGTGGAGGAAGAAGGCGAAGCCCCTGCAGAAGAACAAGAAAAGCCTGAAGAATAGGGAGGGGACCCTCTGTGTCAATATACCTGAGACACCGCCCCATGCATTAATTAGGGAACATTTTCGGAGAAAATCTCATGACTGACACAACCGTACAAGCTATTCCTCATGCCGCGGCGAACGCGGAGGACACGCAAGACGCCCGTAGGGCGGCTGAAGTGTCCTCCGCGTTCGCCGCGGAACCTTCCCGCATCACCAGCGAAGTGCTTGAAAAGGCCGCCCGCCGGACGTTTACCGCCGAATACAAAGAGCGCATCTTGACCCAGGCTGATGCGTGTAGCGAACCGGGCTGCATCGGCAAGTTGCTGCGCACAGAGGGATTATATTCCTCACATCTCAGCAAATGGCGCAGCGAACGTGAGCAGGCCATCCGCGCCGGTCTATCCAAGCCGCGTGGCCGCAAACCTTCGGACAAGAATCCGTTAGCCGCTGAAAATGCTCGTCTGCAAGCCGAAATTCAGCGTTTGCAGGCATGCCTAACACAGGCGGAGGCTATCATCGATGTCCAAAAAAAACTTTCGCAACTGCTGGGCTTGTGCGAGATTCCAGCCCACACCGGGAGAGCATCATGAAGGCCACGCTTGAACTCAGCCGTGAGGTTGGCGTTAAGGCCGCCTGCGAGGCGCTCAACTTCAACCGTGCCTCGTTTTATCGCGCACAACAAGATCGCTCTTCGTGGCCGGTCGAACGTCCGCGCCCGCCGCTGGCACTGAGTACGGACGAAGAGCTACACGTCCTGGCGCATCTGCACAGCGAGCGTTTCATGGATTGCTCGCCTTATCAGGTCTATGCGGCGCTGCTCGACGAGGGCGTTTACCTGTGCTCCATCAGCACCCTCTATCGCATCCTGGTGCGCCACCAGGAAGTGCGCGAGCGCCGCAACCAGCTTCGTCGTCCCAACTACACCAAGCCCGAGTTACTCGCCACTGCGCCCAACCAAGTATGGTCATGGGATATCACCAAACTCAAAGGCCCGGCCAAATGGACGTATTTCTACCTCTACGTCATTATCGACATTTTCAGCCGCTGCGTGGTCGGCTGGATGGTAGCGCACCGCGAATCCACCGAGCTGGCTAAGCGACTGATTGGCGAAAGCTGTACTCGGCAAACTATCCGTGAAGGCCAATTGACTATTCACGCCGACCGCGGCAGCAGTATGACCTCCAAAGGCGTCGAGCAACTGCTGGCTGACCTGGGCGTGACCAAAACCCATTCACGGCCCCATGTCTCCAACGACAACCCGTATTCCGAGGCGCAGTTCAAGACCTTGAAATACCGACCGGGCTTTCCGGCTCAATTCGGCGCTATCGAAGATGCCAGAAGCTTTTGCGGAACGTTCTTCGACTGGTACAACCATGACCACTATCACTCCGGCATTGCACTGTTAACCCCGGCCAGCGTTCACAGCGGCCAAGCCGTCGAGATAGTTACGCAGCGCACGCAAGTCCTGCATGCCGCATTCGAGCGCAATCCGGAACGCTTCAAAAACCGCCAACCCCATGCCCAAGCCGTACCTGAAGCCGCTTGGATTAACCCGCCCCCTTCACGGACGGCAAATGAGGCTCTCGACCAGGAAAACTAAACTCACAATCTACACTAATTTTTTATTATGGGTGTCTCAAAATCATTGACATATACCGGGAATCGAGATTTTCGTAAGCAATTAAAGCTATACTTCCCTACTAAGGATTTGGTCGTAAATAACTTCCCTATTTTAGGGAGGGTTCGGTTGCTCGATTGGCAGGTGTCGGCGGCAGGGCAGATTTTTGCTCCTGCAAAATCTGCATTCATGCCATCCTTGGCAATCAGTCGCCGCCATCAAGCCTACAAGGAAGTATTCACGGCGTCCTACCAAGCGAGTTACCGAACCCTCAACAAAGCTCATAATTCCAGGGCGTTATTTATCACGAAATCCTAAACCCAAAATCTAAAGGAGCGCGGCATGACCAAAATCCCCGTTAAATCGCCTGTTGTCGAACTGGATGGCGACGAAATGACCCGAATCATTTGGCATTTTATCAAGCAAGAATTGATTCTGCCCTACCTGGACCTGACGATCGATTATTACGATTTGAGTATTCCACAACGCGATGCGACCGACGATCAAATTACAATCGATGCCGCTCATGCCATTAAAAAGCATGGCGTAGGTATTAAATGCGCAACGATTACGCCGGACGAAGGGCGTGTCGAAGAATTCAATCTGAAGAAAATGTATAAATCGCCGAACGGGACGATACGGAATATTCTCGACGGCACAGTGTTCCGAGAGCCGATCATTTGCCGAAACGTACCCCGGTTGGTCCCGAATTGGACGCAACCGATCTGCATCGGCCGTCACGCCTTCGGAGATCAATACCGAGCGACCGATTTTTTAACGAAAGGCAAAGGTACGCTGCGTATAAGCTTTACCCCGGATGACGGCGGCGAAGTTCAGGATTTCGAAGTCTATCATTTCGAAGGCGACGGCGTGGCCTTGGCGATGTACAACACCGACGAGTCGATCGCGGGATTCGCGCGCAGTTGCTTCAATGTCGCATTGGATCGCGGCTGGCCGCTGTACTTGTCGACCAAGAACACGATTCTGAAAAAATACGACGGGCGCTTCAAGGACATTTTCGAAGCGGTCTATCAGGCCGAATACAAGAATCGTTTCGCCGAGCAAGGCATAACTTACGAACATAAATTGATCGACGATATGGTCGCATCGGCATTGAAATGGAACGGCGCATTCGTCTGGGCCTGCAAGAATTACGACGGCGACGTGCAATCCGATACGGTCGCGCAAGGTTTCGGTTCGTTGGGACTAATGACTTCGACCCTAGTGACGCCGGACGGTCAAACCATGGAGGCCGAAGCCGCTCACGGCACCGTCACGCGGCATTACCGTATGCACCAACAAGGCAAGAAGACCTCGACCAATCCAATCGCATCGATTTTCGCCTGGACGCGGGGCCTTGCGTTTCGCGGCAAGCTGGACGGCAATCAGGCCTTGATCGATTTTTGCGACACGCTTGAGAAAGTTTGCGTCGAAACCGTCGAAGCAGGGCAAATGACCAAAGACCTGGCCTTGTGTATTCACGGAGACGACCTGAACGACTCGCATTATTTAACTACCGAAGACTTTTTAAACGTGTTGCGAACGAATCTGGAGCAGCGCCTGACAACATGAGTCGATCGGCACTCATTAGCCTTGCGGTGATGGGCGTTATCGTCGGCGCTTATTATTACGCGAAACGGCCCAAGCCGGTCGAAGTCGAGGTTTATGTTTTGACCGACGGAGAGGTCAAGGCGACCGTGTCGAATACCCGCGTCGGCACCGTCAAGGCTTGCCGTAGATCCTATTTGGCTCCGGCTACCGGCGGCCAGGTGGCGGCATTGCATGTCGCGGAAGGCGATGGCGTCAAAAGAAATCAATTGTTGCTCGAAATCTGGAACGAAGATTTGAAGGCGCAAGTCGAGCTTCAATCGGCACAAATCAAAGTCAATCGAGCCAATGCCGAACAAATTTGCGAGCTCGCCGCAGGCGCCGGACGAGAGGCCGACCGACTGGTTAAATTGCAAAAAAGCAAACAATTCGTTTCGGTCGATATGGTTGACAAGGCCGTGACTCAGGCCAAGGCGCAACAAGCCAGTTGTCGGTCTGCCCGCATTAACGTTGAGGTCGGTATTGCGAATTTGAATGTTGCCAAGGCCGCCGTCGAACGCACGATGATACGCGCGCCGTTCGACGGTGTCGTCGCCGAAGTCAACGCCGAAGTGGGCGAATTCGTCACGCCGTCGCCGCCCGGCATTCTCACATTGCCGCCGATCGATTTGCTGGATCTCAGTTGTTTGTTTGTCTCGGCGCCGATCGATGAAGTCGATGCCGCACAGATCAGAACCGGGATGCAAGCTTGCGTGTCGCTCGATGCGTTTAGCGGAGAGCGTTGTTCCGGCAAAGTATCGCGCATCGCACCTTATGTCTTGGAAAAGGAAAAACAGGCGCGCACCGTCGAAATCGAAGTCATGTTAACGGACCCGAAGGACCTTGAAGGTTTGATGCCCGGTTACAGCGCCGATGTCGAAGTATTGTTGGCGCGCAAGGACAGCGCCTTGAGACTGCCTGCCGAAGCGATTCTAGGTACCGAGCGGGTTCTGTTGATCGGAGCCGACGGCGTTCTTGAAGAGCGCCGCTTCGAACCGGGCTTGGCGAATTGGAATTTTACCGAAGTCGTGTCGGGGCTCGACAAGGGCGATCGGGTCGTGTTCTCGGTAGGCCAGGAAGGTATCGAGGCAGGCGTTGCGGTGCGCGAAAAGTAATGATTCGCCTGGAAGACATTCACCGGTATTTTCAAGTCGGGGAACAGTCGGTGCATGCCCTCGACGATATCGACCTGACCATTGCGCACGGCGAATATCTATCGGTGATGGGGCCGTCGGGTTCCGGAAAGTCGACTTTATTGAATGTGATCGCGCTGCTGGATCAGCCTAGTTCCGGGCACTATTTTTTAAATGACAGGGATATTACACAGTACAGTGATGACGAATTGGCCAAGGTGCGCCGCGAAAATATCGGCTTCGTGTTCCAATTTTTTCATTTGATCCCTCGCCTGACCGCCGCCGAAAATGTCGAAATGCCGATGATGCTGGCCGGAATCGACCGCAAGGAACGGCAACAGCGAATCGAAACAGCCTTGAAGCAAGTCGGTTTATCCGATCGAGCCGGCCATAGGCCCGATCAATTATCCGGCGGCCAGTTGCAGCGCGTCGCGATCGCCCGAGCGATGATCATGAATCCCGGTATTCTGCTAGCCGACGAGCCGACCGGCAATCTCGACAGCAAATCGGGCGCCGAAATCATCGATCTATTGGAGCGTCTTAACGAGCAAGGCGTGACCTTGGTGGTGATCACGCACGACCCGGCGATCGGCGAGCGGGCCAAACGCAAGATTCGTATCGTGGACGGCAAAATCGAAGCTGAAACATGAACCGTGACTTTATCGGGTCATATCATTCCGGAACCAGCCAATCGACAGACCAAGTCCCCATACCATCCGTAAGCCTATCGTTCAGCCAAGGCATTAATTCCCGGGCCTGGCTTTCCAATTGCCAAGGCGGATTGATGAACAACAAGCCCGATCCGGTCATACCCAATTCTTCGCTGTCCGGAAGAATACAGTGTTCGATTCGCAATTGTTTTTTGATACCGGTCTCGACGAGTGCGGCCATTAGATTATCGACTGTTTCTCGGCGAATCACGGGATACCAAAGACAATACACACCGATGGCGAAACGCCGGTACGCTTTTGCGAGCGTGTCAACCACACTACTGTAATCCTCCTTCACTTCATAACTCGGGTCGATAAAAATCAATCCTCTTTTTTGTGGAGGCGGCAGTTTTTTTAATAGATTTTTTAAGCCGTCCTCTTGGGCAACGCTGATTTGCCGGCCGTTACGGTAGCGTTCTTGCAAGATCGCAAAATCGCTACCGTGCAGTTCGCTAAGTTGCATTCTGTCCTGAGAGCGCATCAACGCACGGACAAATTCCGGCGACCCGGGATAATGGCTTAGTTTACTATTGGTGTTTAACGAGCGAATTCCAGCGAAATAACTATCGAGCAAAGGGTGAAAGGTTTGGCTGGGATATAGGCGACCGATGCCTTGCCGGTATTCGCCGGTTTTTTCGGCAAAGGGCGACTGCAAAGAATAGGCCCCGGCGCCGGCATGTGTGTCGATATAAACGAAGGGTTTGTCTTTTTTCTTGAGTTCGATGATCGTCAAACAAAGCAGGCTGTGTTTGAGTACATCCGCGAAATTGCCGGCATGAAATCCGTGACGGTAGCTGAGCATGATTTTGGCTTCGCACTAGAAATTTTAATAAGGCGGGAATGCATGCCGATATTGCCTCGGCAGCCACGGTATGGGTTCCCACGGAGGGCCGTGGGAACCAGAAAAATAGATTCGGCGCCATCCCTGGCAGCCGGATTCCGGCGATCCCTACCGGACTGTCGCGTCCCCTGTTGACTGCGACGTCAATGAGCCGGACAGAGTGCTGTTTTAGACCGCTATAAAGCGTCCGACACTTGGCGGTGATAATAAGGCCATGTTTTGACATGCAAATGCTTGCGGATTGGCGTTTTGATAACCGATACGCATAATGCAATCGAAAACAGACACCAAACAGCGGCATATTCGTTCGGGTCGGTCGTGGTCAGATCGGAAACGAACGGACCGATTAAATAATGGAATCCGACAAAACGCCAAGATCCGTAAAGTAGCGGCAGATAGAAAGACACCAAAATATAAGTAAAAGCATGCAACCCCCAATCGAAACCGAATAACCAGCTTTGCGGTTCGGACATCAGGCCGTTCAATGGCATTTGCCAAGCGATATGCCAATCGCCGGATACCGAACAGGTCGCCGGTCCGCAAAAACCTTCGACACCGATTTGGCATGATCCTGCCCAATCGAAAGGAAACATTTTAACCAACATTGCCAACGATCCCATCGCGCAAATCGTATAAACAGTCGTACGAATTTTTAATTTGACGCTTTCCGGAATGAAATACATTGCGACCATATTGACGAAAAATGGCTGAAAAGCGATGTGAACATAACCGAAAAGCGTCAATATCTGATTATTCGGATTGTCGCATAGATTGATGTAAACGTAGGTTGCCGCTTGCAGGAGTTCCATCAGTGCAAAATACACCAAGGGAATCCACAATTCGTTCGATTCGCCTTTCCTGGCGACATAAACCGCCGTCGACAGCCCTGCAGCCGCCAAAACGGTCGATGCTTCTCCACTCCAACACATAATTCCTATCCTCATTTGTTATAGTTATAGAGATCCCGGTTTTAGCGGGCCTTTTTAGTACTATTTTATAATTTTATTGTTTCGACTGAATTCGGGTAATTTATTAGAAGCCGAAACCGTGCGCGTGATTATATTACAAAGCTTCCGGTTTATTGATTTCATTCGTAAAAAATTTAGTCTCGATTAAATCCGGGCACGAGACTGCAAAAGGCAAGAAATACGTCTAAACTTTAGAAAAATATTGAGTCAGTGGTGAACGGTTAGCCGTTAGCAGGGAGTAGACTTTATTTGACTATGGATACAATTGCTTTCTAAATACCGCTAACCGCTAACTGCAACGGAAACGCATCAATCAACCGCTTATGACATCTTTAAAAATAGAAGACTTATCGATTTTACTGGTCGAACCATCCTCAACGCAGCTTAAAGTCATTATCAAACATCTTAAGGAAGAAGGGATTGCCAGTATTGAAGGGGCGGATTCGGGTAATTCGGCTTTGATGATATTGTCCGATTATAAGCCCGATTTAATCATTAGTAGTATGTATTTGCCGGACATGACGGCTGCCGAAATGATTGTCAAAATCAAAGCCAATGAAGAACTAAACGACGTCCCGTTTATGTTGATATCCAGCGAGACTCGGTTTTCGGCATTAGACCCGATCCGGCAGGCCGGCGTCGTGGCGATCTTGCCCAAGCCCTTCGATCATGACAATTTGCGAAGAGCCCTGCGCTCAACGATCGAATTCATCGAACCGGAAGAACTCGAGTTGGATAATTATGCGATCGAAGCCTTGCGCGTCTTGGTGGTCGACGACAGTTCGATGGCGCGTAAGCATATCGTTCGGGTATTGAATAACATGGGCATCACTCAGATTACCACGGCCAATGACGGTAAGGCGGCGGCCGAGCTATTTCAAGCGACCGGCGAAGCCTTCGATTTAATCGTGACCGATTACAACATGCCGGAAATGGACGGACGAGAGCTGATTAGCCACATCCGCAACGACCGGCAAAATACCTTCATACCGATTCTCATGGTGACCAGCGAATCGAACGAAACCCGCTTGGATCAAGTTCAGCAAGCCGGCGTATCGGCGATTTGCGACAAACCCTTCGAGCCGCAAAACGTTAAAGAAATCTTATTCCGGGTGCTGAACGGCTAACACTTCTTAATTTTTGCACAATTACCGGCGACAATGAGCTATCGCTTAATGGGTAAAGCTTGTGCGCCAGTCTATACCCATCGCAGATCAAAATTCGGCACCAGGGTGTCCGTCAAAGGACGCCGTGAATACATCCCTGTAGGCTCTATGCCACAGCTCCATGCTGGCAAAGCCTTTGCCGCACACCCTGGCGCCTCCTCAGGCACTGCCGAAATTTGAAGTGCGAAAGGTATATATACTTCGCGCGGCCACATTTGCTGTTTTCTAACGCGCTCTTTTGTTCGATAGCTGCGTTACGAAAACAGTTACATAGCTTGCTATGCGCCTGTTTTCGCGCCTTGCTCTCGAACAAAATAGCATTGCCATAAAAGCCGCAAACATGAACGCACGAAGTATACGTGTCAAATTATTCCTGACTTTCCTGCTCACCACGCTGCTTTTGGTTTCGGGGATGTATGTGTTTATGCGCTGGTCTTTGGATCGGGGTTTTAACGAATTCATCAAATCGAGACAGCAGGAGCGCGTATCGGCGCTGATCGAAACGCTTAGCGATTATTATGCTCAAGAACACGATTGGGAAAAGTTGGCTGCTAATAAACAATTATGGATTCAGTTATTGTGGCAGTCCGATCAGCGCCGCCATCGTCCGCCGCCTAGTTTGATAGAGCAGGCGCAAAGCGAACCGTCGGGTTATTGGCCTCCGGCTATGCCGGAAAATTCGATGAACCGGCGTTATACGCCTTTGCAACTGCGCGTTATGCTGTTGCGCGCAGATCGAACGATCATATACGGACGTGCCGATGCAGTAGAGAAACTGGAGGAACTAGAGCCTATCCATTACCAAGACGGTATTGTCGGATATTTGGGGATTTTGCCGGGTAAAACGCCGAGCCAACCCGGCGAATTGCGATTTATCGAGGGTCAGGCCAAGGCCTTCGTCTGGATTGCCTTATTGATGATATTGTTGTCCGCCTTTCTGGCTTGGTTATTGGCTTACATACTGGGAAGGCCGCTAAAGCGGATCACCACGGCGGCGAAAGCGCTTGCTATCGGTCGATACGATGTCAGGCTTCCTGTCGAGTCGTCTGACGAACTCGGCGATTTGGCGCGCGATTTTAACGAATTGGCAACGGCGTTGGAACGGTCCGAACAATCGAAACGGCGCTGGGTCGCCGATATTTCCCATGAGTTGCGTACGCCTTTGGCGGTGCTGCATGGAGAATTGGAGGCCTTGCAAGACGGAATCCGCCCACTGACAGCCGAAGCGGTCGATTCGCTGCTTGGTGATGTCATGAGACTGAATCGTTTGACGGAGGATCTTTATCAATTGGCGCTTTCGGACCAGGGGGCGTTAAGCTATCGCAAGCAAACGCTCGACCCGATGACAGTGTTGCAGGAGGATGTCACCGCCTTATCGCCGGAATTCGATAACCGGCAAATCCGCTTGGAGTTGCTGAATCGTCTGACCAAAGCCGTGCGCATTCATGCCGACCCGGACCGATTGTCGCAACTATTCCGCAACCTATTGAGCAACAGCGCCAAGTATACCGATGCCGACGGGTGCTTGAAGATCATCGTTATGAAAAAAAGCGGTTCGTTGCTGATCGAATTCGCCGACAGCGCGCCCGGCGTACCTGAACAGGAAATAGGGCATTTATTCGATCGCTTTTATCGAGTCGAAAGTTCCCGCAGCCGACATCATGGAGGCGCAGGACTAGGCCTTGCCATTTGCGCGAATATCGTCCATGCGCACAACGGTACGATTACAGCCGGGAAATCAAAATTGGGCGGGCTTAACATCCGTATTGCGCTACCGTTATTATCTTAAGAAAGTTTCATCCTATCGTTCATGAAAGCTCGGCAATCACCCCGGCAAATGAAAGTACGAGGCGTGGGGAGGGCGCGGTCACTCGCCCGACAGGACGCCGTGAATACGTCTATGTAGGCTCGATGGCGGCTATCCTGCCGCCAACGCCTGTCGATCGAGCAACCGCACCCTCTCCTGAACCGGCATTGCCAGAACAGAGTTTTGTATATCGAAAAATTAGATAAAGCACCCATGTCTACGGACTTTCACAGTAAAATCGGCAGTTTAACCATGAAGCAATTCAAGAGCTTGCCTGAGTATCCCCGCTAACCTATCGGGTGAGCGAAAGTTTTATACGAACGCGTAACAAGTTATTGAGATAGCTTCTTATTCTCCATGATCTTCATGGCGTAATGTTTTTTCTAAGTTCATCCACGGTCTCCAAGGTGGTTGATAATGGAAGGTTTTTGATCCGAGGAATATTTTATGAACCGTATCTTGATTGTCGAAGACGAACTCAAATTAGCTCGTCTGGAGGCGGATTATTTACATAATGCCGGTTATGCAACCGATTGCCTCGATGACGGTCTTAAAGTAGTGCCGTGGCTGAAACAAAACCCGGTCGATTTGATTTTGCTGGATTTGATGCTGCCGGGAAAAGACGGTTTGGATATTTGCCGCGAAATACGGGGCTTCAGTTCAGTACCGATCATCATCGTGACCGCACGTATCGAAGAAGTCGACAGGTTGTTGGGCTTAGAATTAGGCGCGGATGATTATATTTGTAAACCGTTTAGTCCGCGCGAAATGGTTGCTCGCGTCAAAGCAGTCTTGCGCAGGCTGCAGCCGCAAAAGGTAAGCGGCAGCGAAGGTCCGATATCGCTGATGTCGGAAAGTTTTCGAGTCCGGGCGGGGCATAGGGAAACCGAATTGACTGCGGTGGAATTTCAATTATTGCAGGCCTTATATGATCAACCCGGACGAATTTTTTCGCGTTCTAAATTAATGGATTTGATCTATCAGGACCAACGCATCGTTTCCGATCGGACGATCGATAGCCATATCAAGAAATTGCGCAAGAAATTGTCGGACTTGTTACCGGGACAGGAATTAGTCCACTCGGTTTACGGTGCCGGTTACCGTTACGAACTACAGGTTAACAGTGAGCAGTAAGCGGTTAGTAGTAAAAAAGGAGGATAGGGTCTGAGGTATCCCCACAAATCGCTCGTTCCCAAGCTCTTTGCTTGGGAACGCAGTACGAGAAGCTCCAACTTCTCGAAACCGGTAAGCGAAAACCAACTTATCTTTCAATTTTCAACCATAGAAAATTGTTTTATATGGCTATTTTTTGGAGATACCTCAGGTATAGGGTAAATCTCTATTTTTATCTCGGCGTTACCGGCAAAAGAGAGTTTTGAGTTTTTGCCATTGTCATACACTTTCACAATGTTTCCACAATTGCTGCAAATTGTTTACGCATTTGGCGTTTATATTAATCATCAAGAACGGAGATAAACCGTTCTTTTATTACTAACCCCAAGAGGATAAGATCATGAACAAAAAAATCATCGCAATCGCAATCGCATTGACCCTTCCGTTGACTGCGGCCGCATTCCCTCCCGGCGGCGGAAAAGGCGGTATGGAAGGCCGTCATGGACAAAGAATAGAGCGCTTAGCCAAGGATTTGGACCTGACTGAAGAGCAACGCACTCAGCTGGAATCCATCTTCAAGGAACAGCATGAAAAATACCGAGCGATACACGAAGAAACCCGCGGCCGCATGCAGGAAGTGCTGAATGAAGAACAAATGCAAAAAATGGAAGCGTTAAAACAGCAGCGTAATGAAAAATGGCAGGAAAAACGCCAGGAAAAACGTCAAGAGAGACGCCAGGAAAGACAGGAAAGGAAATCCGGCAAAACTGTCGACGCACAATAAGCGCAACGACTTGATCTTCTAAGCGATAAACAAAGAGTACGGCTGAGAAGGCAAGTATCGGTAGACAAAATACAACCGCAAGCCAGGGACGGATAGCGGTTTCGCTCGGTACCACCGGGAGATCGTTATGAAAAGTCTAACAAAAATAGTCGTCTTGGCCATGAGTGCGATGCTGTTGATGAATAGCGCCGTCTATGCTCAAGATCACCGGCCTCGTTCGAGTCGGCACAGTTATTCGAAACAACGGACTGCGCCGCCGCAAGCGCCGCGAACACGCATATATGCGACGCCTCGGCAACACTACACGCCATCTCCGCCCTATCCGCATTATTATAAACCCGGTCACCGGACTAGACCTTTGCCTCGCGGCGCATCGAGGATAGTGATCGACCGTTCGAGCTACTATTTTTATGATGGCTTTTATTATCAGCCGTTTCAATCAGGCTATATCATCGTCGATGCGCCGATCGGCGCGATCATCGCCACATTGCCGAGACTGCATCATCAAATGATTTGGCGAGGCTCACCTTATTTTGTCGTAGGCAATACGTTTTATCGTAGGCACCCGAGAGGCTACATCGTCGTCAATAATCCAGGCATTGTGCTTTGGCGATAAACCCAAATTGGCTTCCCAATTAAGGCGGGACAAAAGCACTAAGGATTAACCGTTCGCCCTGAGCGCAGCCGAAGGGCTCACCAAGAACGGATTAACCTTAAACTGTCCCGCGTTAAGTGAGTAGCCCCTAAATTCAATTAGAAAGAACACGGAGGGCGGTATATGTCAATGATTTTGAGACACCCATAATAAAAAATTAGTGTAGATTGTGAGTTTAGTTTTCCTGGTCGAGAGCCTCATTTGCCGTCCGTGAAGGGGGCGGGTTAATCCAAGCGGCTTCAGGTACGGCTTGGGCATGGGGTTGGCGGTTTTTGAAGCGTTCCGGATTGCGCTCGAATGCGGCATGCAGGACTTGCGTGCGCTGCGTAACTATCTCGACGGCTTGGCCGCTGTGAACGCTGGCCGGGGTTAACAGTGCAATGCCGGAGTGATAGTGGTCATGGTTGTACCAGTCGAAGAACGTTCCGCAAAAGCTTCTGGCATCTTCGATAGCGCCGAATTGAGCCGGAAAGCCCGGTCGGTATTTCAAGGTCTTGAACTGCGCCTCGGAATACGGGTTGTCGTTGGAGACATGGGGCCGTGAATGGGTTTTGGTCACGCCCAGGTCAGCCAGCAGTTGCTCGACGCCTTTGGAGGTCATACTGCTGCCGCGGTCGGCGTGAATAGTCAATTGGCCTTCACGGATAGTTTGCCGAGTACAGCTTTCGCCAATCAGTCGCTTAGCCAGCTCGGTGGATTCGCGGTGCGCTACCATCCAGCCGACCACGCAGCGGCTGAAAATGTCGATAATGACGTAGAGGTAGAAATACGTCCATTTGGCCGGGCCTTTGAGTTTGGTGATATCCCATGACCATACTTGGTTGGGCGCAGTGGCGAGTAACTCGGGCTTGGTGTAGTTGGGACGACGAAGCTGGTTGCGGCGCTCGCGCACTTCCTGGTGGCGCACCAGGATGCGATAGAGGGTGCTGATGGAGCACAGGTAAACGCCCTCGTCGAGCAGCGCCGCATAGACCTGATAAGGCGAGCAATCCATGAAACGCTCGCTGTGCAGATGCGCCAGGACGTGTAGCTCTTCGTCCGTACTCAGTGCCAGCGGCGGGCGCGGACGTTCGACCGGCCACGAAGAGCGATCTTGTTGTGCGCGATAAAACGAGGCACGGTTGAAGTTGAGCGCCTCGCAGGCGGCCTTAACGCCAACCTCACGGCTGAGTTCAAGCGTGGCCTTCATGATGCTCTCCCGGTGTGGGCTGGAATCTCGCACAAGCCCAGCAGTTGCGAAAGTTTTTTTTGGACATCGATGATAGCCTCCGCCTGTGTTAGGCATGCCTGCAAACGCTGAATTTCGGCTTGCAGACGAGCATTTTCAGCGGCTAACGGATTCTTGTCCGAAGGTTTGCGGCCACGCGGCTTGGATAGACCGGCGCGGATGGCCTGCTCACGTTCGCTGCGCCATTTGCTGAGATGTGAGGAATATAATCCCTCTGTGCGCAGCAACTTGCCGATGCAGCCCGGTTCGCTACACGCATCAGCCTGGGTCAAGATGCGCTCTTTGTATTCGGCGGTAAACGTCCGGCGGGCGGCCTTTTCAAGCACTTCGCTGGTGATCCGGGAAGGTTCCGCGGCGAACGCGGAGGACACTTCAGCCGCCCTACGGGCGTCTTGCGTGTCCTCCGCGTTCGCCGCGGCATGAGGAATAGCTTGTACGGTTGTGTCAGTCATGAGATTTTCTCCGAAAATGTTCCCTAATTAATGCATGGGGCGGTGTCTCAGGTATATTGACACAGAGGGGGGCGTAAAAATTAAAGTTCGCCCTCCCTTCGTGTTCTTAGTGGCCGATTTCAGTGAGAGGCTTATGGAGCGTTATCTTCAAGCATCGCCAAGGGCTGCCTCATCGATATAAACATCGACGCCGGCGTCCGGTCTGATTAATGCGACCGGCAGTACTTCTCCTTGACGCCATTGCTTGACGGCTTCTTGTTTGCCGGCCCCGGTCACTAAAAACAACACCTGCAGGCTATTGCTGAGGGCTTTGGAGCTCAAAGAAATTCTTTCCGGCGGCGGCTTTGGCGAATTGAAAACGGCATGTACCGTCTCATCGCTTGAATGAACGTGGCCTGGAAATAAGCTCGCGGTATGTCCGTCTTCGCCCATACCTAACAAGACCATATCGAATCGGCCGACCTGTTCGATCGTCGGGCGGTAGGCTTCGGCCGCTTTTTCCGGGCCGAGTTCGGCCGGCATCGTATGGATTTGCCCGGAAGGAATAGAAACCTTATCCAAAAATACCGAGCCAGCCATGCGGCTATTGCGGTCGGCATGATCGACAGGCAAACAGCGCTCGTCTCCATAATAAATATGCCAGTTGTTCCAATCGGCCGAGCTTTCGGCTAACAATTGATAAACCTTTTCGGGCGTGCTTCCACCCGCTAAGACTAATTTGAAGGCACCTCTCGCCGCGATGGCTTGTTCGGAGGCGGCAAGGATTTGCTGTGCAGCGGACGCGGCGACCTTGTCCGCTGTCGCAAACGAATGCCAATGGATTTTTTGCATGGTTTTAAGTCCTCTCGGTGGGTAATGGGTAGTAAGGCATTAACCTAAATTCGGCAGTCAGCCCGCGAAATAAACGAAAGTAATCATACAGTTACATAAATCTGTTAAATTACCCTTTGGGTGAGCAACTTGAAAAACATAACTATTTGGATATTTTCGTGATTTTCGTGGACAAAATGCTTTTTCTAAAATTAATCCAATGAACATGAAGAAACCCCTTCATCTCGATTTCTCTTCAATTACGGCTTTTCCGGGTTGCTTTAATCGAAGAACAATTGTATCAGTTCTTCGGTACTCGTTTCTTGAGTCCACGTTCTTACCGGGCTTTCCATCTCTTCATGCCTATAAGCCGGCCGGCAATACAAACGTCCTCGCCGATTTGACTGAACGCTCCCTGCCGACAGATTACGAATTTATTCGGCTTGCCGGTCGGCAAAAAAACCTACCAGACTCTGAACCAGTTCCGCCATGAACCGGTAATCCAACGTCTCCATCGTGTCGGTGCTTCGGTGATAGTGAGGATTGCGGTAAAAGGCGGTATCGGTGATCATTACGGCTCGGTAGCCTTCGTCCCAAAAAGAAGCATGATCGCTTAAGCGCACCGCCGGCATGATCCGTCCGCTCAGCGGCACAGTGAGCTTGACGACCGGAAGGTTTGGGTTCTGTTGAAAAGACCGGTGCAACGAACGGGTCAACGGCAAGGAACTGAAATTGCCCACGATGCCGATAAAATCGCCTTGTTTTGGATAGCCCAGGAACATCAAGGGAAACGGATAGCGTTGGCAGCTTGGCTCGTGGCAAGTATAACCAACCATCTCAAGGCAAAGCATGCCGTCGATATTTTGCCCCGCCTCCCGGGCCCTTCTTGCATGAACCCGGCTGCCCATGTACCGAGTCCCGAATACCGGCGGTTCTTCCAGCGCGAAAGAAACAAAACTGACAGCCGTATCGAGTCGGCCTTGTTTCGACAAGGCTAGCAATTGGCGCGCCGTCTCCAATTGCACGGCTATTGCGCTGGCGTTGTCGTCTGCGCCTACCGTTCCGGTAACCGAATCGTAATGGGCGCCTATCAAATAATGCCGGGCGGATTGTTTCTCCGGTTCGAGACGCGCTATTACATTGGCCACCGTCATATCCCGATAATCGTAAGGCTCTCTTTCCGTCGTCATGCCAAGGCCTCGATAAAAAGACTCTATATAGGCCGCCGTTTTTTCGAGATGCTCCGGAAAACGCACGCTACGCTCGCCGATGGTCACTGTCAATGCTTTAAGGTGCTCTTTTAAACGTTGTTCGGTCATGTCGAGATCCACTGACGAAAATGCCTGTCGAGCATCGTTCGCCTTAACGCTTGCAGCAAAAAATGCGGCCAAAGCTGCGCTCAAAATCATAGAACGTATGATCATTGTGAAAACTCCGGTAAGGCTATAGTCACAAATATACCCATCGCAGATCAAAATTCGGCACCAGGGTGTCCGTCAAAGGACGCCGTGAATACATCTCTGTAGGCTTTATGCCAGCTCCATGCTGGCAAAGCCTTTGCCGCACACCCTGGCGCCTCCTCAGGCACTGCCGAAATTTGAAGTGCGAAAGGTATAACTTCCCTATTCTATGGAGGCTTCGGTGGCTCGATTGGCTGGTGTCCGCGGCAGGGCAAATTTTTGCTCCATGCAAAATCTGCATTCACGCCATCCTTGGCGTTCGATTGCTGCCGTTAAGCCCCCATGGGTTCATTAACACTAACCAGAACCTGATTGATCACGGCAGCGGAAATGCGAAAGTCAGAACGGTGCAAAACCTCAAACACTGCGTGTGCCGAGGAGATTAAGCCTTGTTTTTTGGCGAGCCCGATAATCGCCGCGGTGCCAATCACGCGAAGACCTTTTTCCTTGGCAACGGCACGACCGGCGCGTTCATCCATAAACAACAAAACTTTATCGAGATTACTCAAACCGATATTGATACAGTCGGTTTCACCGGGATCAAGATCGATCTCAAGTTGCGCCTTTATGGGTTCGGGCCATACCTTGATCCATTCGGCGGCCAGAGCTTGGGCTATGACTAGTTCACCGGGCGCGGCTTTGCCGGGCAACACTTCCTGTTTGACCGATTCCGGCAGAAACACCTTATCAAATAGCTTTGGCAACCAGACCAAACCGTTCACGATTGCCAGACCGATCAAAGGGCTGGAATCAATGACAACGATTCGAGCCATGCGTTGTTAGGGAACGAGCATGAAATAACGTCGACAACCGAGGGAAGGTGGTTCGGTGGCTCGATTGACAGGTGTCGGCAGCAGGGAGCTGCCGTCAAGCCTACATGGACGTATTCACGGCGTCCTGTCAAGCGAGTCACCGAACCACTACAAAGCCTACTAATTGTAGGAGTTATTTTGTGCATATTCCTAGGCCTGTTTCAACCACTGCTCCAAGGTGTCCATGTCGTCTTGTACTTCCTCTGCGGTTTGATTGATAACCGGAATACCTAAGCGCGAAACGTGGGCAATGAAGTTAGCTAACGGCATGTCCGCTAATTTGGCCGAGCGAGCCAGGGATAATTCGCCGTCTTTAAACAAGGCAGTAGCCAAGGCTTTACGCACACCGGGCATGCCGATGATTTTAGCGGATTTGAGTCCTATCATTAAGGCGTCCGGCTCGTTTCTGTTCATGACCAACACCAAATCCTCATGCGCCATCCGCAACGCTTCACTGGGATTATTTTTTAAACCACTAACATTGACTGTTTTCATGGGCATCTCTCATGGGAAGATTGGGTAGGTCTATTATAGGCGCGATTGGCGTAAAAGCTAAAAAACGAGCATGAAACAACTTCTTCAAATATTGGAAATTATTTATCGCGAAATCCTAGGGCTATTCAAGTGTCTTCAAGCCATCCAGATCGAAAGCCGCTAAATAATCGGCAAAAAGGCGGCGCGTAGGCAACCATTTGGGATTCGATTCCCGGATTATAATCTCAAAGGCTTGATTGAGCCTTGCCGGTAAATTGATCGAAAACTGGTCGGGTGATGCGCCGGCGAAAATACAGAGTTCCGCGGCCGTTTGCAGCAGGGCCAAGGTTACCGAATCCATTGGGACGCCGGCGTGAACTCGCCAGGTATCGGCATCGGACAAACCTTCCTCGATATGACGGATAGCCGCACCCAGCCTACCTTGCATTACCGATAAGACGGCGAGATGATGACTGGCGCTTGCCGCTTCTTGAAGATAGGTTTCCTGCTCATATTCCTCAAAACGCTTCAAGAGCCATCGACGCCGCTCCCGCATCGCATCGAAGGCGGCATCGAAATTGCCGGCGCCGCGCTGGGCATGCGCCAAAAGACCGGCGACGATATGGCGGTAATCGTCTTTATCGAGCCGTCCGGCGCGAGTTTCATTTCGTCGCATCGGCTCATCGCTATCGAGTAGCGCCCAAGCATGACTTAATTCCGCGATGGCGAGTTCGTATTGCGACGTTTTTAGCAGCGACGCCCCGAGGCCTAAATGTGCTTTTAAGCGTTCGGCAAGGTTTTCCCCGGTAATTTCGGGTAACAAAGCGCGATAAAGATTTTCGGCCTGTTCATAGTCGCCCCCGACATAATGATAAAAAGCGCCTCTATCGATGACTAAAGTCCTGAATTCGGCGAGTTTGTCGCGATGGTCATCGATTAGCGTCTGCGCGCTTTCGATCTCGCTTTTCGAGGTTCTGTAGCGGCCTCTGAAATAATGACTGCGTGCCTTATCCAAACGGAAAGACAACTCTTGGCGAGGCCGGGTAAACGGCAAGCGAGCGCGTTCCTGAAAGTGGCGTAGCGCAATATGATGATTGCCCAAGGCGGCTTGCAGCAGACCTAATTCATGCAGCACGCTGGCTTTTCGGCGCGGATTGCGCGGTGCCAAGTCCAAGGCCAAATGATAATGAGTATGTGCGATCATCGCCATCTCATGATCGTGGCTGCGATGAAATTCGCGGTGCGCCAGATAGGCGTACAAATGATGAATTTCAGGGCTACGAGGCAAGACTTGCAAGGCCGGAAGAAGTAAAGCCATATCGCGGTCGACCTCCGCGCGGTGTTTCTCCAAGTCGGTGATAGCGTTGAGTCGCTGCCCCCTGAGATAAGCCTGCACGAAAGCCCATTCCGGCGCTTTCGGCCGATCGGAATAACGGGTTTTATAGGCGGCCAGCAATTGCTCGCTGAATTTTCCGCTTCGAAGGCTCGCCTCAATATAGCCTTCATGCGCTTCCAACGATGTCGTAGTTTCGGTGATCTCATGAAATAACTCGGCGGCCTCAGCCGGATGTCCGCCGGCCATTTCGGCATAGGCTTTTTCCAGCACGATATCGGCAAAGATCGCCTCGGCGTGTTTCCGCTCGGGATGGCCGACTAGTACCGTGTCGAGCCAGAGTGAGCCCATTGTGTACAATAATTGTTGATAATCGTTGTACGCGGCATGATCGATTGCGCTCATAATCAAAGCGCGCCGCCGTTCGAAAGAGCCGGTCTCTTGAAAAAGCGAAGTCAAGTGATCCTGAGTGATGGCTTGACTAGCAGCATCGGTTGCCAGCAAATGCGATTCGATGGAAAGCATGAAGCCCAGCGGCGAATCGGGTTCGACCGTTTCGAGACGTTTTGCCAGCGATTGCCGTTGTTCGCGACGCGCAAGGCCTTGTAACAAGCTGCGTTTGTAAGCATCGGCATAACGCAGACGTTCGCGTTCGGAAAAGGCGGAATGTTCGGCCAGTTGCCGGAACATTCGAAGCAAGCGTTCGCGCTCATCCAAGAGACGTAAAAATTTTTGTTGTTGCATGGCGATCAGATGCAAACTGAAAGTATCCTTTTCGCCGGCCAAGTCCAATGCATCAGAAAGCGCTAAGGCTTGTTTTTTATCGCCTAGCACATCGAGTATCTCAAGGCGCGCCATCGCCGCCAAACGATGCACGGTGCTATGTCGAGCGCCTTGCCAACGAGACAGTCTATCCAGTCGCTCTTGCTGAGCCTGAATGAAGGCGGCATTAAGCTTGCCATGCGGAAGACGCTGTTCATCACGGCGGTAAGCCGTCAATTCCAACAAGACCTCAGTCCAATCGGCTAGCCAAGCATCGGCATCGTCTAAATCTTGCAGCAAGCGCAAATGATATTCGGTCGATTCGTATTCATGCAGGCTTAAGTGCTCCAGAATAATCCGGCGGTAAATTGCGATACGCTTGGCTTGGTCTTCAGTATCCGGCAACAGCCTTTTGAGCAAGAGCAAACGTTCCCAAGGATCGCGGGTGACTAAAAGCTCTTCTTCAATACGTTGCCGCGTCCAATCGGGCGGGACTAAGCCACTCAAGGGCAGGCTATAGATTTGTAAATAACCGGCGCGCAAACAGGTCGCGATCAACTTATCTCGTGCCGGGGACGGATATTGGCAATTTCTTCGCCCGCTGGTCAATTGCTCGTAAGAGCCCCGCCGTATCGGGCTTACGGCATCGCCGTCGAATCGCGCGCGAAACAAGATACCGTTATCGCCGCCGTCGATTACGCCGTCGAAATTAGTGTCATTGAGAAATTGGGTAAAGTACAAATATTGTCCGTCCGGCGAAAAGGTAGGAAAACCCGTCGATCCCGGCATATCTGGGCGAAACAGCCGAGGGGATAGACCGGAAATCAACGGATGCAGGACAAATCCGGACGAGGCGCGCATCATGAAACTGAATTGCCCGGATGTCCCTTGTTCGAGTGGAACATAAACCAACCAACGCCCGTCCGGCGATACGGTGGGAGCGGCTATATTGCGGCTTAATAATAATTCGCCCGTGTCGCCGCGCCTTTGTCCGACGGAATATTTACGAAGTTCATGCGTATCCAATAATCCGGTTCGGGTCAGCGCGCCAATGTGCAGGCTGTCCGGAAACCAAAAAACGTGCAGCACTTCGGTGTTTTCATCGGTTAAGCAACGGCGATCGCGCTGTTTGAAATGATATATGCAGGCATCGCCGGAGGCGTCTTCCTGATAAGAAATATACAATAAGCTTTGCCCGTCCGGGCTCAAGCGTGGTTGGCTCGTGTCGGCATTATCATCGAATACCAAGGTCGGCGCATTGCGCAATAGGCTTTGCCGATGAATCTCGGTGGTAGTGTTGGCGTTGCTGACAAAGGAAAGGGTTTCTCCGTCGTCGGCAAGTTGACCTTGGAAATGGTCGTAGCGCCCGGCGGTTAGGCCGACCATCGTTTCTAGTCGGTCCTTGGGCGGATTCGCACCGATTGCAACATTGCTCAGCAATCCGGAGGCGAGCAGACTCCATAGACATGTCTGCAGCTTGTTAGGATTTCGTGATAAATAACGTCCTGGAACTATGAGCGTTGTTGAGGGTTCGGTCACTCGCTTGACAGGACTCCGTGAATACGTCCATGCTTGACGGCGGCGACTGATTGCCGAGGATGGCATGAATGCAGATTTTGCATTACGCCATGGGTGGCGTGTATTAGGGTAATGCAGGAGCAATTGCCGTGGAGCAAAAATCTGCCCTGCCGCCGACACCAGCCAATCGAGTAACCGAACCCTCCCTGAAATCATAAGTATCTACACATCTTTATCATTTAAAATCATGCTGTTATAAAGTTTCTTCTGGTTTATTATGAAAATAGGGACTAAAAATTGAGGTTTTTAATCTACTTATTTATCCTAGATCACAGAAGAATTAACTTAACTAATTGTTTTATAGAGCTGAAAACTTGTGTAGATACCTATGCCCTGAAATAGGGAAGTTATTTACGCCCCAGTCCTTGACGGAAAGAATGCTTATTCGCATTGTTTGATATCCCATTCGCCGCTGTCTTGTTGAACTTGCCCGCCGCAAACCAAGGCTTGCAAATGGCGCTGGCGCCAGATGTCTCTTATCTGCACCGAGCTGCTTTCGGGATTGTGTTCTTGAAGATAGCGCCAAAGTTGTTTACGGCTGCGGTTGACTCGCTGCACGGCTGCGCTGGTGCGTACCGTGGCGGCCGGGCCTGTGCAAGTCGCCGGCGTTTCAATCAACAAACCGCTACGCGCCTCACCGATACAGCGCCCGACCAGTAAATTATCCAAATAGTCGATTTCGCTCAACGGTATTTGCTGAAGTTGCACCAAACGGCCCAGTGCGTCATGGGACAAGTCAGTGCCGGCAGCTTCCAGTTGGCCACGCGTATAAGGGACGGCTTGCGGCACGATCGCCGATTCGCGCAAAGCATTCGCAAGCGTTAGCAATTCGCCGGCCGCTTGTTCTTCAAGAATGGTTTTGCGGTCCAGCAGCACGACATCGGGCGCACTGATACAAGCGGCAAGGGATAGCGCCAGCGCGAATGATATTGAAAATATTGTAAATCGAACGGTCATGATTGATTAAATGGATAACATTAGCATGCAAAAAGTTTCCTGATTTCGCAAAACTTTCAACCGAATCGGCAACGTATACTTCGCGCGGCCATGTTTGCGGATTTTATGGCAATGCTATTTTGTTCGGTAGCAAGACGCGAAAACAGGCGCATAGCAAGCTATGTAACTGTTTTCGCAAAGCTTCCGCTCCTGCTCACGCCCCTTACCTACATCCATGTAGGTAACGCCGCTATCGGACAAAAGAGCGCGCCAGAAAGCCGCAAATGTGGCAGCGCGAAGTATATATCCTGATTAGCAAGTTTCTTCAGCTAAAGCCCAAAGATCAGCATATCCTTAGCTGGATGGGGTCGCAAGCCATGCACGTCAAGCTAAAACGGCCAACCCACATCACGCTCTTTCCCAAGCTCCAACTTGGGAAAGACACCCCGGAAGCTCCAGCTTCCTGAACAGGTTACCCAAGCTGGAGCTTGGGTAACAGCATATTTTAGTTTTTGCGACTACGACTGGCCCCTGCTCGGACACTTGGCTTCGGCAAGCTGAAGCATCTTACTAATCAGGACGTATATTGATGTTCATCATACCGTCTACATAAAGAGGCTGCTATTTTGTTATACCCATCGCAGATCAAAATTCGGCACCAGGGTGTCCGTCAAAGGACGCCGTGAATACATCCCTGTAGGCTCTATGCCAGCTCCATGCTGGCAAAGCCTTTGCCGCACACCCTGGCGCCTCCTCAGGCACTGCCCAAATTTGAAGTGCGAAAGGTATATATACCTTGTTCACGTCAAATTTCGGCAATGCCCGGGGCATGATTTTGATCCTCGAGGGGTATAATCGGCCGGATTTTGATAATCTAGGACACTTTTTCTCTCAAGAGTCGGCTGAATGAATGCAATTTATTTGATGTTAATAGGCTTGGCTGCCATGGCGCTGGGTTATTTTGTCTACGCAAAATTTATTTGCGAAAAAATCTTTAAAGTCGATCCCATGTTTCTGACCCCGGCCCATGAATTGAACGACGGTATCGATTACGTGCCGACCAACAAATATGTACTTTGGGGGCATCATTTTACCTCGGTGGCCGGCGCCGCGCCGATCATCGGTCCCGCTATCGCCGTAATTTGGGGCTGGGTACCGGCTTTCGTTTGGGTTGTTTTAGGCACCATCTTCTTTGCCGGCGTGCATGACGCCGGCGGCATCTGGGCCAGTAACCGCAATCAAGCCAAATCGATCGGCTCATTGACCGGCGACATTATCGGTAAACGCGCCCGCAGTTGTTTCATGATCGTGATTTTTTTGTTGCTGCTGATGGTGAATGCGGTGTTCGCAGTCGTCATTGCCAGCCAATTGATTAGCTTTCCCAGCGCGACGATACCGGTCTGGGGAGCTATCGTTGTGGCGCTGATCATCGGCCAACTGATTTATCGCCGCTCCATCGGCTTGATGAGCGTAACACTGTTAGGCGTCATTGCACTGTATGCGATGATTTATGTCGGTGCCGAATTGCCGGTTTCATTGCCCGAGCAAGTGGCCGGTTTAAACGCCAACCAAAGCTGGATCATTATCCTGTTCGCTTATGCGGCGATCGCTTCGTTATTGCCGGTATGGGTGTTGCTGCAACCGAGAGATTACATCAACGGCATTCAACTGTTCATCGGACTGATTTTGTTTTACGGTGCAGTATTGGCTGCAGGCCCCGAGATTGTCGCTCCAGCTTTCAACACCGATTTGCCGGAAGGCACGCCGTCGATCATTCCGATTTTATTCGTGACCATTGCCTGCGGCGCCATTTCCGGCTTTCATGGCTTGGTGTCGAGCGGCACGACGTCCAAGCAGTTGGATAAAGAACCAGATTTGCGTTTCGTCGGTTATTTCGGCGCGGTCGGCGAGGGCTCATTGGCATTGTCGGCCATCATTGCGACGACTGCGGGATTCGCCACCTTAGGCGACTGGCAGACGGTCTATCACAGTTTCGGGCAAGGCGGCGTCGGCGCGTTCATACAAGGCGGCGGGAATATCCTGCAGCAAGGTCTTGGGCTCGATAACGTCTTGGCGGAAACGCTTCTAACCGTGATGGTTGTATTGTTTGCCGGCACCACGATGGATACCAGCTTGCGTTTGCAGCGCTATATCTTTCAAGAATGGGGCGTGATTTACCGGATCGGCTGGCTGCAAAAACCGCTTCAAGCGACACTATTGGCGGTCGGTTCGTGTTTGCTGCTGGCCTTCGGCGTCGGCGGCGACGGTAGCGGGGGGCTCTTGATATGGCCATTGTTCGGCACAACCAATCAATTGCTGGCCGGATTCACGCTCTTGGTGATTACGGTGATGTTGGTAAAACGAGGCCGGCCGATGTGGTATACCTTGGCGCCGCTGCTGTTTCTGCTGATCATGACCACGCTAGGCTTGTTGATTCAGTTGAAAAGCTTTTACGACCAACAAGACTGGTTCCTGTTGTCGCTCGATATCGTAGTCTTGATTGCCGCCATCCTCATTTCGCTAGAATCGAGCTGGGTACTCGCCAAACAAATCAAAGCCAATAAAGCGGAGGCCGTTAACCCATGAAATTGAGCGATCTAAAAACCCTGTTCAAGCAGGCCGATTATTACGCCGAAGAGTTCTATAACGCCCCCTATCGGGCGGCTATCGCACGCGCCCGCCGTGAGCAGGACGATCTTTTCATGTTGCTGGTGTTTAGCGAAATGATGGGCGTGCCCAATCCTGTCAGTTATTACACACTGGAATTGCAGCCCATCCTGCTCGAACGTTTTCACGACTGGCATCGGCGCATGGGCATGGAGCACTCGCCGCTGGACCATATCAAATGCTGTTGACGCAATGAGTCACCTAACCGATAAGCGTATTCTGTTAGTCGGCGGCAAGGGCGGTGTGGGAAAAACCACGGTGTCCTCGGCGCTGGCCTTACTCGCCGCCCGGCGCGGAAAAAAAGTGCTGCTGGTTTCGACCGACCCGGCGCATAGCCTGGCCGATGCATTCGGCTGCCGAATCGGCGACAACATAACCCGACTGACGGCCAACATAGACGGACTGGAACTGGACCCCGACCGCGAAGTGGAACAGCACCTAGAGCGAGTGAGCGTCCAGTTGAAGCAGTTTACCCGACCGGAAATGTACGGTGCGATCGAAAAACAAATGCGCTTGACCCGTCAATCGCCGGGCGCGCAAGAAGCCGCGATGCTAGAGCGGATTGCCAACACGCTGAAACTGGGTCTCAAGGACTACGATCTGACGATTTTCGACACGGCGCCTACCGGCCATACCTTGCGTTTATTAAGTCTGCCCGAGGCCATCGCGGCCTGGACTCAGGGCTTGCTGAACGCCAATCGACGTTCGGAAAAATTGGCTGAAGTTCTCGAGCACTTAACGCCTAAAGCTGGGCGCGACATCGATAACCCGCTGTCCGACCCAAAAGAACATGCGACGGCAGGCATGGACGAACGTACCAAAGCCATCGCCGAAACGCTGTTGACCCGGCAGCGCTTGTTGCTGCGAACCCGCGAACTATTTCAAGACAAAGAGCAAACGGCCTTGCTGTTTGTCTTGACGCCCGAAAAATTGCCGATTCTCGAAACCGCCCGCACCGTAAAAACCTTGCAGCAAGAACGGCTGCCTCTAGCCGGCTTGGTCGTCAACCGTATATTGCCGGAAGAGGCCGGCGGCGATTTTTTAGCACAGCGCCGCCGGCAAGAAAAAATACACCTGCAGCAAATAGACCAAGACTTTACCGAACTACCGAGATATCCGATTCCGCTACAGGCAACCGACATACAAGGGATCGACGGGCTGAATGGGATGGCGGATTTGTTAAAGAATGCGGGGTTGTGACGGTATTTTCCAAATGGCTTATCGAGCGATAATCGGATGAAGGGTTCTTGCTCTGGGCCGATTTTCCAGCCCGCCCCGAACGTTTCGATTTGCTTGGGCCACGGTCGAAACGTTGAGGACGGGATTACAAATCCCGTCCTGCCAAGGTAGAGCAGGCGCCGCTTTGCCGTTGACCGGCAGATGCGTCGAAAACTGTTCCACCTCGCTAGTGCTTAGGTCACATGCAGCAATTCCCAGTTTGAGCAGTTTCGCCGATTTTAGGGTGTGGGGTATGCCTGTCGAGGAACGCCGTAAACCCATCCATGGGGGCTTGGCGGCAGCTCCCTGCTGCCGACATCCTCGCCAAGCATACCCCACACCCTTTTTGATCTCCAAATTGGGAATTGCTAGGTCACATGGATGGCGCTTGCCAACATGCAAAATAACGCGTTTAATCCACTTGGTTTAGGCCTGTTCGGTACGAATACTATAGAGCTTCAAACGAATCTTGGCTCGTACTTGATTCCATAATGTAGGTGAATTTTCCGAAGCCGGCACTGACGGTATTTTGCATTTAAGCCTGGTGCACATAAAAGGAGAAACCAATGATAAACGACGATCTTAAAAGTAGGGAAAACTCAATGCCGGGCAGCGGCATATCGCGCCGTGACTTTATAAAAGTTACCGCTGGCAGCGTCACATGCTTTTCTTTGAGTTCATGGATGCTTGGATGCGTCACCCATGACAGCGGGTTTGCCCAGATCACGAGTTACCCGATTGATTCCGATGTTTATACTACCCTCGATAGAACCATCAAGCCCGAGCCAACATCAGGGGCTATTTTGCCTGAATATCTCAACCGGATTTCAGAATACGATCAAAATGGATATGGTGTCTGGAGTTATGGCGAAGCGCTAGTTTGCGAACAACGCTTCGATATCATGGGAGTCTATAACCCTCCGGAAAGCAATCATCCTACAACACTGTTAAGATTTTTCAGTATCAGCGACATCCATATCACGGATAAAGAATCGCCTTCCCAGTTGATCTATATGCAGCAACTGAATCAATGTGGTTTTGAGGCAGGTGTTACGTCAGTTTATTCGCCTGTCATGATGTACACACCCCATGTGCTAGACGCGGCGATCCAGACGGTAAACGCCCTGCACCAAAATCAGCCCATCGACTTCGGCATCTCATTGGGGGATGCCTGCAACAGCACGCAGTACAACGAGTTGAGATGGTATATTGATGTCATTGACGGCAAGGTTATCAAACCCAGTTCCGGTGCTCATGAGGGCGCCGATGACATCGACTATCAGAAACCTTTCAAAGCCGCAGGGCTCGACCCGTCGATTCCCTGGTATCAAGCCATCGGCAATCACGATCATTTCTGGCTTGGCTCCATCCCGCCGGACGGTAAATACGGGGATGACCCGAGCTTGCGGGAATCTTGCACCAGCGACGAAGTCATTGCCATGTCAAATGCGCTTTGCCGCGCTAACGACATATATAGCTATAAAACCCCTGAAGAGACACTGTACTATATGGGCGTCATTGATGGTGCTACCCCGAACGGGGAGATCGTAAAGTATGGTCAAGTTGAAAACTTCAGCGCGCCCCCCAAAGTCGTCGCCGACTCAGACCGCTATTCACTGACCAAGATGCAGTGGGTTAAAGAGTTTTTTAACACCTCGACCGAACCGGTTGGTCATGGCTTTAGTCTAGTTCCCACAGGACAGGAAGCCGGCTTTGCCTGTTACAGCTTCGTGCCAAAAGTAAATATACCCATCAAGGTGATTGTTCTGGATAACACCCAGAGGGAGGACGACCAATCCACCAGCATCCATGGGCATGGTTTTCTTGACGAAGCCCGCTGGCAATGGCTTAAAGCGGAGCTTGCGGAGGGTGATGATCAGGATCAACTCATGATCATTGCGGCTCACATACCCATTGGCGTTCAAAAAGCAGGTACCTATATGGAATGGTTTGATAATTCCGCCAACCCCGATGAGCCGCAAAATGCGGTAGACCTGCCCGAATTGCTTGAAGAACTTCACAGCCATCCCAATCTGCTGATGTGGATTGCCGGTCATCGTCATGTGAATGCCGTTAAGGCATTTGAATCACCTGATCCGGTCGATGCTCCTGAAAAAGGTTTCTGGCAGGTGGAAACCTCATCGCTGCATGATTTCCCGCAGCAATTGCGTATGTTTGATATCAAGCTCAATAGCGACTATACGATTTCCATCGTCACGACCAACGTTGATCCGGCAGCCAAAGAAGGAACGCCTGCATGGACCTCCCGCAAGTATGTTGTCGCAGCGCAGCAGATTGTCAACACTGAGTCGATATATCAAGCGGATAACAGGTCTAACTACCTTGTCGATCCAGCCACCCAAAACGAAGCTCGCGTGGATGGCAAGGTCGTTATGGATCCGAGCATTCGGCCGATGCCGACTGGATCGTATAATGCCGAACTACTCAAACAACTAAGTCCGGCAATGATGGCGAAGATGCAGGTGCTGTTCCCCACAATATAAGCAGATCAGAGTCACCGATATCCCTCAGAGCGGAAGGTTGGCCTTACATTTGACATTCAGACCTCCTTTTTCTAATTTGAAATTCAATATTTTTTTGATTCTTGGATTACATGGATGTGAAGCTACGCATTGCCATCCCTGGCGGAATGACCCGTTTTTCCCTTAAGTTGGCGCCTATGGGAGCGAGCCCTAGGCACGAAAGTGAGCAGGCTGACAGAACTCAAGGTTCATCGCGTATTCTGATGAATACGGCAAAACGGGGAATGCCCTTATCGGTGTAGCCTTGATGACGAAAGCTAATAAGACTGCCCAGAGGCGGCGGGGCTTCTCTTTCCCGCTGGCTGAACCCGGTGCCGATGTAAAATTCCTTCCCGTTTTCGGTTCGGACTTTAAGAGAGCCCATCTTGCCGGCAAATTGTCCTTTGCCGGGTCGATAACCGATCACGACCGCTTCCGCATCGTCGTAAGGTTTTAATTTAAGCAACCGATTGCTGCGGCCATGCTGGTAAAGACTGTCTTGATGATGCAGCATGAGGCCTTCGCCGCCTTCGGCCACGACTTGATCCAGTTTCTGTTTTAATTCGTCGGGGGATACGACTCGGAATTGCTTGATGAAATTCAGATACGGCGTATGCCGTTGCTGTGCCATTTGACGCATTGCGGCGACCCGTTCTGAAAAGGGTTTCGGGTTGTCAGGCAGGTCGAAGACCATCAATTTTATTTTCTCCCAGCCGGAATGAGGAGCCTTGCGACTGACGATTGAAACGGTCTGCTGATATTGACCTCTTGCCAACCATAGTTCGCCATCCAGCGTTACATCGGGAAAGTCTTCGATGAACCAGTTTGGCGCATGAAGCAGGTGGCCGTTTTTAGAAATCAGTTGTTTTCCGTCCCAGCGCGCCCGGACCCCATCAAGCTTTTCGCTGACCCAATATTCCGTGACATCGATCGACGGATCGAAAACTTTGGCCTGCATGATGTCCGGTTTTTCAATGGCCGCGGCGCTTGCAACAAACAGAAATATCGGGATAAGCAGCAGGCGGACTAAGTTGAATCGATTAGCTTTGTTCATGCTGTTTGCTCCGTTGGTGGACCGAAATGCTATAGGGTAAGATCCATAATCAAGAATTCTTATGAATAATCACTCCAATCGCAGGCCTTATTTTTCTTGATTCGAAACCCCATCTACTCATTTAATTGCAAGAGCGGCGCGACATGGCGGCTCATGAAGGGGCCTAATGGGATACCGCGGATTTCTTCGATATCGATCAATGCACCGCCGATGCCGCCGAGATCGACTTTCATCGAGGCCAGCCCTTGCGCCATCTCCATTCTGACAAAATTTGGATAACCGAAGGCCAAGGGTAGACGCAGCTTATTGAGCGCCGGATCTTCGCGAAAAGGGTCTAGCAGGTCCAGTAATTCGACCAAGTGTTGCCGGCTCAGACGCAAAATTTGCAGTCGCCCGTCGATTTCAAGTTTGGCCGGTAAAAACACGAAGGCCATGTTGCCGTCGATTCTTTCCCGGCTCTCACCGATTCTTAAACCGGTGGCATTGCCGCGAAACTTGAATCGTTCGGCGCCGGGAAAATAATCGACGATTAGTTGCCCCGAAATCGTGCCGGCGCCCTTTTTGAGTTTGAGCTTATTGAGTGAAAATACGTTATTCTGAATGTGCAGGCTTCCGATGATCGGCGCCGCTTCCAGATTTTTCCAGCGTATCCGGCCGATTTTGAAGAAACTTTGGTTGCTAAGAAACGGTTGGACATCTTGATAACGAATACGAGCGAAGTGGTTGCGCTCGGAATCGTGAACGAGCGAAAAGCCGTTTTCGGCGTCCCATTCGATAGTTTCGGACAGTTGCACGCGGCCGTTTAGTCCGTCGACGTGGAGCTCCTGATCGGGTAGTGCCGCGTTGACATCGTTCAAGTTCAAGGTGGCTTTGATATTGAACAATGTGCCGTCGCTGGAGTTGATCGTAATCGGTGCGCTTAAGGCGCCTCGACCTTGAAACAATTCCGGGGCGGTATCGAGTTCCGCCAAAGATTGCGTTATTTCTCCGTTCAGGTTTAGTTCCCGCCATGATGATTGCTGTATTCCGCCGCTATCGACGACGCCGACTCGGTTCAGCGTTTTGTTTAAACTAAGCCGGGTACCGCCGCCCCGGTTATTCAGGGTCAGGTCGTCCAACACGAAAGATTCCAGGCGACTGGAGTGCGCCCGGCCGCTTAGGCTCAAGTCGCGGATCGGGTATAGCGGAAAATAACTTTGCTCGGCGTTCTTTAGGCTGCCGTCTATGCGAATTTCGATATCGCCGCCGGCCAATCGCGAATCGCCCGTGATGTCCAATTGATGAGTCATTTCGGTTAACTCGATCACTTCGTTCCGTTCGTTGATCGATAGAGACGGTGCGGCTATATTGACGCCGGCTTGAATCTTACGGCCGCGTTGCCGGCCGTTTAACGCTAATTTGAGCACCGGCGCTCGAATCGATAATTCGTTATCGCGGTAGGCAATATTATTGAGATTGAGGTCGATTTGCTGGCTGGCTAGTAATTTATCTGCAAAGCCGGATGTCAAAACCGGCATTCCGGTGTCGGTATCGGCTTCGAGCAAACCTGCGATTGTTCCTCGCTGCGTGAGCTTTGCCGAGAAAGTTTGCCAATCGACCGCATGCGCCTCCGGTAGCCATTTTGCCAGCATGGCCGGTTGTTTCAGTTCTAAACTGCCGTTGTGTCTAAGGATGGCGGAGCTTGATTCGAATTCGGCGGTCGCTGCGGCGGACAGTTGCGAGCCTATAGCCATTGTCATGCGCGCCGTCGATTTTGCGGGGGCGAATTCAGCACTTAGACTGGATACGGGGTCTTGTTCGAGCAGGACGTCATTCAGCCGGGTCTGCTGCGAAGTTAAATTCAAATCGAGGCTATGCCGGTTTTCGCCGCCATGATGCTTGGCATGCAGTTGCACGACGGGAAACTCGGCCGTTAATTCGGAATCGTGAACTGCAATATTTTTTACCGTCGCCGAGAGTTCATGGTCCAGCGAGATCGCCTGGGGCTGGTCGATATTTCGATAGCGGCCTTGAAGCTGTGCCTCAGCGGTCGTTTTTTCGAGGTTTACGTTAGCCAGTTGCTCCATATTCACCGGTAGCTTCCGAACTAAAGCGCCAAGTGCGTCGGTTTGAGCGTTGATAGCAGTATTCAGGTTCGCATCTTCTAGCGTGGCGTTGGCATCGAGCGTTAATTCGTCCACAGTGCCAGTTAGGGTTAATTCGGCATGAGAGGGCAAGGATTGCGCTTCGTTCGGTTCGAAATTAGCCAGCGTCCATTGTAAATTCGTTTGTTCAATTGGTGTTTGCTCAGAGTTGAACTTAAGCGCCGAGACATTCAATACGCCCCCTGCAGAAAAAGGTCGGTCCAGGCGCATCGGGAAATTCTCGGCATTAACGGTTAGTAACGCGCGCTGCAATTCCAGTTCGCTTGCGGCCGCATCCAGGTAAGAGACTTTGCCGATCGGAATGCTAAGTTGAAAATCCGCTCGTTCGGGCCAGTCGATAGCGCCGTTCAGTTGCAACGATAGATTCTTTAAGTCGAGTTTTTGTCCATTTTGATCAGACTTGATCGATTCGGCTTCACCGTCGACGCTGAGTTTTATGGCTTGATCGTTGCCGGCAATGCTTTCGATGCGGTAATTCAGACGCATCGATTCGACATCGATGTCCGGAATTAATGCAGGCCAGGCCGCCAGCAATGGATCGACGTGTATACTGCCTGAGCCGGTTTGCAACAGCGGTAGCGGCGCATTATCCGGCCAGTTCGCGATCAGTTCGGCCTGCGCCGCCGTATCCAGCAGTTGCAGCTTGGTCAAGTTCAGTTTGGTGTCGTGCGCCTCGTTATCGAAAAGGGCTTGGGCATCGATATCGATAATGCTGCCGCCAATCGCCAAGCCGCTATCGAAAGTTTGCCGGAGCAAATTGCTTTGCACGCTTAATCGAACATTGCGACTGGCGTCGATAGTCAGATTCGATGCGAAGCCCAGGTCCATGCTGCGGGTTTCTTGCGTCTCGGTTTGGTAATCGCTTAATTGCAAGCCTTCTGAGCGTTCGGCCGAGTCTATCTGTATGCGCGCCGAAACATCGCCAGGAATCAAGTAGGCGGTCGCATTGATATCGATGCCGTCGAGCCGTTGCCGGCCGACCAAGTCGCCGCGAGAGTCTAGCTCGGTTTGCGAGAGACTTAAACTGTTGAATCGAGCATGCTCGACCAACACCGCCATGGGCAGATCGGCCAACTGCAAGGCATGGGATAGTGGTTGTTCAGGGTCGTCCGGTGCATCGTCACGAAATAAATCCAGAGTCGATAAGCCTTCTTCTTGTAAGACCGTATGAATTGCAAGTTCATCTATTTTAAACTCGCGCAACGTAAATTTACGGCTGAGTAGCGATCGGTAAGACCAGTGCGCGCTGAGGTGGCCGAGGTCTAGCAATAAAGGTGTATGGCGACGATGAATTTCAGGCGCGCTGATTTTTAAACTGTCGATTTGTAGGCGGCCGCTTAGCGGTGCCAAATCCATATTTCGATAGTCGATCGCGATGCCGTGCGGCAAGGCCAATTGCCGGTTTAGCCAGGTTTTAAAACTTGGATGATCGAGATTGGCAAGTAATAGCGTTATGCCAAGCGCTAATAGAGCCAACAAACTTGCTGGCAATGCCAACCAAAGAAGCCGTGAACGGAAAAGAGTCATAGCAGGCAGATTAAGCAATATAAGCCATGGGATCAAGTACTTAAAAACTTGTATGCCCCGGTAATAAATTATACCTTTCGCACTTCAAATTTCGGCAGTACCGGAGGAGGCCTCTGGGTGCTCGATAAAGGCTTTGTGTCGCTATCGCGACGCTTATGTGTAGTCGGTTCGCGGACCGACAACCGCGATACTGCTACGAAACCCAATCCCTGGGTTTCGCCCTTCGGGCCAGCTAAAGCTGTTCAAAATCGCTCCAGGCGATTTTGTCTTTGCTTGTCCAAAGAAAAGTATCCAAAAGAAAAGACACCCGGAGGCCGCTGCATCCTGCGCGCTGACGATTTTGCCGAGGGTTTTCGGAAGGGCTATCCCTAGCCCTCCGAAAACAAGCGGCATCCCTGCCGCTCCCCTAGCGGGCTATTCTCGGCAAAATCGCCAGTGCTCGGCGCGGCCTAACGGGGCCCAGGGAGGGGTACCATAAGTTAAGCCGAATTGACTAAGCGTTCTAAGTAACAGGATAACATATTGATATATTGATTATTTTAATGCGTTTTCCCTGCTATGCCTTCGATAACTTGCATCTATTTGAGCCTATATATAACAACATCGGTTTCGCCCGTTATGCTTGGCTTCATACAGCGCACGATCCGCTTTTGTGATCAGCTTCTCGAGAGATTGCGTTTCCGGGCTCAGACACGAAATACCCAAACTCGCAGTAATTGTTTGTTCGATACCGGGAAGACTCAATTCGGCGATGGCCTCACGCAATCGCTCTGCAAATTTAAGAGCGCTGTGCGAATCCGCCTCTTCCAACAACAAAACAAATTCCTCGCCGCCGAAACGCGCGGCAAAATCGCTGTCTCGACAACTTTTCCGTAAACAATCGGCAACCATGACCAACACTTGGTCGCCCACCGTGTGCCCATAAGTATCGTTGAAGCGTTTAAAGTGATCGATATCCAACACGATGACCGACAAGTTACGTTTGTAACGCAGGGCCGCGCGAAATATTGGTTCGCCTTTTTGATAAAAAGCGCGCCGGTTCATGATATTGGTCAACGGGTCTCTCGTCGCTAATAATTCGAGCTCCCGAGTGCGATCTTTGACTTTTTGTTCCAGCGTTGCGTTGAGCCGCTTTAGCTCGGTTTGCGTTTGTACGAAATGATGTAACGAAATGGCGATCAACGCCAATGAGAAGCTCAACAAGCCCCAGGCCAGCGGTATTCGCCGCCAAGGTAGAATGCTGTGCGCCACAGCCATATCGAGCAACAGCAATAGACCGAAAAAAGCAAATGTGACGATGATGACTTTTTGTTCATTGTTGGCATGACGAAATCTCGAGAAAGCCACTGCAAACAATAACGACAGACTGATCGCAAATAAACCGTCAAAAACGAAATACATTCTGGAAATTGCACTATAACCGACTAATGGCAATATATTGGCGCCTACTACATAGACTAAATGAAATCGCCATAGCGCCCCGATCAATCTTTGATACTTGATACCGGCACACCATTCGCCGAACAATAAAGCCATAGCGACCGGCAATAAAAAATAGCCGGTCGCGGCCAAATGATCCCAAAACAATGGCGCGTTGAACAACCACAATCTGACTTGACTCTGCCCGAAGACCATCAAGGCGGAAGCCAAGGCGAACAATGCCAAATAATAAAAACTTCTCCGCTCGGCTTGCAGTAATGCGAAAACAAATGCCAAACCGGCAATCAGCAAGGAAAAGCCGCTGACGACAATCTGTTCCACTGAATGTTCGAGAATCAATTTGATCAAATCGAGTCGTTCCATCAACTTGACCTCGCCCCACAGGCCGATGTCGCTATAGTCGGAAAACACCCGAAAATAAAGAAACTTGCCGGCAAAATCGGCAGGCAGTTGGATCATGTGCCAAGGCCAACCTTCGAAACGTCCTTGGCCGTTATGATCGAAATTGCCGTACTGATAGATTTTTCGCCCATCCAGATAGGCTTGAACAATCAAGTCTACACTGTAGATATAAATGACCGGGTCTTGCCAATTGCCGTTCGGTAAAACGGTACGGAACCAAATATTGGTTTGTCCGTCGCGTCCCGGAGGATTGGAAGGAAAGTCGATTGGGTGCCATGCTCCATAGGCGTTGTCTTGCAGAGCCCATTCCGGCCGCCCTTGGGCATCGAAAGATGAATCGCCCCAGCGGTATTGCCAACCGCTATGCAATTGCAGGGTTGATTCATACGCTTGGAGGCTAACCGTAAAAAATGACAGACAAAGCAACAACCCGCCTTTCAGCCGGTGTTCCGTCACAAAATTTATTACGTAAACGACTAATCGTGTAAGCAACGGTATCAATCGACCTGATAAATTAAATTGACGGGGAAGCTATCGATTGCGATAGGCTGATAGCAAATATCAGAGACATACCTTATTGCACTGCGCATTTCGACAAAGTCTCAAGGAATTGCTGGCGCGCTTTGCATTGTTGACACGGCCGAAGTATATACATCGCGCGGTCACATGTTCGGTTTTCTAACGCGCTCTTTAGTTCGGTAACTGCGTTGTGAAAACAGTTACATAGCTTGCTATGCGCCTGTTTTCGCGCCTTGCTACCGAACAAAATAGCATTGCCATAAAAGCCGAAAACAGGCGAAGTATAGCACCGTAACGTTAGGGAAAATGGGCATACCTCACAAGCCCAGCAATTCCCAGTTTGAGCATTTTCGCCGATCTTAGGGTGTGGGGTATGCCTGTCGAGGAACGCCGTAAACCCATCCATGGGGAGCTTGGCGGCAGCTCGAACGCCACGGATGGCGTGTATTAGGGCAATGCAGGGCAGAAAAATGCTCCTGCATTTTCTGCATTCATTACATCCATGTAACTCAGCAATTGCCGAGGAGCAAAAATCTGCCCTGCTGCCGACATCCTCGCCAAACACACCCCACACCCTTTTTGATCCCCAAATTGGGAATTGCTGTCACAAGCCGGTACAAACGATTTATACCCATCGCAGATCAAAATTCGGCACCAGGGTGTCCGTCAAAGGACGCCGTGAATACATCCCTGTAGGCTCTATGCCAGCTCCATGCTGGCAAAGCCTTTGCCGCACACCCTGGCGCCTCCTCAGGCACTGCCCAAATTTGAAGTGCGAAAGGTATATTGAATTTTAAATTATGGCTGCATGTTAACCGAATAGCTAGGGTCGGAAAAATTATGACGAATAATTTACTCGACCAGTGCACGAACTTCGAACATTATTTGGCTTACATACCGGAGTTTTTGTAATGATTTAAAGCGCGTTCAAGACTAAGAAAGTATTCAATTTACCCGTCGTAGATCAAAATTCGGCGCCGGGGTGTCCGCCAAAGGACGCCGTGAATACGTCCATGTAGGCTCTATGCCAGCTCCATGCTGGCAAAGCCTTTGCCGCACACCCCGGCGCCTCCTCGGGCACTGCCGAAATTTAACTGGTAAAGGGTGTATTTGACTGGTTGCTTCCTGCTTACCCGTTAGGTCAAGGGCTCACAAGATGCAAAGAACCACGGAAATCGTTGGCGTTTAAGTATCGATGGCTGCCGTTCTTCAACAATATCAAAGCCACCGTGCAGCAGCAGCTCTCGAAGGCAACCGGGCGAATAGAACCAGGTTCCATAACCACCCCGAATACTTGTCATGCCGCCCTGAGTTTTATCTTGGCGCCGCACAATAAATTTAGCCCAATTGCCGGGAATAGGCAGCACCTGAGATGTCTGCATAAGTAAGCGTTCCTTAGTCAGGCCTCCAATTTGACGCAATACAAACGCCGGGTCTGCAATGTGATAAAGCCCACCAAGACAAAGTACGACATCGAACGGCTCATCGAAATAATTTTCGATTTGATAGACATCGCCATGTATGAACTCGATTTTGCAATCAGATTTCAGTGTACTCGCTATAAACTGAGCGCATTTGATCCGTTCTTCCGAGAACTCCACACCCACCACTTCTTTAGCGCCTGCAAGAGCAGCCATAATAGAAAACCCTCCATTGGCTGAAAACAAATCTAAGACTCTTTTGCCTTTAACCGATTCAGTCACCCAATCGCTAACCATGGCCTGCTTCATTTCGTTATTTTCGGCGAGCTTTCGATTTGGGTGGATAGGAGACTCCGCGTTTCGATATATAAATTGCGTAAACCATGATGTAGATGGAATCGCGGCCATAGCGGCTTTCTCACTTTCAGTTAACTCGATATCTAGTCGTACAGCCATAATGCAGTCCCCATTTTTTCTAAAATCGACAATTATACCCATAGCAGTGCAAAATTCAGCATTGAATGCACATCAAGGGTCCAGCAACCCCTCGAGCACTGCCGAAATTAGAAGCGCGAAAGATAAAGCGCTCGGACCGTACTTATTGTCGACCTTGTTTGCCCGATTTATAACTCGAACTTTATCTTATCAAGTCGGCTTTCCAAGGCTGCCAACAACTCTTTTCCGGATTTGACCGTTCCAAAATCGGCCGGCTCTAGGCTTTTGCCGGTTAATACCGAAAATCGTGATAACAAATTTTTCAGGCGATTTTGTTCGCTTACGGTAAATCGATATTGCCGAATCCAGTGCTCGAAGTTAGGCGCTTCGAGGGAGTCAATAAGCTTGGCGCGTTCTTCGAGCTTATCGAGCAGGAGATCCAGAAGACCGATGTTGTTTCCTATCAATTGCTCAACGACTTTCGGATCGAGATTGCGTCCCGGCTCCAACCGGTTGTCCGAAACGACTTTTAAGCACTGGATCAATTCGCCAGTCGAAAACCGCGCCGCCGTCTCAAAGAATGCCGACGCTTCCATGTCGCATAAGTGTTCGTGATTGTAGTCGAACTGAGGTTTAGAACTCGTCAACAGCGATGTTGCAGGACATGGCAAGCCGTAGATAGGCATCGGATAGTAATTTCTACCGGTATCGGCATCGCTGATTTTATTGATTGTCCAAGCGCTACCGATATCATGCGTCCTGTGGCCTGCAACTCCAACATTGATAAATAGCGCATTTTCAAGGCAGGCACTAACGGCTTGCGTGTAGGCCAAACCTGCCGCCATTGCACTTTTTCCCGGTCCCGTAACGGTTAAATAAATCGCTTCATTTCGATACATTGCAAAAGCGCGCACCGCTGTGTCTTTTTTCAAACCGAAGTGTGCAACCAGCGGTTTCGCCTCGCATGGCAACGCAACCGCAAGAAAAATATTCGCCGCCAAAAGAATCAATCTCTCTTTAGATTTGTTGCAGAAACACAACGATAAAATTGATAATCTTGAACCATTTCACGAGAAAGTTTCATAATAATTAATAGATTGTTGCATTATATTAAATTTTGGATTAGATTTGCATTACAACAACAAAATGAGGATCGACTGATGAGCGCTGTTATGCAAACCTTTCCTGAAAGACGCCGGGGTACCGCAGCTTTAATCGATGAATTAAGAAAAGAACGGCATGAGGTGTGGGCAATGTATTGCCGTATTGCCGAGCTAAAGCCTTTTTCTGCCGGTAAAAAAGTTCAAACTCGGCTGTCTGAATTTTCGCAATTACTAGTCGATTATGTGTCGCTTTGGCACTTCGGAATTTATGAGCGATTATTGTCCGGTAACGAAAAACGCCAAGCGTTGTTATCTTTTGCGAACGAACTCTATCCCGAGCTATCGAGAACCACCGATGCAGCTATCGTTTTCAACGATAAGTACGAACACGCCAAAAACCATTTAACGCCCAGCGCTCTCGAGCAAGATCTGTCCGTTCTAGGCGAGCATTTGGCCATCCGCATGACCCTGGAAGACAAGCTTTGCAACATGTTGCTAAATTAAATCATAAAAAATGTATGCCCTATAAAATTTAAGCCGCTGTCGGCCAATTCGACAGCGGCTTTTTTTATCCTCTTATCTCGGCCGACCATTCTCCGGATCGAAAGTGGTCCCAGTGTCGTCCTCTTGTATTTTAATAAAGCGCTCTCTCAATCGTGAAAATGCATTCCATAGCGTGGTGTCCATGACGACTTCATTACCGATCGATACGATCACCCTGGCCAATTCCGGTATTCGAGTTTTAGTCGCTATAAGATAGAGCGGCTGGACATAAAGAATCGAGTGTTCCATCGGCAAAATAATCATTCGCCCCATTTCCACCCGGGAACCGCGCTGGTCCCAGAGCGAAAGCTGGGCCGAAATATCCGGGTCTTGCTCCATCAAGGCCTCGATCTGTGCCGGTCCGTTGACTTGGACTTCCTTCGCAAATTGGTAAACCGTGATACTTTTTTTGAAGGCATCGCCGCATTTTTCTCTATCCATTACACTGGCAACGCCGACCATGCTCAAGTTCTGATTGTTGATCGGCGTCATCGGATTGATCATGACGAATTCTTCCTTGCCGCCGCAATGCCCTAAGTCTACCGTTTGGTAATAAGGCTTGACCTCTTTGCCTCTCACTTCTGCAAAATTCCAAGTCTCGGCCTGTTGATAAAACAATGCCGGGTCACGCTGATGATATTTGGCATAGACTTTCATCTGCAAATAGAACAGATCGCGCGGAAAACGCAATTGTCGCTTTAATTCGGTCGGCATTTCGTCGATATCGCGGAATACCCCGGGATAAGCACGATCGTAAGCTTGAATGATCACATCCGACGGATCGGAAACATAAAAACGAGTGAAACCGCTGTAAGCATCGACGGTGATCTTGACCGAATTGCGGATATAGTTGAATTCCTTGCTGCCGTCTAAAAAATCATCCTCGGCCGATTTCGATACCGGATACCAATTCGACAAGGTATAGGCGTCTTGCACCCAATAGAAGCGGTTTTTCGTGACGACTAAATAAGGATCCTTGTCTAAATGTAGAAAAGGCGCCAGATGACTGATCCGTTCGACGACATTACGACGAATCAACAGCCGGCTCTCTCGAGATATATTGGTCGAGAAAAATATTTTTTCGTCTTTGAAAAAAAATGAAAACAATGCCTTTCTGAACAGCGAAGGGATGGGTATTCCGCCGCTGCCAGTATAAACCGCATCGATCACGGGATCCGGCCGAGTTCCCGAAAGCGCAACCACGTCGAGATTATTCGGTGTGATTGCGTATTTATAATCCTCCATTCCGTAATAAATATCGGGGTGTTTGACTTCTAATCCGACTGTGGAACTTAAATCCAAGTCCCGCAAAAACCAACGGATCGGATTACCCGCATCTTGCGCCGCAGGCGTCACCACCGCGCCGTAACCATGCGTAAAACGCAAATGCGTGTTTTCCCAGTTTTGTGCCTCTTCGGGGAGCTTGGAGATATTCATTTCCCGAGCGGCAAGATTGACCTGACGTTTGAAACCGTCGATCAAATAACGGCCTTCGTCGACATCGAGAAAATGATAATACGGCCGGATACTTTGAATCTGGTTGTAAACATCGCTCAAAAATTCACGATCCCAAACCGGAATATTTTCGAAACGTCTTCGGGTACTCCAGGCTTCGATATCTTTGGTCGGATCAAGCGTCACCGTAAAATCGACGATATCGATATTTTTTAAATCATAAGCATCGAGCGTCGCGACAATATTATGATCGATAAAAGGGCGCTGCGTCCTAACCGGATTAGGCTTGACGATAAATTTATCGATCAATTGCGGTATAAACTTGACTTCTTGCAAGCCCAACGCACTGACAAAGACTCCCAATGAAATCAAAAACGGGACTTTGGTCCGCGTCGTTTCGGAGAAATAATAAAACAGCAATGAAATCGCAGCAGCCAGAAACCCCAGAATCGAGAGCCAAATCAACGGTAGTTGATAGCGTATTTCGACGAAGCCGGGCCCTGAAAACACCGGCTCGTGTCGGTCGACATAAAGCAGCGAAAACCGGTACAGCATGAAACCCCAAACGACGAAGAGCACGACAAAACCGAACAACACCGCCAGATGAATTTTAGCGGCCTTCGGAAACTCTTTTGATTGACTTGGGATAAACGTATGCTGTACCCAATATTGAAAGGCGACCATTATAAAAATAATGATCGCTGTAGCCAGTAGCTCTTCTTGGATGAGTAAATAAATCGGGTAAGACAGTAAATAAAAACCGATATCTTGTCCGTAAACGGGCTCAACGATTCCGGATGATCCGCCGAAGAAATACAACAGCCCCGTTTCCCATTGATGATAAAAGGGAATTGCAATCGCAATGGCTAAAATCAATGCGACCGGCGTAGAAAATTTGAGCGACAAGCTCATGAATAAGTCGGCTAGGCGCTCGAAGCGCTTGCGCTTGGCCGAGTCCAGCAATACATCCTGATTGGGATTGAACCCCAGATAACGGGCCGCCAACCAAAAATGCAAAAAGAAAATCGAAAAGAAAACCGCTGTGACCGCGCCCGAAAGAAAAAAGCGGTAAAGCAATCTCAGCCAAAAATAGCCTTCAAACCTTAATGCTTGAAACCACCAATAATCGACGATCAGATCGAGAAATACGAAATAGAATGCGACATAAACGACAAGCAATATGCCGAGGGTTGCCGCAATAATCTTGGTTAAATGTCTCGGAATCCGCATAGCTTCCTCATTAAATCTATGGATTTACGCATTGTACTTGTCGAAATGCCCGTATTCTAACATTCATCACCGAATTTGCCTCGTTATCGCGTCAAGGCTATAGGTATCTATACATCATTTGTATACCCATCTCACTACAAATTTCGGCAATTGTGTATAAAGAAGCCGAGGGTGTTAGGTGAGGAATCATAAATCATGGATGATTTCCTAGCATCTGAATTATCCAAGTAATCAATCATAACCAATAGGCTATGGATTTTTTTGTGCTAGCCCTTTGAGGGGCGTTACGGCGCCGAAAGCGGGTTAGCAATAGGTATAGTGGACATAAATTCAATGAGTGAAAGGTTTTGAATTACGGCATATGACGCACTAGATGCGTGAAAGCACGCATGTTGAGTTATCCCAATGACTGACGCGGGAGTCATTACCTACAAGAAATCATTGTATTATCAAACAAATAGTAATTTGGCATATTAATTGACACATATTTATTCCGGTTATTTTATTTTTAAGGTAAACAATGAAAAGTCGTAAACTTATTTTTATAGGCCTTTGTTGGCTGTTTATGTTGTTGTATGGTTTTGGAGCCGTGGCGCAGTCCAAAGGTGGCGGTGGAGGCGGTAAAGACAGTACACCGGATGCGTTTGAGTTTGTCGATCAAACCGGTGTTGCGTTAAATACCGCGATTACTTCCGACCCGATCACGATTACCGGCATCGATACCGGCTCCTCTATCGGCATCAGCGGTGGCAGCTATTCGCGCAACGGCGGCAGTTTCACCAGCAAGAAAGGAACTGCATACAATGGCGACAATATTCGCGTTCGGCTGACTTCGGCTAATACCTACGATACGACTAAAAGTACTACGCTCACAGTAGGCGGTGTGTCGGGAACATTCACGGTAATAACCTTGAGCGACACCTTGAATACCACGCCGGATGCTTTCGGCTTCACCGCACAAAGCGATGTCGAGCCGGGCAGTACCGTCACTTCCAATGCAATTACCGTTACTGGCATCAACGCCCCGACACCGATTAGCATTAGCGGCGGTTTGTATTCAGTCAACAACGGTACCTTCGTAGCAACGGCGGGTGAAGCCCATGTTAACGACAGCGTTCGTGTGCGGTTGTTGGCGTCCACTGAGCACGACGTTACGACCAGCGCGACACTAACGATCGGCGGCGTATCGGCCAGTTTCAATGTCACGACTAAACTCAACAGCAACGGCGCGTTTTTATTGCCGCCCGCTTCGCCAGGTAATCCCTCTTTTGAATCTGAACATTTTTCCGGTTCCAACAACTGCACGATGTGCCATAACAACCTGACTGATGAAAATGGTCGGGATGCTTCGATTGAAACGGATTGGTCTTCGACGATGATGGCGAATTCGGCTCGAGATCCTCTGTGGAAAGCCAAAGTGCGTTCCGAATTGAACCGCAACCCTCACTTGGCTGATGTCATCAACGACAAATGCACGCGCTGCCATGCGCCGATGGCGAATTTCGAAGCGCGAAAAAAAGGCGAACCGCTGGAGATTCTCGATAACGGTTTTCTGAATGCCGACCATCCACGTCACAACGAAGCGTTGAATGGCGTAAGCTGTACGGTCTGTCATCAAATCAAAAATTCACCGGATTTAGGTACCTTATCGAAATTCAGTGGCCAATATGATATTGACGGCAGCAAGACGATCTATGGTCCCTACGATGATCTATTCCCAAATCCAATGATCATGAATACCGGATATACACCGGTGTATAGCGAACACGTCAAATCCTCGAAGCTGTGTGGGACTTGCCACAATTTAAAAACACCTTTTGTCGACGAGTCGGGAACTATTCTCAGCACGACACCGGAAAGTGAGTTCCCGGAACAAATGCCGTATAGCGAATGGGAGCACAGCGATTTTGCCAGCACTACGCCAAGAAGCTGTCAGCAATGTCACATGTCACGCGTCAATGGCGTGCCTATTTCCAATCGTCCGATGTGGTTGCAAAAACGAGACGATTTCGCCTTGCACGAGTTTGTCGGTGCCAATAAGTTAATGTTGGATATTTTCAACAATAACAAAGAGCAATTGGGTATTTTGTCGAATAATTTCGAGGAAACCCTCCAAAAAACCCAAGATCAGTTAAATAAATCAGCGACGATTGAAACGGTTACGCAATCTTTAGCGAATAATACGCTGGATTTCACGCTGAAAATCAATGCTCAAACCGGTCATAAACTACCGAGTGCGTATCCCTCGCGTCGTGTCGTACTACATGTGACGGTCAAAGATGCACAGGGCAAAGTAGTGTTCGAATCGGGCAAAATCAATCCTAACGGCAGCATCGAAGGCGTGGATGCCGATATGGATCGCACGACCTTTGAGCCGCATTACGATTTGATTACCAGCCCGGATCAAGTTCAGGTTTACGAGGCGATCATGGGCGACAGCACAGGCCAAGTGACCTATACCTTGCTGCGTGGCGCACAGTATCTGAAAGACAACCGCTTACTACCTAAAGGCTTCAACAAAGCGACCGCGCCGAATGACATCAAAGTCGTGGGCGATGCGTTGACCGATGCCAACTTTGTCGGCGGCAGCGATCAAATCCGCTATCAAATCGGCGGCTTAAGCGGAAGCAGTTACAGCGTGGAAGCCGAGCTAGTGCATCAACCATTGGCCTATTCCTTCGCGCAAGATCTGTTCGTCGAACCCGATGCGGAAGTGCAGGATTTCAAGACGATGTTCAATGCATCGACTCAGAAAACCAGCCGTATCGTGCTACATACTTTTAACGTCTCTCCATAAGGGAATTTTCCTGAGCACAAGGATGTGCATTTTTTAGAATTGTTAACTCACAGGAATCAAACAATAACCTGATTAGCAAGTTTCTTCAGCTAAAGCCCAAAGATCAGCATATCCCTAGCAGGACGGGGTTCGCAAGCCATGCGCGTCAAGCTAAAAACGGCCAACTCACATCACGCTCTTTCCCAAGCTCCAGAGACTGTGAAAGTATTGGCGAATATATCAAAAAATAATTTATTCACCATGAAGACAATGAATAAAAACCCTATAAAATCAACGATCTAACCATTCATGTCACTTCATGCTCTTCGTGGTTATTTGATAATATTGAATGCTTTCACAGTCTCTCCAGCTTGGGTAACAGCAACATCCATCACCGAATTTACCTCGTTATCGCGTCAAGACCTAAGTATATATATCTCGATTTAACCCAGCACGGACAAGCCGAAACCAGAGAGGAAATCATTTTCGTAAAGAGGCTAGATCGTAGATCTAAATCGGCACCAGGGGCCTGTCAAAGAACGCCGTGACCCCCAGCAATTCGCAATTTGGGGATCAAAAAGGGTGTGGAGTGTGCTTGGCGAGGATGTCGGCAGCAGGGAGCTGCCGCCAAGCCCCCATGGATGGGTTTACGGCGTTCCTCGACAGGCATACCCCACACCCTAAGATCGGCGAAAATGCTCAAACTGGGAATTGCTGCCGTGACCCCAGCACCTAAATTATCCAAGGCAGTTAACCTTAGCCAACAGGCTATGGAATTTAGGTGCTGGGCGAATACGTCCATGTAGGCAAAGCCATTGCCGAGCAACCCGGAGCCGAAATTTGAACGGCAAAGGGTAAATCATTCATGCCAAGCTTTTGCTTGCTACTTCATAAACATCTTTGGAAATCGCCTCAGTCGACATGATGCGTTCGAGCTCGCCTTTCATCAAAGCTTGACGGGCCTCGTCATAACGCCGCCATTGCGTCAGTGCGCCAATCATCCTCGATGCGACTTGAGGGTTGAGCGTATTTAATTCAATAATTCTATCGGCTAAAAATCGATAACCTTGCCCGTTAGCTGCATGAAAATGCAATGGATTGGCCTGACTAAAAGAACCGACCAACGAACGAACGCGGTTAGGATTCTTTAAATCGAAGTCGGGGTGTTTCAAGAGGCGTTCCACCGCATCGAAAGTATCCGGCGGAGATGCTGTTGCTTGCAAAGCAAACCACTTGTCCAAGACCAGTGCTTCGTCGCGCCATTGCCGGTAAAAAGCATCCAAACAAGTTGCGCGGGCCGGATGCTGCGTATTGACGATGACGCTCAATGCGGCGATTTGATCGGTCATATTTTTGGCCGTGTCGAATTGCTTGAGCGACCAACGCTGTATTTCGGTATCGTCCAGCTTACTCAAATAGCCGAGACAGACATTTTTAACGCGGCGCCGACCGATTGCTTTGGCATCGAAACAACCTGACTCGTCCCGGTGATTGTCCAGATATAAGCCTCTTAGATCGTCTTCAAGGTGCTTTGCAATTTGACAAGCGACAAATTCGCGTGCCGTATGAATCGCTTCGACATCGATGACCGGCATTTGTTCAGCCAGATAAATCTCCGAAGGCAGACTTAACAACAACGCGAAATACGATAAATCCAACCAGCAGTTTTGAGCGATTTTTAGATAGGCTTCGATCAAGACCGGATTAATCTCAAGCGAACGGCCGTTTTGCAAATCGTCGACTAGTTCGGCGATGACGCGACCGGCCAACAACTGGCCGGCTTCCCAGCGGTTGAACGTGTCCGGATCATGGCTCAGCAAAAATGCCAACTCTTCCAGCGAACGTTGCATCTTGAGTTTCACCGGCGCCGAAAAGCCGCGCAACAATGAAATCACCGGTTTTTGCGGCAATTGTTCGAATACAAAAGTTTGCTCTGTATCGGTCAGTTCGAGCACAATTTTATGACTGACTTGGTCGCTACCTTGCAATCGGCATTGCGCCAGATTACCGTCCGGCAGGATCAATCCGGTTTTAATCGGTATATGCAGCGGTTCCTTGCGAGGCTGGCCGGGCGTCGGCGGGTTGTCTTGCTTAAGGGTCAGCGATAATGTTTGCGCGTCGCTATCGTAATGTTCCGAAACAGTCAATACCGGCGTGCCCGCCTGTGAGTACCAACGCCGAAATTGCGTTAAGTCGACATCATTGGCCGCTTCCATCGCATTGACGAAGTCGTCGCAAGTAACCGCCTGACCGTCATGACGCTGAAAATACAGATCGCAACCCTTGCGAAAACCTTGAGGGCCGAGCAGCGTATGCAGCATCCGGACGACTTCGGCGCCTTTTTCATAGACCGTCAAGGTATAAAAGTTATTAATCTCGATATAAGCGTCGGGCCGGATCGGATGTGCCAGCGGCCCTGCGTCCTCGGCAAACTGCCGGGTCCGCAATGCATTTACGTCTTCGATGCGTTTGACTGCTTTCGAGGTCCGGTCGCCGGTGAACTCCTGATCGCGAAATACGGTAAATCCCTCCTTCAGGCTCAACTGAAACCAATCCCGGCAAGTCACGCGGTTACCGCTCCAGTTATGAAAATATTCATGACCGATCACGCCTTCGATATGCTCGTAATCGCTATCGGTGGCTGTATCCGGGCGCGCCAAGACGAATTTGGTGTTGAATATGTTCAGGCCTTTGTTCTCCATCGCGCCCATGTTGAAATGGCCGACCGCGACGATCATGTACAAATCCAGATCGTATTCGAGTCCGTAAGTCTTCTCGTCCCAGCTCATTGCATTTTTTAGCGACTGCATCGCATGATCGCACTTATCGAGATCGTGGGCTTCGACATAGATTTCAAGCGCTATCCTTCGCCCCGATTGCGTGATAAAGCTATCTCTGACGCATTCCAACTGCCCCGCCACCAATGCAAACAAATAACATGGCTTATTAAACGGGTCTTCCCAGGTAACCCAGTGTTTATTATCGGGCAGTTCGCCTTGAGCTTTTTTGTTGCCGTTCGACAGCAATACCGGATATTTATCCTTGTCGCCGACCAGCGTGGTCGTGAAGCGGCTCATCACATCGGGCCGGTCGAGATAATAAGTAATCTTGCGAAAGCCTTCCGCTTCGCATTGCGTACACAGCATGTTTTTCGAGAGATACAAGCCTTCTAGTGCCGTGTTGGCTTTGGGATTGAGTGTATTTTCGATCGTGACGACGAATTTTTCGTGCTGCGGTACGTCGTGAATGACTAAGGCTTCCGGCGTTTGCAAATAGCGATCGGTACTTAATATGTCGCCATTCAACTGAACGCCGACCAAGGTCAGATTTTCGCCCAGCAATGTTAAGGCACTGTCATCGGCTTTCGAGGCCGGATTTCTGCTCATCGTCAACGAGGCAACGACACGCGTGCTTTCGTTATCCAGCGTGAAATTCAAGTCGGTATCGTGGATGAGATATTCCGGCGGTTTGTAGTCTTTGAGATAGATCGTTTGTGGAGAGGCGTCACGCATAATTTAATTCGATATTTTTTGTGAAAGGGAGTTTTCAGTAAAGTTTACCGTAAAAAAGAGCCAATTGATGCTTTGTTCGGTTTAGTCGCTTGTTTTTATAGGCTAACGATCATGACCAAGCTGTCATCACCCCGGCAAATAAAAGTCCGAGGGGTGGTTAGGGTGCAGGAAGACGAAAAAAATAGACCGCTCTCGTTTAATCGTGACCTCGGTGTTTTATTATTCGCTTTCTACCGCTGCTCTTTGGCGGCATATAAGGCCAACGTCACCCACCCGGCGATGAATGCCAGACCGCCGAATGGCGTAATCATGCCCAACCATTTTTGGTCAAGCAAAGTCAAAAGGTACAAACTGCCCGAAAAGAGCACGATACCGGCAAACATTAGCCAAGCCGACCATGACAACAGCGCTTGCCGAGGATTTTGCCGATGCAGCAGGCCGATTGCGCACAAACCTAACGCATGCCACATCTGGTACGTTACACCGGTTTTGTAAACTTCGAGCATATCGGGGCTTAGCACCGCTTTTAAACCGTGCGCGCCGAATGCCCCCAAGCCGACGCCAATGCCTGCACATAGCGCGCCGACGACTAAAAAATCCCAACGCATGTTATCGCTCCTTTAAACGCGGCATTAACTGTACTAGATTACATGGCTTGGTTCGAAAATCCAGTTGAGCCTCGATCAATTCGTCCCAAGCCGTCTTGCAAGCATGCGACGAACCCGGCAAACAAAAAATGTAGGTTCCGTTGGCGACGCCAGCGACTGCACGCGACTGTATCGTCGACGTTTTGATCGTTTGGTAGGAAATCATTCGGAAGACTTCGCCGAACCCGTCTAAGGTTTTATCGAGCAACGGCTCTACCGCTTCCGGCGTTCCGTCTCGACCGGTTACGCCGGTGCCGCCGGTGGTTAAAACCGCATCGACCGAGTCATCGGCGATCCAATGCGATAGCGCCGCTCTGATTCGATAAATATTATCCGAAACGATTTTTTTTTCGGCAATTCGATGACCCGATGCCAGCGCCTTGTCGACCAGGATTTTACCCGAAACGTCATCGGCTTCGTTACGGGTATCGGATACCGTCAACACGGCAAGATTGAGCGGAATAAAGGTTCGTTCGGTCATTGATTTTGTCGTCAGTGATTTAAAAAATGGTAATTATTCAGCATAAGTCATGTATGAGAAGGTGTCAGGGATTGATTTATAAGGCTGTCTGCAACAGGACGTTGCAGTCAGAGCTTACAGGGATGTATTCACCCAGCACCTAAATACCATAATCCATTTGCTATGATAAACAATTTTGGATTATTTAGGTGCTGGGTTCACGCGTCCTTAGAAATCAATGCCTGACACCAACCTACCGCATGCGCTGAATAGTTACAAAAAATGCTATTTCAAAACCAAGAAGAAGGCTTCTTCGCCGCGCTGTATATTGATCAACAATGCGTTATTGGGATTGGCGACTTGAGCAAGTTCTTCTATGGTGCGAATCCGATAGCGATTGGCTGAAACGATAATGTCGCCCGGTCGTAACCCGGCTCGCCAAGCGTAGGAGTTTGTTGCTATCTGTTCGAATAAAACCCCTTCGATTTGATTTTTTTGCGTCGAGCTTAACACGGTACCGTCAAGACGAGGATGAATCGTTTTACCGGCTAAATGAGGTCGCTGCGGCTTGCCGATTTCAGCCTGAACCAACATTTTTTTATCATCACGCATAATGCCGATATCGACTTTGGCACCGATTTTCATTAAACCGATCATATTACGAATATCGTGACTGCCTTTGATTTTTTGTCCATTGACTTCGGTGATAATATCGCCTGGCTCGAGTCCTGCTTTTGCCGCGGGAGAATTTCCGGCCACTTTGCTGATTACGGCGCCATGTTTGGTTTTTAAATTGAAGGCTTTAACCAGTTCGGGAGTCAAGTCCTGAGTCGTGACCCCTAACAAGCCGCGCCGCACTTCGCCATGAGTGACCAGAGACTCCTTGATCGTCATCGCCATATTGGCCGGAATCGCAAAGCCGATACCGACATTACCGCCGCCCGGCGCCAATATCGCGGTATTCATGCCGACAAATTCGCCGCGCAAATTGACTAACGCTCCGCCGGAATTTCCCGGATTGATCGACGCATCGGTTTGAATGAAGTCCTCATAGCCTTCGATACCTAAACCGGATCGACCCAGCGCACTGACGATACCCGAAGTAACTGTCTGACTCAGGCCGAATGGACTACCGATCGCAATGACGAAATCTCCGACTCTCAATTCGTCGGAGTTGGAAATAGGCAAAGCAACCAAGTTATCGGCGGCAATTTGTACGACCGCAACATCGGCTTCAGGATCGGTTCCGATCAATTTGGCATCGAGCTGGCGTCCGTCGTGCAATGTCACCATGATTTTATCGGCTTTGTCGATGACATGGTTATTAGTCAACACATAGCCTTTCTCGCTATCGATAATGACTCCGGATCCCAAGCTGTTGCGTTGTTGCCGGCGAGGCCGGTCCGGTAATTGAAAAAAATGCCGGAAAAACGGATCTTGCAATAACGGATTTTCCCTCACCTGAATATTAGTTGATGTCGATATATTCACGACTGCCGGCATGCTGCGTTCGAGAATGGGCGACAGCGACGGCAAGGGCTGTCCCTCCACCGCAACAGGCAATCCTGCCGATACTTGCGTGACAGCTAAAAACCCGAATGCTAAGGTCAATATTAAATGACCGAATAAGTGATTCTTCATGAAAGTCCTCGACAGGCTTTAAAGTCAACGTAGACAATATAAGGCAAAAAATGTTTAAAACAAGTCAAAAAACTGAAAATATGGCCGCGCGAATTATATGATCATCAGGCCCTCGTTATCCTAAATTCGGCATTTTAACCATGAAGCACATTAAGTCTTTCAACGGCTTGCCAAACTTATAAAATGCACGTTCCTTATTCTTAATGGTGAAATGCTTTATCTAGAATAATGAGCTATATTAGTCACTTTACTCCTTCCAATGAATTTGAATGGCTGTAGATATCAGCTCCGCAGACGCACAAGCAATTCGTAAACTTGTTCCACTGTCCACTCTGCCCGGACCTCATTTCGAAGCATTGTGCGCCGAAATCACCATCGAAACGGCAGAGCGCGATTCGGTATTATTCAAAAAAGGAGACACGGAGGCGGACTTATTTTATTTATTGAGCGGCCAAGTTTCCTTGCAGGCTCAAGGCCTAAAGGTCGAAATAATTGATGCGGAAAGCGAATCGGCCCGCTTTGCATTAGCTCACCAACTACCCAGAAAAATCGATGCCGTGGCATGCAGTAGCATTCGATTTTTAAGGCTGCCCACGGAAACACTGAGTTATTTATCGTCGCTAAGTTATGAAGAGGAAAGTAGTTACATGGTTATAGTCGAACCGGAAGACAACTCTGATGACTGGATGACAACTCTATTGAGGTCTCCGATATTTCAAAGACTGCCGCCGGCCAATCTACAAAAAATAATAATGAGCCTCGAAGAAGTCATCTTTGAAAAAGGCGAAGCCGTTTTCCATCAAGGCGATCCGGGCGATTATTATTATTTGATCAAATCCGGCCAATGCTTGCTGACTCGCAAACCTTCCGAAAATGCCAAGGAGATCAAATTAGCGCTTCTAAGAACGAGCGATACTTTCGGAGAAGACTCTCTGTTATCGGATAAACCCAGGAATGTTACGATTACAGCCATCAGCAAGTTATCTCTGTTACGTCTTTCCAGACAGCATTTTATAACACTGATCAAAGAACCCGCGCTGAAATACATCGACTTCGAGCAAATGCAGCAAGAACAAGCCAATGGGGCGATCTTATTGGACGTCCGCTCGACCGAGGACTATAACCAATACCATTTAGACGACAGCATTAGCGCGCCGTTCTTTACTCTACGAATGCAATTGAAAACGCTCAATCGCGCCCGCACCGTCGTGGTCGTTTGCGCTAACGGCAAAACCAGCGAGGCGGCTGCATTTTTGTTGCTCCGCAATAAATTCAAAGCGTTTATTTTGGAAGGCGGCATGCAAAAGGTCTCGCCTGAACTTAAAAAAACGGCGGCTCTCTTCACGATCGACGATGGCTTCGAAACCACGTTTCGCAATGCCGAAAACTCGGAAACAAACCCGGAAAAAGAAGACGCTCCGACCGCGACGCATAAAGCGAATTCCGCTGACGAGGGATTGCTCGAGCAGGTCGAACAGCTAAAAGCACAGAACGAGGCCTTATCGGATAAAAATCAGGAACTTATTGAGAGGTGTAAGCAACTGGAAGCTGCCAAGGAAGATGCCATCAAGCAATACCGAATATTATTCAAACAAACGGAAAAGCTAAAAGAAGTTTTAGATAAACTGAAAAAACAATGATTGCGGCGCTAGACGAAAAAGCCACGGCGCTGTATGCGTAACCGCGGCTTTTCGGGCAACGAAAGAAGTATCGTCAAAAATTATTTGATTTTAGCTTCTTTGTACATCACATGCTTGCGAACAACAGGATCGAATTTTTTGATCTCCATTTTCTCAGGCATTGTGCGTTTGTTTTTTGTCGTGGTATAAAAATGTCCGGTGCCTTCGGATGAAACGAGTTTGATTTTATCGCGCATGGTTGATCCCCTTATGCCTTAATACCTTGTTTACGCAAATCGGCCAAAACGGCATCGATGCCTCTTTTGTCGATAACGCGCATGCCTTTCGTGGAAACACGCAGGCGAACCCAGCGATTCTCGCTTTCTACCCAAAAACGATGATGCTGTAGATTGGGGCAGAAACGTCTTCTGGTTTTATTGTTTGCGTGCGATACATTATTACCGGTTACGGGACGTTTTCCTGTAACCTGACAGACTCTGGACATGATTAACCTCTTTGTTTGCCATTATTCAAAAATTAGCCGGCTTTTATACCAAAATTTAGTCGTCAGGTAAACCTTTTATACCTTTCGCACTTCAAATTTCGGCAGTGCCAGAGTAGGAGCCTGGGTGTCCGATAAAGGCTTTGCCAGCATGGAGCTGACATAGAGCCTACACAGACGTATTCACGGCGTCCTTTAACGGACACCCAGGCGCCTCCTTGGGGCGCTGTCGAATTTTGGAGTGCGGAAGGTTTATATGGAGTATTCGCAAAAAGTAACGTTCATGAAGGCCTAGCCATCGCCCCGGCAAATGAAAGTTCTCTGGTGGCGGAAGGTGCGGTCACTCGCCCGACAGGACGCCGTGAACCCAGCACCTAAATTATCCAAGATAGTCAACCATAGCTAACGAGCTATGGAATTTAGGTGCTGGGTGAATACGTCCATGTAGGCTCGACGGCGGCTCCCTGCCGCCGACGCCTGTCGATCGAGCAACCGCACCCTCTTCGGAACCGACATTGTTTTTTCATATCGAAAAAATAGATAAGGAATGCAAAACTGCGAACTTTCACAGTTAAAGAATAGATAGATTTGCATGCGGCATAGATCATTGAAACCTCATTACCATCGCATAACAAGCTAAAACATTCTTTCCCAAGACCTCTGAAACCGCTATAGTTGACGCCTTATTGCCACCCCTTTTTAATTTCGGATTATTGAGAGTTTTTATGTCTATAAAATTCGGCATGGTCATGGACCCGATCGATCGCATCAACATCAAGAAAGATACAAGCTTTGCAATGCTTCTTGAAGCTCAAAGCAGAGGGTGGGAGTTGCATTATATGGAGCTTAACGATCTTTATATGCGTAACGGACGCGCCTATGCGCGTACCCGTTTATTGGAAGTTCAAAGAAACCCGGAGCGTTGGCATCGATTTTCCGGCGAACAGGATATCGCCCTGGATCGACTCGATGTAATCATGATGCGCAAAGACCCGCCTTTCGATCAAGAGTACATCTATGCGACTTATCTGCTCGAGCGCGCCGAAGCCTTGGGCGCTTATGTAATCAATAAGCCTCAGTCTTTGCGTGACGCCAATGAAAAATTGTATACCGCATGGTTTCCGCAGTGCTGCGCGGAAACCATGGTTGCCCGCGATCCGAAACGAATCCGCGAGTTTTTGGCGGAACAAGGCGAGATTATCTTAAAACCGCTAGACGGTATGGGCGGTACGTCGATTTTTCATTTGCGCAAGGACGATCCCAATTTAAGTGTCATTTTGGAAACCATGACGCAATACAATTGTCGTTATGTGATGGCGCAAAAATATCTACCCGAGATTAAAAACGGCGATAAACGTATTCTGATCGTCGACGGTGAAGCGGTACCTTACGCGCTGGCTAGAATTCCGGCTCAAGGAGAAACTCGCGGCAATCTGGCTGCCGGCGGCAATGCGGAAGGCCGTGTGCTAACCGCTCGAGATTCTTGGATTGCCAAGCAAATAGGCCCGACCTTACGCGAAAAAGGTTTAATTTTTGTCGGCCTCGATGTCATCGGCGATTATCTCACCGAAATCAACGTCACTAGCCCGACTTGCGTACAAGAACTGGATAAGCAATTCGGATTGAACATTGCCGGACAATTGATGGATCATATTGAATTAAAACTTCGCTGAATTTCTTGACAATTTGTCGTGTTCAAATTCGAAACCGAAAAAAGTTTTCAAAATGCAGCGATCGGCTGTCATCTTTTCTCAATCAAGACCTTTCTCAGATCTATACCGATCGTTTAAGTTCGCGGAGTAAATGTTTCTGTTGATAGTCATAGTCAAGAAAAGAAAGCGAGGCCGGGCAATTCAACCCGTCCCAAACGTTTTGGTTTGCTTTGGGCATGGTCGAAACGTATAGGGCAGGGGCAAACCATGTCCTGCAAGATACTTCCTTTAAGCTAGAGTTTATAGTTTAATGAAAAAATCACGGATTCCATTTAGTCTTTAGCAATCAAAAGATTATGACAGCTTCGAACACTTTCTTGAATAGAGCTACCAACACATCGGAAAACGATGCGTTATTGATCACGCTATTTATTGCCGCTTTACTTCATATTGGAGTCATCCTAGGCATCAATTTTTCAATGCCCAAACAGGAAGAGACTCATCGTGCAATCGAGATCACTTTAGCCACGACGCCGGCACAAAAAGCGCCTAAACAGGCCAGTTTCCTAGCCCAGGAAAACCAAATCGGCGCCGGCAAACAAAAAACCAAACCGGAACCCCCCAAGCAAAAACTACCCAGCCGCGGGGCCATGCCAAACAAACAACCGCAAAGCAAGCCGGTTCAACGTCAAACCGCAGCTCCCCAAAAAATAATCAGCACGATTCGCCCCGCCGAAACAAAAGCGCCTCCCGCACCGACTAAAGTCCCGGTTGAGCCGCAAAGCAAACCGGTTCCGAAAATTACCGCCGCAGCCTTGCAACAACAAATTGCGCAGCTGGGCACCGAAGTCCGGCAACAGCAACTCAGCGCCGACATCAGCAAAATCAAGCATGTCAATGCTGTGAGCACTCATAAATATGTTGCTTCGCAATATGAGATGGACTGGAAAAAAAAGGTGGAAGCGACCGGTAATCTTAATTATCCTGAAGTCGCCCGCAAAAAAAACTTTTTCGGCACGTTGACGATGGAAGTCGGCATCAATCCGGACGGTACGATATATAATATCCGAATTAAACGTCCTTCAGGCAATGCAGCCTTAGACGAAGCCGCCAAAAGAATCGTTCGTTTAAGCGCGCCGTTTCCGCCTTTGCCTCAAGAATTGCTCAAGGAATTGGATGTTTTAGTGATTACCCGGGTTTGGAAGTTTTCGGACGAATCGGGAATGTCAGCACGTTAACTCAATTAACTCGCGCAGCCATGAACACACTTACCGATATGACCGATACGACTTATTTAAACAATCAATTTCTGATCGCGATGCCTAATCTGACCGATCCGGGGTTTTTTCATACCGTGACCTACCTATGTCAACATAACGCCGATGGCGCATTAGGGATTGTGATCAATCGGCAGATCGACATGAAGCTAGGCGACATCTTCAAACAAATGCAAATCAATGTGACCTTTTTGGCCGCTGCGGAAGCTCCGGTATTTTTCGGCGGCCCGGTGCAACAGGAGCGCGGCTTTGTGATCCACAATCCATGCGGAAGATGGGATTCCTCGATCTCGATATCGGATGAAATCTCGCTAACGACGTCGCGCGATATTCTCGAAGCCATCGCGATCGGCGAAGGCCCCGAACAATATCTAGTCGCCTTGGGCTATGCCGGCTGGGGCGAAGGCCAATTGGAGCAAGAAATCGTCAATAATGCTTGGCTGAATACGCCTAGCGGCAATGACATCATCTTCAATACGCCGGTCAATCAACGCTGGCAGGCCGCAGCTCATCAAATCGGCATCGACATCAATCAATTAACCGCGCCGGCAGGACATGGCTAAACACGACCCGCTAGCTCCTCGCAATCACGACACCTACCTCGGTTTCGATTTCGGTAATAAAAAAATCGGCGTGGCGGTTGGACAAACCACGACCGGAACGGCCAATGCCTTATCGACTTTACGCTCGGTTAATCAAGCACCGGATTGGACGGCTATTGGCCGGCTTATTCAAGAATGGCAACCGGCGGGCTTAGTCGTCGGTATTTCCCGGCAAAGCGATGGCCAGGATAATCCGATTACCCCGCGTATGCTCAAATTTTGCCGGCAATTGGAAGGACGCTTTCAACTGCCGGTTTTTCAGCAGGATGAAACCCTGACGACTTTTGAAGCCAAACAAATGCTGTACGACGACTTGCGAGTCAGCGCCGGCAAGCTCTGGGAAGTGCAAGACCGGCTTGCCGCACAGCTCATATTACAAACTTGGCTCAACACTCAATAACCCCAACATATGACCCATCAAAAACTCGATATTACTGAATTATTGATTCGGCTGGAGTCGGCTATCGGCAATATAATCATTACCAGAAAGCTTGAAAATCCGTTGATGATCGGCATTCGTACCGGCGGCGTCTGGATTGCCGAACGCCTCCATCAACGCTTGGGTTTGACAGAGCCTTTAGGGCTATTGGATATCACGTTTTACCGCGACGATTTTTCGCAAATCGGCGTGCATCCGAATGTCAAGCCGAGCGCCTTGCCGAACACGATCGAGGGCCGCGATATTATTCTGGTCGACGATGTCTTTTACACCGGACGAACGATTCGTGCCGCACTCAACGAAATCTTCGATTACGGCCGGCCTAATCAAGTCGTGTTGGCGGTATTGATCGAACGCGACGGGCGGCAAATTCCGTTGCGTCCGGATTGTATCGGCACCACGATACAACTCGACGCCAATCAACGCATCAAATTGACTGGCCCGGATCCCTTGGATATCCATATTCAAACTCTTGACGCAGCGGCTTAAGGCATGAGTCACAATTTACAATTAAACCCCGAAGGTAAATTAAAGCACTTTCTAACAATTGACGGACTCGACAAAGCACTGTTAACCGAAATTCTCGATACTGCCGAATCGTTTGCCGAAATGTCGGGGCATCATGTGAAAAAAGTCCCCTTATTAAGGGGTAAAACCATCGTTAATCTGTTTTTCGAAAACAGCACGCGTACCCGAACGACCTTCGAACTCGCGGCCAAAAGACTCTCGGCCGATGTCATCAGCATGAATATCGCGACATCGGCCACCTCGAAAGGCGAAAGCCTGCTTGATACGATTCGTAATCTGGAAGCGATGTTCGTCGATATGTTCGTCGTACGTCATGGAACCAGCGGCGCCGCGCATTTTATCGCCGAACATACCGCGCCGCATATCAGCGTGATCAATGCCGGCGACGGCCGGCACAGTCATCCGACGCAGGCAATGCTGGATATGTTCACGATTCGGCAGTTCAAGCCGAATTTCAGCACACTGAGAGTCGCGATCATCGGCGATATTCTGCATTCCAGAGTTGCGCGCTCGCAAATTCTTGCACTCAATACGTTGGGTGCGGCCGAAGTTCGGGTTATCGCACCGAAAACCTTACTCCCCGCACATGTCGAAACGCTCGGCGTCACGGTCTGTCATAACTTGACCGAGGGACTCAAAGACATCGATGTCATCATCATGCTGCGCTTACAAAAAGAGCGCATGACCTCGGCTCTGCTACCCAGCGAAAGCGAGTACTTCAAATGTTTCGGTTTGACGCCTGAAAAACTGGAAATCGCCAAGCCCGATGCGATCGTGATGCACCCGGGACCGATCAATCGCGGCGTCGAAATCGATACGCGCGTGGCCGACGGTCCGCAGTCGGTCATATTACGACAAGTCAGTAACGGCATCGCGATACGTATGGCAGTCATGTCGATGGCGATGCAAACTCAAGGAGCGGCCTGATGAAAAGAATCCTGATCGAACAAGGACGCGTGATCGATCCGGCCCACTCGATCGATCGAACCGGTCCGGTTTACGTTGCCGACGGCAAAATCCTTGCCTTGTTCGAGAAACCCAACGGCTTTGAACCCGATAGCGTCATCGACGCTTCCGGCCAAATCGTCTGCCCCGGCTTTATCGATATCAGCACTCGCTTGCGCCAACCGGGCCAAAGCCATAAGGCCACGTTTCAAACCGAAACCAAGGCGGCCGCGGCCGGCGGCATTACGACTTTGATTTTACAACCCGATACGCGGCCGGTTATCGATACGCCGGCAATTACCGAATTGGTCAAGGAATTGGCTGAAAATTCCAATTACCGGCAAATCCTCCCAGTCGGCGCGCTAACGCAAAACCTCGAAGGCCAAGAACTCAGTTCGATGCTGGCACTGCAGGAAGCCGGCTGCATAGCGGTCGGCAACGGCGGCAGACCGATAAGCAATCTACTGGTATTGAGGCGCGCGATGGAATATGCCGCCAGTCATGATTTGTTGTTGATCTACCGGCCCAATGAGCACAGTCTCAGCAATGAAGGCTGCGCGCATGAAGGAGCATTTGCGACCCGCTACGGTTTGCCCGGAATTCCTGAAACCGCCGAAACGATCGCGTTGTCGCAATGTCTCGAACTCGCCGAATTGACCGGCTGCCGCGTGCATTTCGGACAACTCAGTTGCCGACGCTCGGTGATCAAAATCCAGCAAGCCCAAAAATACGGATTATCGGTCAGTGCCGATATCGCGGCGCATCAGTTGCATCTGACCGAAAACGACATGAAGCCTTTCGATAGCGCTTACCATGTTTTACCCCCGTTACGGAGCAAGCAGGATAAACTCTTTCTAAGAAAGGCATTGATGCAAGGCACTATCGGCACGCTGTGTTCGGATCACCAACCGCACGACCTCGATGCTAAATTAGGCGCATTTCCGGAAACCGAGCCGGGCATATCGGCGCTTGAAACGTTACTGCCGCTGATGCTGAAACTGGTCGATGAAAAATTGATTACCCTCTCCCAAGGCATTGCCGCGTTAACGCAAACCCCCGCCAAGGTACTGCGTTTGGAAAGCGGTACATTGACGCCGGGGAAATCCGCCGATATTTGCATATTCGACCCTGGCCGTCGATGGCAAGTCGACCATTCGACTTGGTATAGCAAAGGTATCAATACGCCCTATTGGGGAGAAACATTAACCGGCCGCGTCAGCGCCACACTGCAATCCGGTAAAATTATTTTTCAAGGAGTGTTTCATGATTAAGATCATGCTCGTTTCGGCCTTTTTTATATTAGCGGCTTGTACCCGCGACTATACGCCTGCCTCCTCGGCAACCGGCGAAAGCATCTTCAAGGAAGCTTGTGCAGAATGTCATCAACCCAAAGACCCGGCAGTCCCGCAAGTCGTTTTTTCACTCAACGAGAAAAATGCTAATGAAAGGTATATCACTCACAAAGTGCAGGGCGGCTCGCTGATGATGCCCAAGTTCCCGAAAATCACCGGTAGCAAAATGCGCTCGCTCAGTACTTACGTGCTCAATCATAGCGTAACCCAATAAAGCGATGAAAACCCCAAACAAGCAACACGATACCGCCAGCATCATCGATGATGTCAAAGGCGATCAATCTTGGCGAATTTTCAGGATTATCAGCGAATTTACCGAAGGTTTCGACCGGTTATCCGGTTTAAGCGATGCAATTTCTATTTTCGGTTCCGCGCGCATACAACCGGATCATCATTATTATTTGAAAACGGTCGAAATTGCCGGATTACTCGGCCAGCATAATTTCGCGGTTATCAGCGGCGGTGGCCCCGGAATCATGGAAGCCGCAAACAAGGGTGCGAAAACGCAGAAACCGCCCGCGGTCGGCTTGAATATCGAATTGCCTATGGAACAACGCCCTAATCCTTATCAGGATATCTCGCTGAATTTTCGCTACTTTTTCGTCAGAAAAGTCATGTTCGTGCGCCATTCGATGGGCTATGTCTGCATGCCGGGCGGATTCGGCACGCTCGATGAGTTTTTCGAATCGCTAACCTTGATGCAAACGCATAAAATTTATCCGTTGCCTTTAGTGTTATTCGGCAGCGATTATTGGCAAGGCTTAATGGATTGGGTACGAACAACAATGATCGAATACGGTACGATTTCGGAAGAAGACCTCAATTTCATAACGCTCACCGACGATCCGCAGGAAGTCGTCGATATCATGGTCAGGCACCGCGAATGGAAAAATCAACAGAGAAGAGAAAGCTTAGGGTCCAACAATATCGACTATAGGTACAGTTGATCGCGCAAGTGCATAGCCTTTGCTTTTAGCAGCAGCGGGGCCGATTATTTATTCAACCCGCATCCGCTCTTTGCTTGGGAAAGAGCGTGATGTGGGTTGGCCGTTTTTAGCTTGATGCGCATGGGTTGTAAACCCCCCGTTCTACCATTGGTGAAAACCCTTAACTCGCCTTTTCCAATTTCCTCATTTCGACCGGCGCAACCCTGCCATTCGAGGAAACTTTATCGTAGACTTCATCGAAAGCCTGCCGGCAGTGAGGCAAATGCTCCCGAATCCGATCGTAACTGCTATGATCGAACATTCTTCTAAAATCATCCCGGCTCATGAAGGTCCTCGCATAGAGTGCTTGATAACCGCTATGTTCGATCACGAATTTTTCCAGCAACGGGAGAGCTTCGGCATTATCGAAACCGCTCTTCGCCGGCGTACCGTAAGCGCCGATGTCGACATAGAGTTCGTCAATTTCGCCATTTTCAGCCTTATACGGCTGCACAAATCCGCCTTGTCCGCCGTTGTCTTTGATCGCCATCGGCGATAGCCACAAAGGGTATAAACGGAAATGCTTATCGAAATAATCGATGGACGTTTCCAGAAAACGCATCGGTACCAGCATATCCTGAACTACATGATATTTTTCCCTTAGCCGCTGAGTGGTTCGCGTTTCGGTATACTTCAATAACTCGATCCGGGGCGGCAAAGCCCAGCCCAACAAAGCCCTGAAAATGGGATGATTGCCGAAAGGAATGATTTCCTCCATCGCCCAAAAATAACTGCGCGTGTGGCGATGGTAATAATCCCGCACCGGCAGATATTCGACGCCTTCCTTATTACTCTGCAGATAGCTTTGAACATGCTTAAAAAACCAAGGTTTATACCACCTTCCAATAGCGTTTAAAGAACCGTCCTGTCCGACGGCATCGACGAATTTACCGGTCATGATAACCGCCTCGTCGCGCCCATAGACCAAAGCTTCAACGAAATCGTTTTTTTCGGTATCGCGCGAGGCTTGCTCGAACACGCTTACTAGATGATCCAAGCTTTGAACAGGCCGGTAGCGAACCCTGACAAATTTTTTGACCGGGATGATTTTCAACTCGGCAGCTACCAGAAAGCCCAGCGTGCCGTGACTCCACGGAATTTGATAAAACAGCTCGGGGTTTTCCGATGCGCTACATTTGACCAACTTGCCTTCCGCCGTCACGATTTCGAAGGCTTCGCAAATATGTTGAAACAAGCCGTATTTATGGCTGCTGGTTTCGACGCCGAAGCCCATGATCAAACCGCCTACCGTTAGGCTGTCCAGTTCCGGAACCACCGGTAAGGTCCAACCTTGCGAGATAAGCGTTCGTGAGAGCTGCCCCATGCTAACGAGGGGCTCTACCCGAACGATACCGCGCTGCGCGTCGATTTCCAACACGTCGTACAGTCCGATATCGATCTTGCGATGAGACAATTTGTACTTGGGCACCAGCTCGCTCATGGTTTTCCAGCCCGACCTCGCCGTACATAGTTTTTGCCCGACTCCTTGCGCTTTCCAATCTTCTATTTGCCGAATGACGCTGGCAACGCGGGTTTCATGTTTTGCCGGGGCGCTACTGAGACGAAATGACAGCCAATTGCGAAATCCGGAATAGGCTCCGTAAACAGCCGAAATCGGCAGTAAAAAAACGGTAGCGAATTGCCCCCGGTAATGGGTCAGTAGGTGTTCGAATAGCTGTTCAGTTTTGATCATGGGGTTATTTGGAATCCAAGATTTAAAAGCGCCAAAGCGCGGTCATCGCTTGATTCTGCGTCGAAGCGACGACATCGCGCTACGTTGCACAGAGAATCAAAAAAACTCTAATTTTAGCCTTGTTGACCTCGAATAGCGACAGTCATTCGGTGAAACTGCTTGATCCTATCGGAGTCAGTGCGCCTGGTCGGCAGGGGCTCATGCTCGAGACGCATGCCTTTCGAAATACAGCCAAACAAGACCGGCGAAATTGGTACCGAAAAAAATACCGTCGAAAGCCGGGGCAATTTACATGGATAGGCAATTTGTCTGGATTGTGAGTTAATAACAAGCTATCAATGGAATTATGCTCGGTTTGGCTCGTTCCAACAGAAAACCTGAAAATGTTTTGCTAATCGCTTAATTCACTCAAAAAAGCATCCCATAGCATATCCCCGATTATGGCCTGACCTTTTAAATTTGGATGAACACAATCAGCGGCCAAATATTCTTTCCAGTCTTGATTCATTTGAGGCAAATTCTCTGTGAGTGCGATTTTGCCTTGAAAGACTGAGTAGGGTAGTTGCCGACCTCGTATTTGCTCGACTTCATCTGAAAGCAGCTGATTCATTTCAGCGGCGGTTTGCTGTAAACGGAACATTTCCTCCGGATCGGTGTACACCGATTTAAACAAACCATAAGCGCGTTCTTGAATATCTCGGCAAGTCGTTGTCGGAAAGCCTATAAAAGCCGGAATACTGACGGTATCGGTCAATGCCGAGATCGGGGATGGGTCTTGCAGCGGCGTCACGATAATTTGGCTATGCGGATAACGCCGGATCAATAGGTTGAAAAAATCTTTGACATTGCTTTTAAAGCTATCAGGGGTATCGCCTGAAACAACATCGATGATATTGAAGTTCACCAAAATGTAATCTGGCCTTCTACCTGCCAACCTATTTCTTAGTCGACGCAATTGATGTCGGCCGAATTTATAGGAACCGGCCAGAAAGCCAACATTCAAGACTCTGACCGGTTTATTAGTGTGTTGTCTTAAACGGGAGGCAAACGAATAACTTTGATTACCCGCTGTAGCGGAAAGCTGATTGTTTGCCGTGAATCTAAATTTTCGTTCCATCAAACGACTATAAGCCATCAAATTATTTTCTGGTTGTTGAATCAAAGCCAGCTGGGCAGGTCTTAACTTTTCTAGGCGCCGTATGGCCTTATTGGCACTTAAATAAAAATCCAGTCCCGGGTTACCCAAGGTTGAATTGGCCCAGACGCCTTGTGTGACACTGTCACCCAGAACGGCCACGATGATCCTCTTGCCGGATGCCGCCGAGCTGGACATTGAAAACAGCAATAGCCATAAGGCGATTAAAATTTTGTATGTCTTGAATTTTGTTTTCAGCATGATCATCCGATTGGCAAGATTTATAGCTTTCGAACTTCAAATTTCGGCAGTGCCTAAGGAGGCGTCGGGGCGCTCGGTTCCTCACCTAACGCTAGGCGACACTGCCATTAAGTTAAGCCGTTCGTGGTGAGCCTGTCGAACCATGGACGGCTTAACTTATCGACCCAGGATTTTTCCATTCACCCTTCGACAGGCTCAGGGCGAACGGAAAAATCCTTAACTTAATGGCAGTGAACGCTAGGCGAGGAAACAGAAAACGGGGTCAGGCCTTAGGAGCAGCCCTGTATTCCCTAGTATTGCGATGCGCTGGCTTGTATGGGGTCGGCAGGCAGGCGGTCGGCGCCCCAGCTCTGGTAAATATGATCTTTGACTCTGTTGAGCTCCTCGGCACTCACCTGGGCTAACTCGCCCCTTTCCAAAGGGTCGTAATGGAAAATGTATAGCCGGGAAGCGAATTGTTCGAAAGGCAGTGACGCCTCGCCAAAACGTTCGCCATTGCCCGAGGTGTCAACCTCTACTCCATTGCCCCAATTCTGGCCGCTGTCATTATTGGGATTGTAGAAATAGACACGCATTTCCTCTTTAGGATCCAGCGCTACTCGCAGGATGGTGATGGCGTGCCAGCCCACAAATCGCCCCGCGCTGTCGGTAACGGCAATACCGGCGGGTTGAGGGTGGATCAGCGGTTGATTGCCGTTGTAATAGGGGTGGTAGCTGGCGTAAAAGTGGCGCAGAAAATCTTCCAGTTGATCCAGCTTTCCGGTTTTCACATCCACATTGATGCGAAAGCCCCGGCCCGACCACCAGCCATGAAACTCTGGGTTAACCCAGCGGTGTGGATCGCCTTCCCGTTCACTGCAGCGCCGTCCCATTTCCGCATATATGCGATCCAGGTGCGGTACCACCAGAAGTGAAACCGGGTCCAGATCCAAGGGAAGTTCCTTGGCAACCCCGGAAACACTTTCCCGCGAGGAAATCGGCTGCCCCTCAAAGTGAATAATGATTTCGTCGTCCCGGGCGGCCCAGACCACCATTTGCAGCATATAATCCGGGTCGTTGTAGGCCCACATGGAGAGGGCTCGAGCCGATTGGCAGGTGGGGTTATTGCCTTGTCCGACCCCCATGGGTAGGCCCAACATACAGAGTACGCCCTGCATCAACCAGGCTCGAGCCATGGGTTCGGGGCCAAAGGCCTGTACCAGACGCTGTTCACAGTAAGGTGAAATGGGTAATGACAGTTGGCGCCATAGTGCCGGTGCCACAGGAGGTTGATACAAAACCCCCCGCTCCAGAAGCAATGCCAGGCCGTAAATAGCTTGGGCAGTTTGAGGATACACAGTTTCATTGATCATAGCGCGCACCAGATCACCATAACAGAGCAGGCAATCGCGGCCAGTACTGGACAATCCTAGGGCCTCGGAAAGGAGGTGGTCGCCATGCTCCTGCAGGTAACGCAACAGTACGGCGTGATAAGGCGAAACCAGACCGGTATCGTGCATGGCCCGGGCAAAACCGGTGGCCTCGTACTGAAGAGCGCTGGAATCCATACTACTCAAGCGCTGACGGTAAACCTCGACGCCGGGATCCTCTCGGCATGCCTGGGTGGCGCCATAAAGGCTGCTGATCAACCGATCCGCGCCCTGACCGCTGATTCCGAGGTCGATATCCGGGTTGGCCTGACAGACGGCGATCTGGGTAATCATCTGCTTAACGCTGTCCACCTGTATGGGCCGCTGTTGCAGAATGCGCCAAATTTCCTCAATCAATCTATCGATCACATGCTCGTAACCGATGCGCTCAGCCAGATGTCGGAACAAATTTCGGGGCAGCCGTGACAACTTACCCTGCTGCTCCCGCTCCGCCTCACTGGGACTACCAAATAACAAGCCCAGGTTGATAGCCAAGACCTGAGTCAGATAGTGATGCGCCTGCTCCAAGGACATGCAGGGGTGAAGGTAGTCACCCATGGCAATAGCGAGCAAGCGAAGCTCACTCAGTGCCTCTACCACCACCGTATCGGCATTGCTACTTTTGAGCGAGTGGCAGGTCAAGCTAGGAATCAGAAGCTGGGGCTCGTCCCAATCCGAGCCTAAAAACACCCCGGCTTCCTCAATCTGCCGAGCACGGGCCTCAACTCTGGCACACCCACCCTCCAGCAGCATCAGTAGTCGCGCCGTGTCGAAAACCCGGCGAATGCGAGTGATTTTTGCAAAGTCACTGACTTCGGCCAGGGCTTGTAGTGCCTTGTCTAGTTTTTCCGACAAGCTGTCTAGCCTGGCAATATCGAGTGTGTCAGAATCAGTCAAGCTGCCTCCTTATAATCGTAGCGGCAGATTATACATAAAAATCGAGGTCTTCCTGATGCTTCAATAAGTCTCTCATAACGTGAGGATCGTGACCGAAAAAGTAAACCAGTCCCCAGTGAGTGCCAAAGGCGGTGCGTTTGGTCACGGTTTCTTCCAGAGGTGGTGTCAATTCGTGAGACTCGAAATACTCGTGCTCTTCGGTCTCCTCGGGGATCTCCAGTTTACTAACCACGCGACGCCGTGGATAGACCCCAAAACAGCCGGCAACACCTTTGGCATCGACTACTTCTTTGGGGAAAAATGCAGTGATTTCTTCTTCGGTGGTTTTCGGGTCGAAGGACAAGATCAGACCCTGATAGGCATTGAAGCCATAGGCTCGTTCAAGCAGCTCGAATACCTTGAATCCGGGTGGTCGATAGGCCACCTCACCGAAGTACATTTCGCCATCGTTGGTTACAAAGTACTCAGGATGGACAAAGCCGAAATCGATATCGAATGCCTTGATCAGTTTTTCAATTTGGGTGGTAATCTGGGCCCGGTATTTTTCTAGTTCAGGGGTGGCGGGAACAAACACCGAATAACCCAGGGTCACGTACTCGGAAATATTCAAAAAGTGAATTTTGCCGTTATGAATCCAGGCTTCTACTGCGAATTCCCAGCCGTCCAAGTGGGATTCCATGAGCACGGGGAATTCTTCATCGGGAATGGTATCCACCTCGTCGGGCGTGCGAATCACTCTGTGCCCCAAACATCCGGCCTTGTCGAAGGCTTTGAGATGAATGGGGTCGTTGGGGTCACCATCCAGTTTGAGCAGCGTTTGGTTCACGCGTTTGAGAAAACGCACCACGTCCTCTCTATCGTGTGCCTCCTCGAAAATACCCACGCGGATACCGCCGAGTTGAGCACGCCGTTTCATTAGCGCCTTGTCGCGCAATAACATGGCTTGGCCGAAAAGGCGAGGGTTATCCAGCAGTACCGAATTGATCGCGCCGGCCCATTCCACCGTTTCTTCGAACAGCGGAATTGAAACATCCACCCCCATGTCTTTCAAGGTTTGCGCAATTTCCATGGAGCGATCGTTAAGCCGCTCAAAGTTCCAGGGAATATAGGGAATATCGTGTTCTTTGCAGTAATTCTCGGCCCAATCGGGAGCCACCACCACATAGCGTCGGTCAAAACGATCAGCGGCTTCAATGGCGTTAATGCTCCAGCCAAGAAGAGCTACATAACCTTTTTCGGGATTAAAGTTTTCTTTTCGATTCGTACTCATAAATGATTGCCTCTGCATCCATTGGCATTTATACACTACTCTTTTTTTTCCACTTTGGCCAATTGGTCCCCTATGGCTGCAATTCCCAATTTGAGGATAATAAGGGTGCGCGGTGTGCTTGGCGAGTATGTCGGCAGCAGGGCAGATTTTTGCCCCATGCAAAATCTGCATTAACGCATCTTGTTGCATTGGTCGACCGTACTCGGGTACTGCGTTGCACCTTTCCCCAAGGGCCATTGATCGTCGCTCGCCTCTATTAATCCGGCGACTCTTTGCAATCAGAAAAAACGTTTAATTTCTTTTTCCCCCGACCCGGCGCGCTTTCGGAAAAACCACCGATATAGCCGTGCCTTCGCCGGGTTTACTGCGAATTTTGAGTTTCCAGCCGAAACGATTGCAGAGCCGCTTGACTATCGTCAAACCTAAGCCGTGGCCGTTTTGACCGTCTTGAGCGCGATAAAAGGGTTCGAAAACCTGTTTGAGTTGTTTTTGCTCCATGCCGATGCCGGTATCCGCGATCGTGACGCGATTTTCGTCGATCGTAATGCAAACCGTGCCTGCCTGGGTATAGCTAAATGCGTTGCGCAGTAAATTGGTCAGTAAGATACTCAAGACTTTTTCAGCGGCCGGCACCGACAACAAACAATTTTGTTCGATTTCGACACTGATTTTATCGTTGGTGACCGCCCGGCCGACTTGCTCGATTAGATTGCTGAGCAGATCATTGATCAGCACGTCGTCTTCGGGCAGCGGTGAAGATTCCTCGCGGGCCAATAATAACAGCGTATCGATCAGGCCTTCCATGTCGCGTAGCGTACTTTCAATCGTTAGCAACGATCGTTGTTCGTTCGGTTGGTAATCCGAGCGCTTATGCAGCAAGGCCAACGAGCTTTTGATGACGGCCAGCGGCGTTCTGAGCTCGTGGCTGGCGTCGCGGGTGAAATTTCGTTCGCGTTCGATGAACAATTCCAAGCGCTCGGTAAAGTGGTCTAAAGCATCGACCAGCTTGGCGACATCGCTGTCGGTGGTTTGCCGTAACTCGCTCAAATCCAGTTCCGCGAGTCCTTGTTTTTTGAAATCGAAACTTTCGACGATATGCGCGAGTGAGATCACCGGCGAGATCGCGTCCCTCGATTGGCGATAAGACATCCAGGCGAACACGTAAATCAGAACCAACACTAAGCTCAGCGGCACGACACCGAAATAAAACGACAAGGCTGCGACTTGCTGTTCATCGAAGACTAAATACAGTCGCGAATCGTCATTATCCTCGATATACACGATCGGCTGCCGTCCCTCTATTAAAGCACGACCGAAGCCGGGCTGCAGCGGTCGTAATGCTCCTGGAACCTTAGAAAAATCGCCGTTGGAAGCCAGATAACCGCTCATATTGAGCGTATCGGGCGCGGGAAAATTTCGATTTTGCCGGTAGCGTTCCCAAAAATGACCGGCTTCGCCTTGTAAGGCTTCGCGGACCAGAACATCTTCGACGATTTTAGCGGCGGCAAATACACCCATCAGTGTCGCAATACTGATCATCAGAATCTGCAGTAAAAAAGCCTTAATCAGTTTATATTGCAGACCTTGCTTGCTCATCATTCACTCGGCCTGATAAAGCGATAGTGCGTAACCAACCATTCGTTCCCGCCCCGATAGCCGAACAGTTCGGCACAAGCCATAAAAAACAACCGCCAACGCTGCCGCCAAACGGCCGCTTGTTCATGCCCGTAGGTTTCCGCAAAAATCCGATCGATTTCGGACGGGTATCGGTCCATGTTGCTCAACCAAGCTTCGGACGTTTTTTGATAATGCTGGCCGGAAACGTCCCATTGGCATTCTATCCTGAGCCGGTCTTGAAAATGCAGTAGCGTGTCACGAGCCGGCATCAATCCGCCGGTGAAAAAATAGCGTCCCATCCAATTATCGTCGCCTTCGGTTTCGAACGGATAGGCCAAATAACGGTGACAAAAAATATGCACGAACAACTTGCCGCCGGGTTTCAACCAGCTGGCGATATTGCTCATCAGATGTCCGTAATTGCGCATATGTTCGAACATCTCCACCGAAACGACGCGATCGTACCGTTCAGTCAATGACAAGCGATTCACGTCGCAGGTGATTACATCGAGATTGCGTAAGCCTCTTAGCTCCGCCTGTTCGAGGATATATTCGCGTTGACTATTCGAGTTCGATACTGCCGTAATTGTACTGCCGGGATAATGTTCGGCCATCCATAATGTCAACGAACCCCATCCGCACCCCAGCTCGAGTATTTGCTGGCCGCCCGCCAATTCCGCTCGTTCGCAGGTCAGCTTTAGCATGCGTGTTTCGGCTTCATCGAGCGTTCGAGTCGTTTCGTCCCAATAGCAAGAAGAATACTTCAGATGCTTGCCGAGTGCATGGCGATAAAAAGCCGCAGGGACTTCGTAATGTTGGCGGTTTGCCGCATCGGTTTCTATCGCGATAGGGCTTTCTCTCAGCGTTTGTAATAACGACAGATAACGCAAGCTTTGCTTTTCGACATCATTGGCGCATTCGTCTTTAAGACGTTGCCTCAACAAATTTCGGATACCGATTCGCATCAATGAATCAGGAATTAAACCACGCTCAGCCAGTTCGATCGCATTCAACATAGAAAATCGATTTTGCAAAGGAGAAGTCGATTTTGGATGCCATGGCAAAAATTTGCTGGTGGTTTGTTGATAGCGCCGGTAATCATCGCCGCGAGAACGCAAGGCTTGTTGTTCGGTATAAGGAATACCGGTCAGAAAATACAAAAAGCAAAACATCACGACCGGTGCGAGCCATAGCCAGTATTGATATTCGCCGCCCCAACCCATCAACGGGTAAGCGAACCAGTGCAGCCATTCGAAAAAATAATTCGGATGCCGGGAATAACGCCACCAACCGGTTCGGCACGTCAGTCCGCGATTATCGGGATTTTTCCGAAATTCGGCCAATTGCCGGTCTGCCGTGGTTTCGCCCCATAAGGCCACACATGCCACCAGTAAAGCGAAAAACACCATAAGCGGATTGGGATCGCGGGTATGCGCGACCGCCCAAAACGGGAGGGACAACACCCAGATAAAACCGGCTTGCAATAAAAAAAACTGCAAAAACCCGCTATCGGCCTTATTCTGCATTGCTGCCCGCATTGCTTGGTAACGGCCGTCTTCCGGCTCTCCGAACACCCGTGCAGACAAATGACTTCCCAATCGTAAAAACCAGGCGAACGTCAGTAAGGCCAGACTGAGCTGTAAATATAGAGGGGCGGTTCCCGTCAACGCATACCAAGGCCCCGCCAACATCATTCCGAATGACCAAATCACATCAACGATACCGGCATTTTTGTGGTTTTGCTGCCACACCCAAGCCATTAACATCGCCACGGTACTTAGTACCGCGATTACGATTAAACTAAACATGTTTTGCCTCCAGTGAATGATCTTTTTGTCTGATTACACGCGCCATCCATAACAAAAGCGGTAGCGCCGCTGCCCAGCTCAAAGCCAGGCCGAAGATCCAAACTCCGGAGTTCTCAGTGATAGTGAGCGCACCGAGTCTTGCCGCCGCCCAATAAGAAAACGGACACGTAATGCCGCCGAGCAGTCCGGCCAACCAAAGACGCGATTGCAACCAGGCCAGCGAATGATTCAAGGTGAGCGCCAAGCCGATCCACAACAGCAAAATCCATAAAGGTGCATAATCGGTATCCGGCCAAGGAGAAGCATATTCGAGCCAACCGAACCTAACCCAGCTGCTATCCAAAATCATGCCAAGCACGACCGCAGCCGGCACCAAACGAAAATCGCCGGCGACATGAATCGCAGGGCGGGTATGCCAAAGCCCGAACAACACTAAAATAACCGGTGCCGGCCAATACTGGCTTGACGCCGCCGACAAGACCGCTGCAAACCACAAGCCTTGCATCCAAGCTATATTAATGAGGTTATTGCGATTCATGACGCGGCAGCCATTGTTCGCGGCGATTGCCGGGTTTGGCCAGCAGCAATTGCACGTTGGAAATCGATTTTTCCCAAAAGCCGCCTTCGCAATAACACAGATAAAACTCCCACATCCTGATGAATTGTTCGTCGTAGCCTTGCTCCCGAACCTTATCGAGCGAAGCCATGAAACGTTCCCGCCAAGCTTTTAATGTTAGCGCATAACTTTCGCCTTGATCTTCTAGATTGATCAAGCGCAAATCGGTGCTCCGCGACGCGCTCGCGATAATCGCGTTGACGCACGGAATGAAACTGCCAGGAAAAATATAGCGTTTGATAAAATCGACACTCTTCAGCGCCTGTTTATAGCGCTGATCTTCGATCGTTATCGCCTGAATCAAGGCCAGACCGTTCGGTTTTAATAAGTTCGCACACTGCTTGAGGTAAGTATCGAGATAATGATGCCCAACCGCTTCGATCATTTCTATCGACACCAGTTTGTCGTAATGGCCGCTGAGATCGCGATAATCCTCCATTAGTACCGTCACGCGATCGGCGACTCCTTCATCGTCGATGCGTTGTCGAGCGGCATCGAACTGTTCTTTCGAGATCGTCGTGGTCGTTATGCGGCACCCGTAATGCTTGGCGGCATAAGTCGCAAAGCCCCCCCAGCCGGTGCCGATTTCGAGGACATGGTCGCTTGGCTTTAAATCCAATTTTCGGCAAATACGCTCCAACTTGGCTGTCGAGGCTTCTTCGAGGCTTAGCTCCAAGTCGTGATAAGTTGCCGACGAATACATGCCATGTTTGTCTAAAAACAACGAGAACAAATCATTACCCAAGTCGTAATGCGCGGCGATATTTTTGCGCGAGCCATGCTTGGAGTTTCGGCGCGCGAAATGCCAGAATTTAAGTAAGGTGTTGGTCAAGGTTGCCAGCCCGCCTTCCATGCTGTCTAGCAGGTCTCTATTGCGCACCAAAATACGGATCACCGAAGTCAAATCGTCGGTTTGCCATAATTTGTCCATATAGGATTCGGCGGCGCCGATCGACCCGCCTAACGATATCTGCCGGTAAGAACTCATATCGAAGACTTCGATATCGGCGCTGAGGCCATCCTGACCGGGTCTACCGAGTACGACTTTGCCGAGCGGGTCGGTCACCGTTAATTGAGCATCTTGCAAATGACTGAGTTTATTCAGCAGCGCTTTGCGCAGCAGCAAATCGAATCTAGCCGGATTCTTGCTTAATTCGGCGGTTGCGGCATTCATTCTTATCTCCTTGATCTAATTCGGTTTATTTATCGGGATGCGAATAAAACGGAATGCCTTTCAGCCAAAGCCGGAAAGCATGCCAATAAATCCTTACAACGATGGCGCAAGTGATAATAGGATATTGCAACGGCACCGAGCGCATCGTGTTCGGGGACGGATCGAGCATGTCCAGTTTCAGGGTAGCATCGAAACAGCATTGCGCTAGGCGGTACAATTGCATGTGTATCGTCAACTTATCGCCGGATAAGGCGAAACGCCACCGGTAATCGATGTCCATCGGCATGAACGGCGAGACATGAAAAGCTTTGCCTAACTCGAAGGTCCATTTACCGTTTTGAGCCGTGCTTTGCCGAGTATCCAAGACATAACAAAACCGTTCGCCCCAGGGTGTATTGGTAATTTCGGCGAGAATGAAGCGGGGCTGATCCTCGCTGTCAGGAAAACAAAAATAAAAACTGACCGGATTGAATGCAAAACCTAAATATCGCAGATGCGTCAGCAAACAAATACGCCCTTCAAATATTTCACCGCTTTGTTGTTTAATTCGGGCTTTTACCGCGTCTCGCAAATCCGAATCCGTAGGCCCGAGATAGTCTTCGCGGTAATAGGCGACCAGATTAAAGCGTTGCTTCGACCAAAAACGACTTTTATCGACGACCTGATCTAATTCGTCGAGATCGAGCCACGTCATGAACAAGGGATAGCGGAAAGCATGCGGTTTCGGCAGGTGGCGCCGGTGGCGCACCCAACCTTTGGCGATGCGACTGTGCAGCGCGTTCATGACGGCGCGTTCAATTTATCGATCGCCAACTGCGCACTGGCCGCGCCGTCTTCATGAAATCCCCAACCCCAATAGGCGCCTGCATAAAACGTGCGGTTAAGGCCGTTAATTTCGGCATGCCTTTTTTGCGCGGCTAAGCTTTCCGCCGTGTACACCGGATGCCGATAATGCCGCTGCATCAAAATTTTTGACGGATCGATGCGGTCCGTGCAATTCAGCGACACCAGCAACGGCTCGGGCGCGTCTAGATTTTGCAGCAAATTCATATAATAAGTCACAGTGCAATTCGCTTGAGCCTCGGTAGGTTTCAACGCATTCCAACTCGCCCAGGCCTTCGGATGCCTCGGCATCAACCGCGCATCGGTATGCAGTACCGTATCGTTGTCCTGAAATGAGAACGCACCGAGTATTTCGTTCTCTTCCGGACTCGGATCGGACAAGAGCCGAAGCGTCTGATCGCCGTGACAAGCAATGACGACGTGGTCGAAACGCCGCTCGCCGCTCTCGTCGATGATAGTGACGCCGTCATAGTCCCGTGCGATCGAGCGAACCGGACTATTTAGCCGCAGTTCGCCGCCGAAGCGCTGCTTGAATGCTTCGACATAGGTCGACGAGCCGCCATTGACCGTGCGCCATAAAGGGCGGTCATCGATCTTCAGCATGCGGTGATTGTTCATGAATGCAACGAAATAGCGTGCCGGAAAGTTTTTCAGGCTTTCCGGCGGTCCCGACCATAAGGCGCAGGCCATCGGCAAAATATGGTCGTCGATGAAGGCTTCGCTGTAACGGTTTTCTTGCAAGTACTCGCCCAAGGTCAATGTATCGTCGCCGCTTTTCAATAAGGCCGGCGCTTCGCGGTAAAAGCGAAAAATATCCGCGATCATCCGATAAAAGCGTGGGCTGAACAGATTGCGGCGCTGACAGAATAACTTGTCGATCGTCGTAGCATTGTATTCGAGACCGGTTTTCGCATCGGCCACGCTAAAACTCATATCCGAAGGCTGCGAAGCAATCCCTAATTCGTTCAAGAAGCGGCAGAAATGAATGTAGTTGTGTTCGTTGAACACGATGAAGCCGGTATCGACTGCAAATTGGCGGTCGTGCAAGACGATATTATGCGTATCGGTATGACCGCCCAAATAGGTGTTGGCTTCGTAGATCGTAACCTCGTGTTGCTTGGCCAAGTAATGGGCCGCATAAATACCGGAGATGCCGCTCCCGACGATCGCTATTTTCATTCGCTGCTTCCTGCATCCAGGCGTTTAGAATTGAGGCGCGCAACCGGAACCGGCTGCAAGTCCCAGATCAAACCGCACCACGACATCAGTTTCAGCAAGTAATAACTAATATCGATCTCCCACCAATAAAAGCCTTGGCGAGCCGAGACCGGATAATGGTGATGATTGTTGTGCCAGCCTTCGCCGAGCGTGATCAGCGCCAGAAAACCGTTGTTGCGGCTGTCGTCGCCGGTTTGGTAACGTTGATTGCCCCAGACATGCGACAGCGAATTGATGGATAGCGTGCAGTGCAGTAATACTATCGTCGATACGAAATATCCCCAGACCAACATTTGCCAGCCTGTCGTGCCGAGCTCCGGAAAGCTCACCTCGAGCCATTTTCCAAGTCCCCATAGCGCAACCGCGTAGAGCAACGGTATTACGACGTCGAAGCGGTCTAGGAAGCGCAGTTCCGGAAATTTGATCAGATCGCGCACCCATTGTTCGCGGGTCGGAAAATGTTTCGAGCTCAAAAACCAGCCCATGTGGCTCCACCAAAAGCCTTTGCGTGGACTATGTATGTCGCGCTCGGTATCGGAATATCGGTGATGGCGTCGGTGATGCGAAGCCCACCAAATCGGGCCTCGTTGCGTCGCCGTTGCGCCAAGCATGCCGAAAAGAAACTGACATACGCGACTGGTTCGAAAAGCCTTGTGCGAGAAGTAGCGATGATAGAACGCAGTGATCGCGAACATACGAATGAAATAGGAAAAAAGTGCCACGATGATCACAATCGGGCTCCAGCCGACTACGAAAACCAACAGACACGCGACATGAACCAGGATAAATGGAAACACGCGCAGCCAGTCGACCTTTTCGCTTTCGGTATCTTTAATTTTGACTCGACTGCTGTCGAACCAACTGAAAAATTTGGTTAATGCGGCTTGTATAAACATTGTAGTCATCCCATAAAGCTTACTCTTTCATTTAAGAGCATAGGTTTTATTAGAATGCTAAGCGCGTGAAAAACATGTGAACGCTTGCATCCGATTTGTTCACACAATAGTGCATAGGGATCGGTAACACTCTACAGAAAATTGAATAACGGAGTGGACGATGAAACGAATGACATCATTATTCGGCATACTACTGGCGCTGACCGGCTGCAGCAGCATCGAACCGAATCCGATGCGCGAGTATTTAGCGATGGCTCCGGCCGAACAGAATGCCGGAAAACATCCTAAAATCAGGCATTTTGTCGAGTTATACGACAACTTGGAAGTGTTGCCGATAAAGACTAAGGTTGAAAATACCTATGCCGAGCAACTGTATTTTAACGATACGCTCGTAACCCTGCATGACCGGCAAGCCCTACAGAGTTATCTCGAACAAACCCAGAAAAACCTCGATTCGATCAGTATTGAAGTTATGTCGGTATTCGAACAAGGCGACGATGCGTTTGTGCGCTGGAACATGCGAACTCGGTTCACGCTGTTGGGTCGAAGCAAGGATGTCACGACGATAGGCTTTAGCCATTTGCGTTTCGACGATCATGGCAAAATCGTCCTGCATCAAGACTACTGGGACAGCACGCAAGGCTTTTTTCTACAGGTTCCGATTATCGGAGGAGTATTACAATGGATAAAAAACGGTTTACACGACTAGCGATCTTGTTAGGCTTAATGTCGTTCGGCAATGTATACGCCGAAGATTTATCGCCCCCGAGCATCAACAATCAGCAGGCCGAACTACCGCGTTGCAGTAAGGGTGAATTGAAAGCTTTCCGCTGGATTCATGTCGGTTATGCCGAACTTTATCTAAACAACTGCAAGAACCCGATCGATGTTTTCAACGATTCTCCGAAACAATTACGCTTTATTTACGAGCGCTCGATTCCGGCCAAGGCCTTCCGCGAGGCTTCCGAGGAATATCTAAAAGCGAACTTAGGCGATCGATATCAGGCTTGGCGTAGCGCTTTCGATCGATTCAATCGCCAATATAAGGACATTGATAAAGGCGATTTTTACGATTTAATTTATGATGCCGAAAACGGTTTGAGACTTTTTCTGAACAATGAACTGCTCGGAGCTCTAGAAGACCCCGAACAAGGGCTGGCTTATTTCAATATCTGGTTCGGCAAAGACCCGTTCTCGAATGCGCTGAAAGAGGCTTTACTGACGCCGGAAATGTAATATCTACAGCCACGCTTTTGTGTATGCCGAGCTTAAAAAAGCTCTATTTGCGTTAATCCAAATTCGTTAGTTTGTCTCGTTCCTAAGTTCCAGGAGCGCTTGGGAAAGAGACAACAGAGAAAAAATAAAAAATCCCTGTCCGCCGCGCACCAATATGGTTATTTAACCATATTGGTGATATCTTCTCTCCATGAGTGAAACTAGCTTTGAGTGGGATGAGATCAAAAATAAGGAAAACCAGCGCAAACATGGTGTTTCATTCTATGAAGCACAGTACGCATTTGTGGATAAGAGACGCGTCATTGCTGAAGACCTAAACCACAGCCAAGATGAAAAGCGTTATTATTGTTTTGGCTTAAACGAAGCAGGTACAGGCATACTCACTGTCAGGTTCACTTATCGGTCCGGTTTCATTCGTATTATTGGCGCAGGTTATTGGCGAAAAGGTAAGAAGATCTATGAGCAAAGTAATTAAGTACAGTGATGAGCCCATTGGTGATTTAAAGCTGGTAACAGACTTTCTTCCATCACCTGAAGAGCTTTCACTTAAAAAAGAGAACACAAAAGTCACAATTTCCCTCAGTTCCGAAAGCGTAGTCTATTTCAAGGAAGTGGCAAAAAAGCATCATCTGCAATATCAAACAATCATCAGGACATTACTTGATGAATATGTGGCCCATCAAAAGCGCCGCTAACAAAATTGCTCACTCCCAAACTCTTGTTTGGGAGTGTCTACCGTCAAGCTCCGCTTGGCGAACGATAAGCAGAGCTTAAAGGTAAGCATTCCCAAGTAGAACTTGGGAACGAAACAAGTTAATGAACCAAATCGCGGGTTAGATTAATGGCTGCGTTACTACATTCATGCCTGAAATCAAACAAAGCGATGGGTTTCCGCTTCGCTACTACCCATCCTACATCACTCCATTGCTCTGTCTCGCTCCTAAGTTCCAGCTTCGGTCCGAGACAACGGGCATGGGTTAAAACGACAAATCCCACTGCAACCAAAACCGCTGATCCGATTGGCGGATGCCATGCCCCGGTTCTTCCACGATCAAATGACTGACCTGAAAATTCACTTTATTGGCATGGCCATTGAAGAAATAGGTCATCACGCCACTGAATTCTTGTTGCCGGTCGTTATCGACGTCGACATTGGGATCGACAAAGGCATATCGTCCGGCAAACTCCAGATTTTTCGGAATGATCGCCAGTAGGTAATGCGGAAAATAGCCGGCTTGGATTAAGCCCCCCATGAGATTCGTTTCTCTCCCTCTGGCGCCTTGGGCTCTTAACGTATCGATAACTTCCTTCCAGTGCATTTCATGTTGAATCGATAAGCCTTGCCATTTAAAACGGACTTCTTCCATCATTTGATTGATGCGGTATTGTCCGTCTTCGCCTACGTTAAAGCCGGGCAGTGCTCGGCAGCTTCGGTTATCGGTTTCGAAGGCGGTGCATCGACTTTGATTGGTCGCCGCCGCGAACGCGAAATTGAGGGCCGGATTTTCATGAAATTCGAGATCGGATTGGGAAAACGGCATCTCTCCACCCAAGGCATTCCACTGCAAGCGGCCGGAATACATCATGTTGTTGTCGTCATTATTGCGCTCGCCGACGCCGAGTCCGGCATAGACGCCGGCATAATAACTGATATCGTGCCAGGTGCCGGGGAATAGATTGCCGAAGATCTGTACCCCTTGTTGCCGGTCTACTGTAAATATGTCGTTGACGATCGACCGGTTGACGAATTGCTGATTGCCGGAAGAGGTCACCCGTTCGTCGTTATACAAAACCTTGCCGCGGCCGAACCATAATTTGGCCCATTGATATTTGTCCACGGTCAAGTTCAAATCGCGTAAAACCGGTTGGGACCAGTCGTATTGCAGATAGTATTTCAACCATGGCCAATAGGCATGACCTCTGAGCTTGGTCCGCGCGCGGCGGATCATGAAGGTGCTTTGGTCGCGGTTCAAGGCATCATTCAAGCCGCCGATCGCTGTCGAAAGGATTGGCATAGCGGGCTTGTATCCGGTTTTGGATGGCCAAGGCGAATTTGCCGTCATCGGTCTTGAATTCAAAGCCGTTCTTGCCGTAACTGACGCCGGAGGGCAGGTTACTCTGGGTTTTAGGCTTCGGCTCATCGGACTTGGCCTCAGCTTCGGCTTGGGTAAGCGCAGTTTGATCGTCTTTTTTCGGTAGCCCATGCTCCGATTTACTAGCCGCGACGGGTTGCGCCGCTTCTAATTGTTCGAGCCGTTTCAGTTTTTCATCCAAGGCTTGCAGCTTAGCATCGAGACGTTTTTCGATTGCCAGCAATTCCTGCATATAGCGTTCCGGATCTTTGGGTTCAGCGGCGGCAACGACTCCGGACAAAAATAGCCCGAACAGCGCGCCCGGAAAAACGCGTGCAAAGGGCCTATAGCTAGATGGCATTTTCATGTATTGCACTGACTTCGCAAGAAAAAATGCGAATTATGACAAATTTGTGACAATCACATGAAAATAATGGTGATCCGATAGTGGAATTTCAAAAAATTATGGGGGTTTGACGAGGATGTCGGCAATTGGAACGAGAAGAACACTTATTTCGTACCGGCCTGCTTAACCAATAGCATACGCCCCAAACGGCGCAACCCGTCGGACGATATGTCTAATCCGAGCGGCGAGCCGATGGCTTCAAGCTCGTACAGCAAATCGGTTGCGGCGATAAACGTCAGAAAGCGCAAGCCCTCTGTACTGGGTACGTCTTTAGCTATCGTTCGCAGCACCGGCGCCACTCGATCCCATGAATCGTTGAAAAACATCCGGACCGGATCGCCGCCGCTCGTGTCGTTGCTCGTCAAACCCTTGTGGAAGGCCGATTTAGCCGCAAGTAAAGTCTCCAAAAGCGTATCGCGAACGTCCTCGGAAACCCTATCTTCCGCGGCTCGATCGATCGCTTGAAATAATGAAGCGTTCCAGCGTTGCCAGGCTACATTCCATTGTTGCATTTCGCTTTCGTTGAATACCGGCGCGGCCTGCTTGTTTGCTCTTGCATTCGCCTGCGGAACCTCAAAAGCGACTTTTAAGCCCAAACCGGTTTCGCCGGCCTTGACTTCGCTGAATCGTAACGAGCTCAATAAGGCTTGCACCGCCGCTTTATTTTCCGGAGTCGTGACGGGTACCAGCGTTTTTTCGATATCGCCGCGCACTTCTTGAAGGTCGAGTTTAACCGATGCCAATTTCGGTTCGGCAAAACGCTTAAGTAAATCCTGCAACTGATCGATTCTCAATGCTTGTCCGCCCGGGTCGTAAGCAACCGCCTTGTCGATCGGAAAGCGTAGAACAGTACCGCCGTTCTCCAGTACCGCGCGTTGAAAAGTTTCGAGCTTGCCTGTCCAATCCAACACGGTTAGGCACTCGCCGCCCATGAGGGTGCCGATGCGCGCATGTACGTCATTGACGATTCGAACGAGGCCTTGTTGCCCGTCGATTTTTGGGTTGGACATATCGAGTAAACTACAGCCGCTTTTATCCTTCCATAAATGGGCAGTCCGATTGGCGCCGGTGTAGAGCTGTTCAACCAGCACATTTCGAATCAAGCGGTAATCGATCGGTAGCGGTATGGTCTTCTGACTTGCGCTAAGGCTTCCCGAATAGACGATTAGGATTCCAAGATAAGCGCTTAGCAAAGTTTTTTTCATCGTATGACTCATATAATCGGTTATGCCCCATGCGGCTTAAGTAGGTTACCATTATTCCCAGTGATATCGTTTTAGTCCAATCATGACTTTCGACGTATTTGTTCAGTCAAATGCATTTAGCAGTTTAATGAATTTCTTTTAGGAGTGATCAGTGTTTGATACGGCTACACAATGGCTGCAAGACTTAAATCTGGAACCTAGCACCAAAGTGGCAATCGCTCTGGCGGCCATCGTTGTCATTGCAATATTAACCCACCTCATTTTGCATTATGTCTTTCTGCGTTTGGTTGAAAAACTGGCCTACCGCAGCAAATGGGTTTGGAAGCGCGCCTTATTCGAGCAAAATTTATTCAATCGCATTGCTTTCGTATTTCAGGCCATGTTGGTTCGCTGGCAAGCGCAGCTATGGCTGGCCCAGGAGTCATTGTTTTTATCCGGCATCGAATTAGCCGCTAAATTGTGGATCTTGTTTTATTTGCTCTTAAGCTTGTTTTCCTTGCTCGACACCTTGCTGTACTTGGCGCATCAATACCGCGTCGCACGGCATTGGCCTTTGCGCGGCGTCTTCCAAAGCATTAAGCTGATTGCATCCGGTTTTGCCTGTATCTTATTCGTTTCGATCATCACCGACAAATCGCCGGTGATTTTGCTCAGCAGTTTGGGCGCGATGACGGCGGTCTTGCTCTTGGTGTTCAAGGATTCGTTATTGGGCCTGGCTGCCGGCATTCAACTGTCGGCCAATAAAATGTTGAGCGTCGGCGATTGGCTGGAAATGCCCAAATACGGCGCCGACGGGGATGTGATCGATATCGGCCTAACCACCGTCAAGGTGCAGAATTGGGACCGTACAATTACCACGATCCCGACTTACGCCTTGATATCCGATTCGTTTAAAAACTGGCGCGGCATGCAAGAATCGGGCGGCCGACGCATCATGCGCAGTATTCGCATTGATGTCAGTAGCGTGGCGTTTTTATCCGAAGAAGATATCGTCCGTTTGCGCAAAACCAAACTACTGACCGACTATATCGAACGAAAACTAGCCGAAATCAACAAGGCCAATGCCGAGGAGCGTGCCGATTTATCTTGTCCTGCGAATGGCCGGCGGCTGACTAATTTAGGTACGTTCCGCGCCTATTTGAATGCCTATCTCAAGGCGCATCCCGGTATTCATCAAGCGATGATTTTGATGGTACGACAATTGGAACCCGATGCGCATGGCCTTCCGATTCAGATCTATGCGTTCAGCAATGATACGCGCTGGGTCAATTATGAAAGTATTCAAGCCGATATTTTCGACCATATATTAGCGGTCGTGCAGGAATTCGGCCTGCGCGTCCATCAAATGCCGAGCGGCCAGGATTTGCAAGCGTTGTTGAGAAACTAATGATTACATAGGGTTAATGAATAACCCCGTTTTCTATTCAAGATTTGCCAGTTAGGTAAATATGTCTTACAGTAAAGATGTTTTACATCGGGAGGTCGATATGTCTCAACTTGCAAAAATCAGCAGCAAAGGTCAAGTGACCATCCCCGCGGATGTCCGAAAAAAACTCCATCTTGAAGCTGGTGATACCATCGTTTGGGAAACTAGCGAAGATGGCCGCATCTGGGTGCGACGAATAAATCCTCTAGATGTAGAATATCTGAGCGCAGTGAGCGGCACTTTGTCCGAATGGAGTAGCGTCGAAGATGATGAGGCTTATCGTGACTTATAACCGTTTCGACATAGTCAAAGTTCCCTTCCCATTTACCGATCGTCAAGCTGTCAAACATAGACCCGCGTTAGTTTTATCCGACGAAGCCCAGTTTAATTCGCGTATTGGTCACATTGTTATGGCCATGATTACCAGTGCCAAACATTCGGATTGGCCGCTCGATACATCAATACAAGACTTGGATTCCGCAGGCTTAAAAGCCGCATCCAAAATTCGTCTAAAGCTATTTACTTTGGATGATCGCTTAATTCTATGTCGTCTCGGCAAACTAAGTCAGATCGATCAAGCGAATTTTGAGAGAAATCTACAAAGTTTGCTAGGCGTATGACTATAACAAAAGGATAAAAAAGCCGGTAAATACGCAGCCGCATTGCCGAATAAGATGATGAGCGGCAACCTTAAGAGCGCTTCACTCAACCGCTAATGGCGTGATCCCATTTTCCCCGAATGGTTAAATTGCCGGATTTAGGCTTAACTGATTTCTCCTTGCCGGCGCGCCAATAGATGGATATAACGCCCCATGTCGCGGTAGGTCGGCATTCGGCAATAACGGTATTCCAATTCGAATAATTCGGCCGGATCGCTGCCGTCTAAAGTGTCTTTGCTTACATAATCGTGAAACACGCGAATACCGGTATGCGCCGTAACGCTAAATCCCTGGCTTTGCAATCGATCGATGACTTCGTGGGGATATTGAGGATTGGGCGGCGTTAGTTTTTTGCCTTTGCCGAGATAGGTATCGTCAAGCAAGTTTCTCCAGCGCCAATGGCCTTTCAAGGCATTGGTATAAACCATCGCATTACGGTTATAGAACAACAGCGACAAATAGCCGCCGGGCTTGACCTTTTCCATAACGATTTGCAAGGCCGGGAGCGGTTCGCCGAGCCATTCGATTACCGCATGAAATAAAACCAAATCGAATAGGGGAAGTTTGGCCGCAAGCGTTTGTAAGGGTTCATGATGAAATTCGGCGATCAGGCCGGCTTCGGAAAAATGCTGCCGCGCCCGCATCAACATCTTTTCCGACACGTCACATATCGTCAGATGATGGCCTTGTCCGGCGAGCCATTGGCTGATTTGCGCAAAACCGCACCCGGCATCCCATATCGACAGAGGTTCGGCAGCCCGGTAAAGCTCGTCAAGGTCTTCCTTCAGCAACTTGAGCCGCCAATCGCCTTTGGACGTACCGTAGACTTTTTGTTCGAATTTTTCGACAACCGGGTCGAAATTGCGGTCTTTCAGTGGTTTCATCGGGCAGGAGCTGCAAAGACGGTTAATTCGGTTCGATCAGCCGATAACCGATCCCCGATTGGGTTTCGAGCAAGGGCACAGCAAACGGCTTGTCGATTTTTTTGCGCAGTTTGTATAAATGGCTTCGAAGCGTGTCGCTGTCCGGGATTAATTCTCCCCAAAGTTCATGTTCCAATTGCTCTCGGGTAACCAGGTTGGGCGATTCGCGCATCAAGATACGCAGTATCCGCAAACACGTCGGCGACAATTGAATAATCCGGCCCTGGCGCATGACCTGCATCGTGTTGGTATTGAACGTCAAATCGTGAATTTGATAAACGGACTCGTCTAATTCGCCGCGTTCGCGGCGGATCAAGGCATTGATGCGGGCTTCGAGCTCCGGCATTTCGAATGGTTTCACCAAATAATCGTCGGCGCCGCGTTGAAATCCTTCCAATTTGTCTTGTAATTGATCGCGAGCGGTCAGCATTAATATCGGCGTCGACAAACGCGCGTCTTTACGCAGTCTCCGGCATATTTCCAAACCGTCGATGCCCCCGGGCAGCGTGATATCGAGAATGATGGCGTCATAGCGTTGCGTTGCTGCAAGATGCAGTGCGCATAATCCGTCGTAGGCATAATCCATCGTAAAGCCGCTGCTTTCCAGATAGGCCCCGACCGCTTGAGCCAGATTTTTATGATCTTCGACCAGCAGCAATGAGGCATTCCGCGGGCTCGGCTGATTTTGAGGATTGGCTGGAGAAACGTCCATATTTTGGAAAGTGTGAAGGTTCGGCGAAGGCCCGCCGAACCTTGTATCGGTAATGTTAAGGTTATTCTTCGACTTGCTGAATACCGTCCAGGTACCATTTCGGCTGCAGGCTATTTCTCGGCTTAACGAAATGCCAGACTTCGCGAACAGCTTGCTCCGGTCCGTAAATGTCTTCGCGCAGTAAGGAATCGAACAATACGGTCGCTTCCAATTCGCTACCGGATTCGCGGACGTCGAGCAATTCGGCTTGAACACTGACGACCTCGGTTCGGTTGTCATCGGTCGAGGCCTTGAGTTGATCCTGTATTTCGGCGAACACGCGGTCGGTAGTCAGGCCTCTGATTTCGGCTAGATCGCGATCGTCCCACGCGGCTTGTAAAGCTCTAAATGCATTTTCGGCACCGTTTAAAAAAGCGTGCTCATCGAAACCTTCCGGCAAAATCAGCTCGCGATTTTCGATAGCAGGCTCGAACCCCGAATCGTTATTGGCTTGAGGGCCTTTCTTAAACAATAAGTCGGTATTGAAACCCGAATTACCGACCGAAGCGCGTGATGGCTCTTGGGCTTGCGGCACTTCATAATCGCTATAGGCGGAAGTTGAGCGCTGTTGCGGTTCATAGCTGTCGCGGCTATAGGCCGGTACCGGGCGCGGGGCATTTTTGGCGCGGGCGGCAAACAATTTATAGAGTAAAAACGCGATACCGCCGAAGACTAAAATATCCATGAAATTGAAGTTCTCGAAGGCACCGCCGAACAACATAGCGCCAAGCAACCCGCCCAAAGCCAGGCCGCCGAGCATGCCCATCAAGCCGCCGCGACTGGCGAGTTTTTGTTTGGCCGCTTGGTTTTGAGCCTGTGCTTGTTGCTGTTGACGTGTTGGGGCGGCTTTTGCCGGTGTGGCGGAGCGTTGATACGGTTTATTGAACGAGGATTTGCCGCCGAACGAGCCGCCTCCGCCGAACCGTTTGGCTTCGGCATCCGAGACGCCGCCCAATCCGAGGGATAGTCCGATGATCAAGGTTGTCACTATGCTGGTTAATTTATTCATAGGTAAGTTTTTGAGTTTTGTTGATTAAGGCAAGAGAAATAATTGGGCTGTTCATTGTATAGCGCAGTCTTTCGCCCTTTTAACCGCGCATTAAAGATTCTCGTTTACGACACGGCAAGAACTGATTGAGTTCCATCGATAGATTCATGGCAAACAGTCAAAACCCCCATCTTTCTTAGTATGAAGTGAATTAAGCAATATGGGGTTAAATCAGGGCGGGTTGAATAACCCACCGCCGCGCCTCAATTTTTCAGGTAATGGCGAATTAAAACTCCTTCACCACAAAGAAAGTAATGTCGCTTCCGCCACGTTCGTCATCCCTTAGTACGTTAAAATTATGGGTAACATCCACGACCAACATCGATTCGCCGAGAAAACCGGTCGCGAGCCGTCCGCCCACCGCGCTATAAAACGTTTCTTTTCTCTTAAATTCGCCGCCGATATTGCGTACCGGATTCAACCAACCCGCAGTTCCGTGCAAGCTGAAATAACTGAAAAAAATCGGCTCCCAGCGGTATTCGGCATTACCGATCAAATAGTGTTCGGGATAATATTCCCATACCGAAGCGCCGGGGAGCACGGGCATGGCAGTCGAGGCAAAATCCCACCCCATCGGATTGACCCCGCCTCCGATGCGTTGCGCCGAAAACCGGTCCAGATTGGCGCCCGTACCGCCATGGACGGAGCCTAATAGCCGGTGTCTATCGCTATCGATAAACGGAACGCCGGTGGCGCCTAAAGCATAGGCGTCGAATCTCAAATGATCCCGAGAATCGCTAGCGCGGTATTGATTGCCCTCAAGTCCCCAGTCGCGCCAATTCACGCGGTGTCCGTAGACCAGGTTTCCGCCGGCGGCAAAACCTTCGTGAGCCAGCCACAATATATTCCGTTTTAGCCCATCGTATTTCACTTCCAGGCGTGAGCCGAGCTCAACGGTATCGCGGGGCGCGAGAAGATTATCGGCGGCTTCGCTGCCTTTGCTGAAATATAAAAACCCCGGCTCGAAATACAGATTGGCCATGAAGATATTATCGTTATAGCCGGGATCGACTTGAGTTCGATAGCCGAGACCGATATCCCATTGTAAACGCCCCCAGTACATTTCTTCATCGAGTACCCTTCGCCCGTCGACAGCCTCGCTCATCGCGGTCGGCGGTGTAAAATTCCTAAATGCTAATGCATATTGAAAATCGCCCCAATCGGGCAACTGTTCGCCGTAGAACAAATCGTTATATGCTCCGGCAATATTTGCATAAAACAATTTGCTTTGTTCGGGTTGCCGCCAAAAATACAGACTGCCTATTGGAAAGATGTCCCGATCGTCGGGCCCCGGCGTGTTGTACTGAAGGCCAAGCATCCAAGCATTCACCGATGTTCTATCACGAGGATCGACAATAATTTCTTCGCCGAGAAACTCGGTTCTGAAACCTTCTCCGGCCAATGGGGTTTTATAATTTTTCGAATCCCGGTCCAGGTAGGGGAGCTCTTGTTCAATAGCGGATTGAATAGCGTCATCTGACGCTATTGCTTCAGTTTGCTGAGCCATAGCCGATGAATTAAAGCACAACAATCCGAACAAGGTTATGGATAGTGGGTAGAATTGCCGAGTGATTAGATCATAGCTAGCCATTTCATATACTCCAAAAAACACGTACTAGATCGTACAATAATTTAGTATAGAGGGTTTCCCATATCCAACTAAAGCAGGACTCGATATTCCGCCAGGAATGACCGAAAAATAGACCTAGTTAATGCTATCGATAAATCGCTTTATAACTGATATAAAACGCACAGAACGTAACCGGCATGATTACGATCATCGCCAAACCAATCGTGATGATAGACAGTACTGCAAAGAGTATCAAAAACAGATAAATCGTGATCATCGCCGAAATATGGCGTCCGCAATTGTAATAACTACTTTTAATTGCATCGACCGGCTTGCTGTCGCTGAACATCACTTGGGGTACTGAATACAACAACGCTGAAATGACCAAGATACCCAATGGCGCAGCTAGTATCAGTGCCGTGAAAGGTCCAAGTGTTACGGTTAATCCCGCTTCAATAATTTCGAAGAATACCATTAACAAACCGAGAATCAACAAAGGTTTCAGCTTGGTCGAATCGATGAAGCCTTGGAAAAAATGGCTGATTTTCACCTTTCGCTGCTCGTCGACTTCTCGAATTGCATACAAAAATCCGCCATACATCACCGGAAAGATCAAAGCGTCTAATATCTCACCGATTACTGGAAGTAGTGCTAGCAGGACTTCCAGAAGAATCCAGATCACGGTGCCGAGAATTAGCATCAGCGGGTTTTTAGTAAACAGCTTCCAACCATCGACAAACCACTGCCTGCCGTCTTTCATTGTATAACCTGTATCTTCCATCACGCTCTCCTAAAATTATTATTGTCTATCGACATCTATTTTAAGTCGATTCAATCAATCATACCTTTCGTATACCTTTCACACTTCAAATTTCGGCAGTGCCAGAGGAGGCGCCTGGGTGTCCGAGGCTTTGCCAGCATGGAGCTAGCTAGAGCCTCACTGCCATTAAGTTAAGCCGTTCGTGGTGAGCCTGTCGAACCATGGACGGCTTAACTTATCGATCCAGGCTTTTCCATTCACCCTTCGACAGGCTCAGGGCGAACGGAAAAATCCTTAACTTAATGGCAGTGAGCTAGAGCCTACATGGACGTATTCACCCAGCACCTAAATTCCATAGCCCATTGGCTATGATTAATTTTCTTAGATAATTTAGGTGCTGGGTTCACGGCGTCCTTTAGCGGACACCCAGGCGCCGAATTTTGAGCTACGACGGGTATAGAAACGAATGCTCATGAAAACAAAGGTCTTACGCTTCAGTATACCGACAACCCGGGATCGGTCCAAATTCGGCACACTCCGTTTAGTAAAAAGATTCGTCAGCATTAAATGTGTAATTATTCACCCCCCTATCGTTCCCACGCAGAGCGCTCATCGTTATACATAAATTGTAGGGTACGCTGCGCGTACCAAAGCCGTGCCCGGGCGGCTCGGTTGGCACATGAACATCGCGGGGTTACCATGGTACGCACAGCGTACCCTACGCGGATCGCCTAGCGCTAGGTGATCCGCGAGTGTTAAGTGACAGTAAATGGTATCGAGGTCTCATTGGCTAAGATTGCAAAAGGGTAATTTTTGACTTATGTATAACGATGAGCGCAGAGCGTGGGAACGATAATTGCCGGGGGACTGGATAGTTACTTAAATGTAGCCGTGCAAAAAAACGCCCCCGTGCTACTATGAAGCTTAGAACAGGTTTTGGGAGCACGTAATATGAAAGCGAATATCGGTTTAATCGGCCTGGCGGTCATGGGCCAGAATTTAGTTCTCAACATCAATGACAATGGTTTTAAGGTAGCCGTCTACAACCGCACGACAGAAAAGACCGACGAGTTCCTCACGGGGCCGGCCAAGGGCACCGAAATCGTCGGAACTTACTCGATCGAAGATCTCGTGCAGAAACTGGAAACGCCGCGCATCGTGATGTTAATGGTCAAAGCCGGAACCGTGGTCGATCATTATATCGAGCAACTAGTACTGCTACTCGATGCCGGCGATATCATCATCGACGGCGGCAATTCGCTATTTACCGACACCGACCGACGCACAAAGGCGCTAAAGGAAAAAGGCTTGCTTTATATCGGCACCGGCGTATCGGGCGGAGAGGAAGGCGCGAGGCACGGGCCCTCGATCATGCCCGGCGGTCACCCGGATGCCTGGAACCGAGTCAAACCGGTATTGCAGGCGATCAGCGCAAAAGTCGACGGCCAGCCTTGCTGTGAATGGGTCGGCTATGGCGGCGCGGGCCACTATGTCAAAATGATCCATAACGGCATCGAATACGGCGACATGCAAATCATTTGCGAAGCCTATCAACTGATGTCCGAAGGGCTCGGCCTTTCTGCCGATGAGATTTCCTCTATTTTCGCCGAATGGAACAGCGCGGAACTCAGTTCCTACCTAGTCGAAATCACGGCCAATATTCTTGCCTATAAAGACGAAGACGGCAGTCCGCTCCTTGACAAGATCCTCGACACAGCCGGCCAAAAAGGCACCGGTAAATGGACCGGCATCAATGCACTGGATTTGGGCATTCCGCTGACGCTGATCGGCGAATCGGTCTTCGCACGCTGCCTGTCGGCGATGAAAGACGAACGCATCAATGCCTCGCAAAAGCTGCCTAAACCGGTCAACCGTTTTGAGGGAAACCGGCAAGAAGCCCTCGAAACCATCCGCAATGCCTTGTATGCATCGAAAATCATTTCTTACGCGCAGGGGTTCCGGCTCATGCGCGAAGCGGCGAAAGAATACGGCTGGACGTTGAACTACGGTAAAATCGCACTGATGTGGCGGGGCGGCTGTATTATTCGCAGCGCATTTTTAAACGATATCAAACAAGCATACGATAGCAATCCTGATTTGGAAAATTTGCTGCTGGCCGATTTCTTCGTCGATGCTATGCGGCAGGCCGAACCCGGCTGGCGTAAAGCCGTCATACTCAGTATCGAACTCGGTATTCCGGCCCCGGCGTTTTCCAGTGCGCTAGCGTTTTACGACGGCTACCGGACGGCACGCTTGCCCGCCAATCTGTTGCAGGCTCAACGCGATTATTTCGGCGCGCACAGTTACGAACGCACCGACCGTCCGCGCGGCGAGTTTTTTCATACCGACTGGACCGGGCACGGCGGTAAAACCGCATCGTCTACTTATAACGTTTAAACTATACGCCTAACACGAGTCGATTCTATGTCTGCTGAACCCTGTACCTACGTCATTTTCGGCGCAACCGGCAATTTGTCCCGAATTAAACTGATGCCGGCGCTTTATCATTTGGATCTCGAAAACAAACTGCCGGAAGGCAGTCGTATCGTGGGCATTGGCCGACGGCCTTGGGACCAAAAAAAATGGCTTGAGGAAGTTCGGGAAATGATCGGCGCAAAGGTTCGTGAAGGTATCGACGAGACTGTATTCGCCCGGTTCAGCGATCGGCTTTCCTATCATCGCGGCGATCTCGGTGAAGCGGAATGCTATAGCGGACTGGCCGCTACCTTGAGTAAGGATGAAGATTTTTCCAAAAACATCGCATTTTATCTCGCGATCAGTCCCGAGGATTTCGGTAATGTCATCGAATCGCTTAGCAAAGTCGACTTACTGAATCAAGAATACGGCTGGAAACGCGTTATCATCGAAAAGCCCTTCGGTTACGATCTGGACAGCGCGCAATCGTTGCAAAAACGGATCGGCCGTTTTTTAAGCGAAGAACAGATCTACCGGATCGATCATTATCTCGGCAAAGGCATGGTGCAGAATGTATTGGTGTTCCGCTTCGCGAATGTCATGCTAGAGCCGCTGTGGAACCGCAACTACATCGACCATGTTCAAATTACTCATGCCGAGGATATCGGTATCGACACGCGCGGCGGCTACTACGATGGGGCCGGAGCTTTGCGCGACATGCTGCAAAGCCATTTGCTGCAACTGATGACGCTGGTTGCAATGGAACCGCCCGCATCGATGGAAGCGGAATCGCTGCGCGACGAGAAAGTCAAGGTCTTAAAATCGATTCGCCCAATACCCAAATCGGCGGTACACGCGCATGCCTATCGCGGCCAATACGCCAAAGGCACGGTCGGCAAGGAAAAGGTCAAAGGCTATTTGGAGGAAGAGAACATTCCGCCAACCAGCATTACCGAAACCTATGCCGCCGTAAAATTATTCATCGATAATTGGCGCTGGCGGGGCGTGCCGTTTTATCTACAGACCGGCAAACGACTGGCCAAAGGTCAATCGGTCGTCTCGATTTGCTTTCGCCATCCGCCGCTGCAGTTTTTTCGCGATACGCATGTGCAATGCATGAATCCGAATTGGGTACTGTTGAGCATTCAACCCGAAGAACGCATTCGCATGGAAATGACCGTAAAAGAACCGGGCCTGGAAATGCGCACGCGCACCAGCAGCCTGGACGCCGGTTTTCGAAACAGCGATGAAAAAGCGATCGACGCCTATGAAGATTTATTGCTCGATGTCATGAAAGGTGACAGCTCGTTGTTCCTGCGCTTCGATGAAGTCGAATATGCTTGGCGCATCGTCGACCCGATTCTGCAAACCTGGGCCGTAGAGCGCGACTTCATCCCGACTTATCCGGCCGGCAGTTGGGGCCCCGCCGAAAGCCGCCGTTTGTTCGAAAAAGAAGATCAATTCTGGCGCACCTCGTTGACGCCGGAGTGGTGCCAGTAAACCTAAATTCGGCAGTTTATACCTTTCGCATTTCTAAATTCAGTAGTGGAAGTAGAATGTAGCCCATATGCAGCGCAAGCGGTTACGCGAAGAGCACGGCTTCGAAGCCCCGGATTTCGTGCTGCTCTATCCAGGCTACGACCTGCATGACGTTTTTATAGTTTTTACCAAGTAAAAGCTTATGATACTGCTCTATACCTTTAGCACTTCAAATTTCGGTAGTGCCGGAGGAGGCGCCGGGGCGTTCGGGCTCCAAGTTCAGTTCTCGAGCGAATTGCGTCTGTTCTTCGATGTAGTCTTCCAAAAGCAAGAAAAAAAGACAGCGAACACCGTTCCTAGTTGTTCCCATGTAACTATGAGTTATCCACATGCCCCTTTCCTTTTTGCGTAACATTAAGGTAAGGGACGCGTCACTTTGACCGACTTATTAGGCCGGTAAACAAACCCCAAGGCTAAAAAGCTACCCGCCAAAACGAATTTAGGGGTTTCACTCTGTACCCAATTCTTAATGACAAATGTAAGACCTGCCCCGACGCTCTTGCGACGCTTGCTAAATTGCCAATACTCGCGATTGACTAACATTATTTGCACGGTAGCCTTATTGTTATACTTTTCGTACTTCAACTGATTTTTTTAGGTTGATTGACCATTGAGGACGAGCCATGCGTAAAATTTTGATCATAGGTGCTAGCAGTGGTATCGGCGCGGCTCTTACCCGCTTGGCTCAGGGGCAATTCCAAACTTATTCCGTCAGTCGTTCAGACGCAGAACCGGGTTTGTCGGAACATTTTAACTGCGATGTCTTAACCGACCCCTTACCGGCTTTGGACGAGCCATTGGCCGGCTTGGTTTATTGTCCCGGCAGTATCAACTTAAAACCCTTCGCAACGATCAAACTCGATCAGTTTCGGCAGGATTTGGAACTCAATCTGCTGGGCGCGGTGCGCTGCTTGCAGCATTATCAGCGTAATCTTCAGGCTGCGGATACGGCCTCGGTCGTGCTTTTCAGCACCGTAGCGGTGAATACCGGTTTTCCATACCATGCCACAGTGGCGGCCGCTAAAGGCGCGGTGGAAGGTTTGACCCGCTCCTTGGCTGCGGAATGGGCTCCGAAGATACGCGTCAATGCGATTGCTCCGTCATTAACCAACACCCCGTTAGCCGAACGTTTGATACGCGAAGACGCTAAAAAACAGGCTGCCGCCGCGCGCCATGCGCTGAATCGCATCGGTGAAGCCGAGGACATCGCTCAGATGGCCTTGTTTTTATTGTCCGACAAAGCCGGTTGGATTACCGGTCAAATCATGCGTGTCGACGGTGGAATATCGGCAGTCAGGACTTAGTCGCTTGGAATTCGCCTCAGCCTTACGTTTGCTGGTTCATGGGTTCACTTTTTGAAAAGGAGAAGGCGGTCATGAGTAAAAAGTACCATACGGTTGTGATCGGCGGCGGTTGTCTGGGCGCTGCCTGTAGTTTTTCGATAAGGCGCAAGCTCGGCAACAAAGCAGAAAAGGTGGCTATTGTAGAGAAAAAAGTATTGGGTGCGGGTTTGAGTTCTCGCCATAGCGCGATTGTCCGCTCGGCCAATGCGTCGCCAATGGCGGCAAGGATGGCCAAAATAGCCACACAGTATTGGAAAAATCTGCAACCGATTTGGGGTGTCGATATCCCTTTTGAACAGTCAGGGGCTATTTGGATCGCCGAGAGTCATTCCGGAAAGTCCTCAAAAAATTGGATGGACTTAGAGCAAGCAATGCAAAAAGAAGGCATCGATTTTACGATGATTTCTCATCAAGATGTGACCGAACTCACTCGGAATGCGGTTAAAATCGTCCCGGAAGAAATCTATTATTATGAGCCTGACGTTCTTCAGTTGGATTCCCCGCAAATCTTGAATGCAATGCAGACGGCCGCTCAAAAAAATAACATCGACATTTTAGAGCATTGCGAGGTCTTTGATTTTGAGCAAGATACTCGGAATGATATTACCGCCTTACACACCAGCCAGGGCAAAATCCTGACGAAGCATGTGGTCAATGCCGCAGGCGGTTGGAGTTCGGAATTGTTTGCCGGCATCGGTTTGCGCATTCCCGTGGCATTGGAGCCCGTGTACGCGGCTAATTTTTTGGTGAGTGTCAACGATATTCCGGAATCCATGCCGATTATCGCCGACTATGTCAATCAAGCCTATTTTAGACGCTGGCGCGGCAGTATTTTGCATATGCACCAACCGAGACGGCGCAATGCTAAAGATATTGCCCGTTCATTCAGCCGAGCAGCGATGAATCCCGACGGTGCCAATGTCATTTACGACGCATTGAGTTTTAATGTTAATCATCAGCAACTCGACAACTATCTAGGCAAAATCATCAGCCGTTTTCCAAGAATCGGAAAACCCGTTTATGCCGGAGGCTATCATTCATTTTTCGATATTACGCCCGATTTAAAATTCATTCTGGGGTCTGACACGCGAGTAAGTAATCTCTATCACTGCTTGGGCGCCGGCCAAGCTTTGAAATATGCGCCGATTTTCGGCGAAATCATCGCTGAATTAATCGTTGAAAAGCGCATGCCGGCCGATTCGATAGACATTGAGGAATTTTCCATAGCGCGATTCGCCGATAAAGACTTGTCTGAATATTGGCGTAGCGATTCTTTACAACCGAGTGCTTTGTAGGTCGATAAGCAAACGTTATCCGATCGGAAGTGTGGTGCTTCTGCGATAAAAAGTAACTTGACTACTTTTATAGAGCGCATCCCCCATGATGTAAAAGTAAGGACTGATCACTCACTTTTCTGACTTCGCTCTTCCTATTAGGGCGCTAATTGTTAGGGATTGAACTATGTAGCCCGTACCAGCGCATACGGCTTACGCGAAGGCCATGGCTCGAAACCCCGGATTTCGCGCTGCTCTATCCAGGCTACGGCCTACCTAGCTGTCGGTTCCTACCCCGAATTATATTGCCATGCCATGTTCTTTTGCATATTCACGTAATGCCTTATTAACGGACTCTGAAGTTGGGAATAGTTTATGTAATTCAGGAGAGATAACCATAATATTAGTTCCTTCCCTATAGCGTTTAACATATTTTCCTCGCACCCCTGATTTGATAAGCTCTTCCGGGTACTCTTCTCGTAATGTATCTTCATTGTTCATATGCTTTATGCTCTCGATTAGTCATGCGCCTTGCAGATATAATGCGAATGTTATCACCTCTTTCTGTGAAAGAAACCACTAGAGGCGTACCCTTTTATGAAACACCAAAAAGCAAATAGCGTTCTTCCTCGTAAGAGTGGTCCGGGTCTAAAACACAGGATGAAAAATCATCGTTAAACACTTCGCTGGCTTCAAAAAAAGAAATGCCATGCTTTTTCTGATTAGAAAATGCTTTGGTTTCATCCCATTCAAAATCCATGAGTACTTTTATCGTTTAGGTTAAAAAGTTTTGTTGAATGAGTATAACGAGTGATATAAAGCTTTAAAAGCAATAACAAACAAATCTTTTGTACACGACAAACCGTTTAAAAATTTTATAAAACGATCGGGATTCGTGTGATCAATGTTGCTCGCCAAATCTTTGTGGCGTCATACCTTCTCTCAACGACACCGCTCTTTATACCGCTGACCGTGATGCTTTGCTTGATTATTGATGAATTGAGTTCGGGAAAAAACATCCATCAGGATTTTTTCAGCATGCTATTTGAGGCTGGGGGATAACGTGGGGGGATTTTACTATTCGACAAATAACTGCGGGTTTGGGCTGGTTTTTACAGGAGCGGAGCGACGACTTCCATTGGAGCCCATTGCTATATGCCCGCAGCAACCAAAGACTCGACATGATACTCAGGTCTATGAGCCGACAGATCATGAGTCGATTGCAGATTAAGCCAAAATTCAGGGGACGTATTGAAAGCCTCAGAAAGTAGCCAGGCAGTATCTGGCGTAATACCACGTTTACCACGTACAATCTCATTAACGCGTTGAACGGATATACCTAAATGAATAGCCAGGGCTTTTTGGGTAATCTCAAGAGGCTCAAGAAACTCTTTAAGTAATATCGTACCTGGGTGTGTTGCAGTTCTGTTCGTCGGAATCATACGTCACCTCACTATTAGTGATAGTCCATAATTTGGACATCATGAGCTGCATTGGCCTCCCAACGGAAAACAATGCGCCATTGATTGTTTATACGGATACTGTGAAAACCCTTGAGATCACCTTTGAGTGGTTCCAGTCTGTTTGCAGGCGGAGATTTAAGATCGTCAAGGTTTTGAGCAGCATTGATTATGTCCAGCTTATACAGCGCCAATTCATGAATCTGGTTGGGCAGTTTTCTAGCTTTGTTGCTGGAAATTCCGTGAAACAAGTCTGAAGTGGCCTTATCACTGAATGAAACAATCATGATGCCGATATTAACGGATTCACGGTATTCATGCAATTTTTAGCGTTAAGGTAAGGGCCGCGTCCCTTTGACCGACTTATTAGGCCGGCAAACAAACCCCAAGGCTAAAAAGCTACCCGCCAAAACAAAAATTTAGGGTTTTCACTCTGTGCCCAATTATTAATGACAAATGTAAGGCCTGACCTCGATGCTCCTTCTTCGATGTAGTCTTCCAGAAGCAAGAAAAAAGACAGCGAACACCGTTCCTGGTTGTTCCCACGTAACTGTGAGTTATCCACATGGCTACTTTCCTTTTTGCGTAACGCCGCCATAAACGGCGCGAGCTTGCGAGCGTCCGGCGACCGTAGGGAGCGAATTTAATGGCCTTGTTAGGCGATTTCATGACCAAGCCCAATACGATGCCAAGCCTCTTTGAATTGTGGCTGATCATAAGAAGTGGGTTGCAACCAGTAAGACACGCGGCCCTCTTTTTCACCGCAATGAGCCAATGATTTTATCTCTTCAGGTAAAAGAACAAAAACATTTGGCTCTTTTGCGACATTATTTACGATGAGCCAGAAGTCACCCATAACTTTTTCAAGTGAGTTTCCGAGCGGAACTGGGTTTCGTTTTGAAAGCGCCTTTACTTGAACCCCGATAAAGTCAGTGCCTTCTTTATTGTATGCAATTATGTCAATGCCTCTTGCATTTCTGGCAGTTGGCATAACATTCCAGCCCATGCACGACAGTTTATAACAGGCATAGTACATGCCGATATTGCCAGTTACTTGAGTCTCTAATTTCGCGCTGGACTCCTTGTGCGCCTAACAAGTTATTGTCCCGACCTGTCTAACATACGGCTTTTCCTGCTTGATTGTCAAGAATGCAGCTACAACGCTAGATTTTCTGAACTGTATAATCTGCATTTAATTCATGATAAACCGATCGGAATAATACCAAAGCTACGTTTTGAATTTCCGCTATGACCAACATAAGCGACAATTGAATATCCAAATGCATAAACAGAAATAAAAAGGATAAGATCGAAATTAGGTCATATCGCGTACTTTCCCGTATTCCTCTATGGGCTAGGTGCTTTAACAGTAGTTTGGTGCGCATCGCGCGTCTAATGGTGTTACTCACGCTGCAGATTGGGTAATCTGTAGAGGAAGCTCTAGCTTTCCGACGATAAAGGAAAAATTGAATGAGCGAGTCGAGGTTGGTTGATGTTGTGCCGGTCTCTGGAAGCCGGATGGAGCTTGGTAAAGATCGGGATGCGGGTTGGGCGTTTTAGTTTGAGGCGTATGGGCTTTATAGCCTACAGCACGGAATTTGTAACCCCGTCCTAAACGTTTCGACTGTGGCTAAAGCAAATCAAAACGTTCGGGGCGGGTTGAATAAACCGCCACGCGCGAAATATCTTCACTTCGCTGGTGCTCTGTTTCCAAGATTTTCAGCTAAGGACAATTCGATTTGTTCGGCAAATCCGCCAGGCGACCCTTGTCCGTTAATTGCTGATGGCGCCGTAATCATTCAAGCTGTTATTCCTGGAGTATGGATTCTAAAATCAATGGCTCTCGTTGATCATAGGCTTCATATTCGCCACTAATCACTTTAAACAACAAGCTATAGGAGACTTTCCAGCGCCCGGTTTTACACTGTAACGTAACGGTTTTGGGATTCAAGCGAATCACTTTGCCGTACATTTCCACGTTCTCCCGTGTGTTCAAAAAGCCCAAAATTTCGCCAATACCGACCTCATGACGCTGTAAGCCAGTGCCCTTGCTGTTATTAATCGCCGTGTCGGCCTGTTCAATATTCAACCAAAAATAGGGCAACTTCCACCTTTTGCCGTCCGTCAGGTTTTGCACCAATACTTTGGTTTTATTACATTCCAATAAAATCGCTTTGATAGGCGCATTATGGACCGCATCGAAGTATTCAACCTCCTGGCCAATGCGTAATTCACGTTTGATGGCCGAAATACGTTTAGGGTCATCGAGCATACGCCGGATCGCGACATTCAATCGATAAAGATCAAACGGCGATGCCGTATCAAGCATTTTGATCACTTCGCTGAAATTAACAGACATATTTCTTCACCTTAATAAATGGTTTCCATCAGAGTACAGCTCGTATGGGCTTTAATGACAGCATACTGCACAGGTTAATGAAAAACCACCATAGTTTTTCATGGTTGACGAGATGAAATGACATCGTAGTTATAAGCGGATAGGCGCTTCCCTGGCGTTCAGGACGGGTTTAACCAACCCGTCCTACTGAAGTCCGGTATAATCGGGATTTGTAACCCCGTCCTAAACGTTTCGACTGTAGCTAAAGCAAATCAAAACGCGCGGAGCGGGTTGAATAACCCGCTCCGCGCGAAGTAATTAGATTAACTCTAAAAGAAGTACAAAAACCAAAGCCAAACCTAAACCGCAATGGATTACGCCCTTTACACTTGCCAATGGCCCCATAAAACCGGCAGACGGCAATTTCTGCGCAAAACCGTATCGGGAAAGCGCCTTGCGTGACGCATTGTATTGGAGACCGAGAATCGCTGCGAAAATCAAAAGGATACTGAGCGTTCCGGAATCATAATGAGGATAATGAGCGGAGGCGCCCATGAAAAATAACATCGGGACTGAAAACAATACATTCGTTCTAGAAGCCAGCCCCGCTTGCGCTGCTGCATCAGCTGCTTCAGGTATGGCCGCTTCGCCTTTCGCGGTTTTTTCGGTGGATGCGATTACTATTTTTTGATTCGGCCAAATGATTAACCAAACGTTTAAGAACATTAAAGTACCGAGCATAGCGCCGATATAGATATCGACCGACCACCCGCTGCCGCGGATTCCCATAATGCCGAGTCCTGTTAGAAAAGTCAGCATGGCTCCCCAGCGAAACCACCATAATGCGCGCGGCACCAACTTTTGAACAACATCTGATTTAGCCGAAGCTTCCGCCTCCTTAAAATACTCTCCTTGCACGAAATTGAAATAGTAAAGCAACCCAATCCAGGTTATTCCGGCCAAAAAATGTCCCCATCGAAACAGCATTTCCAGACCGGGTTGTGTTGTAAAAATGTCCATTAAAACCTCCCCTCATTAATTGATTATTGTTATTTTACGCAATGATTTTTTGTCTAGCCCAAGGGTTAATTCTTTATTGACAACAATGACGAAGTCGTATCCCTGGGTCAGCGTTTGGATGGTCGCTAAGTTTTTCCTGGCTGTCAAGTCAGAAAAAGCATTAATAATTAATAATTTACTACCTTTGTTATAAGAATCGGCTCAGAAGTAAGTTAAGGCATTATGTATTAATAAAGAAAACTTCGTAGGGAGGCCGCAGACAACATAACCTCGAAATAATTGGAGCGATAATGAGGGGAAAAAAGCTTTTCTGGACAACAGAATGCTGGGCTTGGGGGGTAACCATAATCATCAAGCTAAGCGCAGATCCCCGTTGCTAAATCATTATCGACCGCTTTCGGCGAGTCTAAGGGGTGTAGCCGGGATGGATCGCAGGGCAATCCGGGAAGTTCGAAGCCACGCCATTCCCGTATTCCGCTATGCTGCATACGGGCTACGTGCTTTAAAAGCAGGAAGCTCTAGCTTCTCGACGATCAAGGCGGATTGAACAAGCGATTCGGCCGGCTCCTTTCGCCTTTTCACGCAAGATTAAAAAACATTATCAAACGGGGGCGCCTTGAAACTTTTTCAAACTCAAAAAAATCAGCTTTCCCCCATTTTCAATTTCCCTTTGCGGATGATTTTTTTGGCTTCAGCTCCTTTGATAACTTCTCCATTTTTCTCCAGCCAAACGATGGCGCCCGTGGGACATCGTTGGATAGGGGCTTGGGTTTGGTGATTCTTCGAATAATCGACAACGGGTAAATTGTTGATCATCGTGATCAGGCTGGGGGCGTCCATCGCGCATTTGCCGCAGGCCGTGCAGCCGACTTCGCATTCTTCCAAAACCCCATCGCCTGCTTCCAGGCTTTTACAGGCTACCCATAGTCTATGACTGACAGGGTGTATCGAAAAAAGATCCTTCGGACAAACTTCGACGCAGTCTCCGCAGGCGGTACATTTTGCTTCATCGACGACCGGCAAACCGAAGGCATTCATTGTGATGGCATCGAAATCGCAGACTTTTTCACAATCTCCGTGGCTTAAACAGCCCCAAGAACACCCTTTGCCTCCCCCTGAAACCAAGGCCTCCGCTCTGCAACTTGATATTCCTTCATATCTGGCACGATTGATCGCGACATTGTTACCTCCGGCACAGGCCAAGCGCGCGACCTTCTTCTCCTCAGAACCAGCATCCACGCCCAAAAATTGCGCAATCTCTTTTTGTCCTTCTTCGCTGCTTACGCTGCATTTGGCCGGCGGCATTTCGCCTTTGACCAAGGCTTCCGCAAATGGCCTGCAGCCGGGGTATCCGCAAGCACCGCAGTTGGCATGAGGCAGCATGCCCTCCACCACATCGATTCTTGGGTCTTCGTAGACATACAGCTTTTTGTTGGCAATGATCAGCATCAGCGCCAATACCAGCGTCAATCCACCCAGTGCTAGCAAAGCAATCAGAATGGTCATCTCTATCTATCCGGTTCGGAGATCAATAGATCACCTCGGCCCATTTTTTGCCGGCAATCAGTTCGGCTTTCCGGTTTTCCCATTTTTCTTTGGAACCCATGATATTGATAAAGGCTTTGTCGAGATTTTCTTTCACCTTTTCATAGCCGGCGATAAAGATATAGGTGTTGGCCGAACCGAGCATTTCGAGAATTTCTTCGGCCCTTTGCTCTATCGCGTGATCCAGTAATATCGGATCTTCCCAATGCGGCCTTGGACTGAGTGCGTGAAAGGCTTCGAATGTCGCTTTGTCGTAATACTGGGTCAGGTCTCCGTCCTTGTCGTTGAGATAGAGCAGTTCGAGTCCGCTTTTCGCACCATAAAATAAGCGGATTTTTCCGTACCACTCTTTTTCCTGGCTGTAAATGTGCTTGATAAATGCCTTGAATGGCGCGATTCCGGTACCCATTCCAATCATGATAATGTTGGCCTGTTTATCATCGGGCACTTTAAAGGGCAATTCGAAAGGACCGGTAATCGTGATTTCATAGCCCTCACGACGGTCGCACAGGAAGTTGGAGCTCACTCCCTGATATTGTTCTCCGCTGAACTCGTCCACATAAGAACATCTTTTGACCAGCATCGTTATCAGGGACTTGCCGTTGCTTCTTTCCGGAATATCCGCCACGCTGTAAAGCCGATGATGATAGGAATTGCCGAAGTCGCTCTTGTGTTCGAGCAGAACGCCGAAGCTTTGATCTACCTGACAATCGAATTCGGGATTGTCTACCTCCAGTAATATTTCTCGAATTTCTTCCACATTGGCGGGGGTCAGCCTTTCGGTTTTTTTGACCTTGGCTTTGTATTGCTTAGTTGTATCGAGTTCTGATAAATAGGACATGGCTTTATTGCCTCATTTTGAAGATTCGTGATCGATTCGTTTGCTTTTTGAGCAAACCCGGGTGCATCCGCAATTGCCGCAGCTTAGCCTTTCGGCTAAAACGTCCGAGTCTGAAATGTTCTCGGAAAATGTTTCCCGCCATCGGGACTGCACCCAAACCCAAACCAGCAGCATCGATACTACGGCACTGATTCCAATTATAAATGTCATTAACGGCCCCCGTGTTTTATGTGCCTAAGCCCGAAAATCCCATAAACGTCAATGACAAGATCCCTGCGACCAACAAGGTCAACGCGGTTCCTTTGACTACATCGGGGACTTCCGCAAATTCCAATTGTTCTCTGATCCCTGCCATCAATATCAACGCCAAGGTAAATCCAATCCCGGCGCCCAAGGCATAAACGAGACTCTGGCTGAGGCTGTAGGCTTTGTTTGTTTGAAAGAGCGCCAAACCTAAAATGGCGCAATTGGTCGTAATCAGCGGAAGAAAAATCCCCAAGGCTCTAAATAAAGTAGGACTCATCTTCTTGATAAACATTTCCACCAATTGCACGGTGGAGGCGATCACGACGATATAGCTGATCAATTGCAGAAAGGGCGCATCGATAGCCACCAACAAGGCATGGATACCATAGGCGCAAATGGAGCTGATGAGCATGACGAAGGTCACCGCGCCGCCCATTTTGGTGGCGGTTTCCATTTTTCCCGAAACGCCGAGAAAGGGGCAGATGCCGAGGAAATAGGCCAAAACGAAATTGTTGACCAGGCTGGCATTGATAAATATGCTCCAATAGGATTCGGTATTCATCCTTTCGCTTTTTTAACTTTGAAATAATTAAACACAATTAGCCACAATGCTAACGTAAAAAAGCCACCGGCCGGCAGGATCATAATGATCCACTCTTGAAACGATTCCGGAAATATCGCGACATCGAACAAGCTTCCATTACCAAGTAATTCTCTGACCGCACCCAGACAAAAAAGCGCTAATACGAAACCGACTCCCATACCCAAGGCGTCCATGATCGATTTACCTATGGTATTTTTCGAAGCAAAGGCCTCCGCGCGGCTAAGAATGAGGCAATTGACCACAATCAGTGAAATAAATGCCCCTAAATTTTTATGCAAATCGACGCTGATGGCTTGAATGGCATAATCGACGATCGTGACAAACGTGGCGATAATCAGAATAAAGGAGGCAATCCTGACTTGCTTGGGAATAAAGTTTCTTAAAGAAGCGACCAGTATATTGGACATCAACAGCACGAAAGCCGTCGCCAAACCCATCGCCAGCGCATTTTGGGCGGTATTGGATACCGCCAAAACCGGACACATGCCGAGCACCTGTACGAACACGGGATTTTCACGCCAAAGCCCCTTGATGAACTCGTCGGTGGAGCTTGGCTCAGCCTTTTTGTCGATATTATTGGTTATCCGCGCACTCATTTTGAATCCGTATTCACTTTAGGAACGAGCATCAAATAACTTCTTCACATGTCGGAAGGGGGTTCGGTGGCTCGATTGACATGTGTCGGCAGCAGGGCAGATTTTTGCTCCTGCAAAATCTGCATTCATGCCATCCTTGGCAATCAGATTCCGCCGTCGAGCCTACAGGGATGTATTTACGGCGTCCTGTTAAGCGAGTCACCGAACCTCCACAAGGCTTACTATTTCGAGAAGTTGTTTTGTGCATATTTCTTAAACGTTTCGATTTGATTGTATATCAATGGAACCATGGCTGACGAATTTTCACCGATGATATTGCCGATGGCTCTCGAAGAAATGGTTGCTCCGGTGATACCTTCGACCTCCCACGGATTGGATTTACCCCCTTGCTTAACCGGTATCACCTTATTTTGAATCCGAGTCGATTCAGGATCGAGTTTGACCGAAAGCGCTTTGAAGTTGGCCAGAAAGATTTCATCCTTTTCGATCTTATCTCCCAATCCCGGCGTTTCCTTGCTCTCAAGCACATAAAAACCGACGATGGTTTGCGAATGGGGATCGTAGCCGTACAAAATCCGAATGACGTCGGCATAGCCTTGGCCGCTGGCCTCGATGGCTACGCCGAGAAATTCACCGGCGTCGTCGTAACCGGCATAGACCACCGGATTTTTTCCATCCGGTGCTTCGGCAGGCGTGAAATTCCCGTCCGTTCCCAATAAAAACATCCGTGTATTGCTGATGCCCGGCAAAACCTTGAAAACCGCTTTTTCCAGCGCTTCGGTTCGTAAACGATCGATTCTTTCCTTGGTGCCTTCATAGACCAGGACGATTAGCAAGGCGCAAAAGATGCCTATACTCACCATCGCGATCAGCATCTTTTTGCTTTCTTCCGAAGAATTGCTTTGACTCGATACAGAGGGATCGGCATTCATGGTTTTACCTTTCAGGTCCCGTAAACTCTAGGACGGATGAGTCGGTCGATGTGTGGAGACAGCGCGTTTCCCAATAAAATAGCGTACATCACGCCCTCGGGCAAACCGCCCCAAATACGAATAACGACCACAAGCAGCCCGATGAAGATGCCATAAATCACGACGCCCAATGACGTTATCGGGGAACCTACCATATCGGTGGCCATGAATACCGCCCCCAGCATCAAGCCGCCGGAGAAAAGCATAAATTCCGGAGAAGGGTAGATTTCCGGATTAATCCAATACAAAATGCCGCTTAAAACATAAACAGAGCCTAAAATAGCGACAGGAATGCGCCAGTTCATCATCTTGCGGGCAATTAAATAGAGTCCGCCCAATGCGATCAACACGGACGATGTTTCTCCGATCGATCCGCTGACAAGCCCCAAGGCCAAATCCGCGCTTTCCGTGGTAACTTGATCGAACTTAAAAGCAGAAAGCGGCGTAGCGCCCGATATGCCGTCGACGACAGGTTTTGCAAACGGAAAAGTCAGCACCGATTCGGACACGCGGGTAAATCTGTCCGCCAAAAAAGCCGGATGCCAAGTCGTGATAGCGACTGGAAAGGCGGCTTGTAGAATGGCTCTTCCGACCAAAGCCGGGTTAAAGGCATTGTAGCCTAGACCGCCAAAAACGAATTTTCCCAAGGCAATCGCCAATACGCCGCCGATGAAGGTCATCCATAATGGAAAAATCGGCGGTAACGTCAATCCCAACAGCAAACCGGTAATAACTGCGGACCCGTCGGAAATCGTGCTCGGCCGGTTGGAAAATTTATTCAACAGATGCTCGGTCAGTACGCAAGCAATCAGGGAGGTGAGAATCACCAAAAGCGCATCGATGCCGAAGGCATAAACGGCAAAAGCCGTAACCGGCAGAAGCGCATAGGCCACGTTGCGCATGATCACATCGACGCCGACCCCTTTGTTGATATGGGGCGAACTGCTGATACGTAGGGTTTTGCTAAACATGGGCAACCGCCGATTTTCTTTTTCTGACGATTCCCTTGGCCACTCTGAAATATTGCACCAAAGGAATATTGGATGGGCACACATAGGAACAAGAGCCGCATTCGAAACAATCCATTAGGTGGTACTCCTCGGCCATCGTGTCGTAAGCTTCGGATTTTGCCAAGATGCCCAATCGCGAAGGATTCAGAGAAATCGGACAGGCATCGACACAGGCCCCACATTTGATACACGGATAGATTTTGTCGCTTCTTTTGACATTTTCATCGCCGAACACCACGATGCCGGATGTGCCTTTGACAATCGATAGATCCAAGTCGGAGGCCGAAACGCCCATCATTGGCCCGCCCATATAGACTTCGCTGAGGTTTTCTGCGGCTCCGACGTGTTCCAATACAAAGCGTAGCGGCGTCCCGATCGGTATTAGATAATTGCCTTTTTTCTTGATTCCGGGGCCGGTAATTGTGACCACTCTTTCCTGAATGCCACGGCCATGGGGCAATAATCTTCCGATTTCGGCCGTCGTGGCGACATTGACCGCTACGGCATGAACATCGATCGGAAAACCGCCTGAAGGAACCTCTTTGCCGAGCAAAGCCGTAATCAGCATTTTCTCGGCGCCCTGAGGGTATTTGACCGGTACGACTTTGACTTTTACCGGCAAATCGTCAGGAATCCGATCGGCTAAATGATCGGCGGCATCTTTTTTGTTGGCTTCGATGCCGATGATGACCTGCTTGGCGTCGGTGACTCTGAGAAGATACCGAATGCCGGTGAAAATATCATCGGCCTGTTCGAGCATGACTCGATGATCGGTGGTCAGATAAGGCTCGCATTCGATCCCGTTGATGATCAAGTGCTCGCAAAATTTACCCTCTGGGATTTTCAACTTGACGTGGGTCGGGAATGCGGCCCCGCCTAAGCCCACAATACCGGCATCCTGGATGCCTTGTAAAATGGCTTCCGGACTTGCCGACAAGGGAACAGGTGCGCCTTCCACGACTTCTTGTCCGGAAAAAGGGAATGTTTCAAGATAAATGCCGCTTGCCTTTTGACCTCCGATGACTGGGACGTTGGCGATTTTCCTGACAATACCGGAAACCGGAGCATGCATCGGAACCGACAGATAGCCGTCGGCCTTGGCCAGCAGCTGTCCCCTCGCGACCTCCTGGCCTTCGCGTACGATAACCTGAGCCGGCTTGCCTATATGTTGCTGCATCGGAAGGACAATCAACGGAGGAAACGGAAACTGCCGGACGGGCAGTTTGTTCGTGTCCTCCTTGTGTTCCGGGGGATGAACCCCATGCTTGAAAGTATTTGAAGAAAATTTCAACACGGCATCAATTAAATTTTTCGCCTCTTTTGATCCATTTCTCGATATCGGCGGCACTTCTATCGGCAGGCAGTCCCGGATGGATCACGCCGGCGGTACATTTTTCAGCCGCCTTGACCAAATCGCTGTAAGGTCCGGCATTGGCATCTTTGATAAAGGCCTTTTTATCGTTGTTGTAAGCGAAGATATTGGGGTTCAGGTTGATGCACTCGTCACAGGCTGTGCAATTCTCCGTTTCAAGCCAAGGCTCCATGCTATCCGCTTTGACTTCGGCGGCGCCTGTCGAGGTTTCTGTTTCGGTTTCATCCAATGCCAAGTCCATGATGCCTGATCCCTCATCACCGGCTAGCTTCATCAAACCCTTGGCAATCTTTCCGACGACTTCAGTCCGGATTTTGCTTTCTAAATCTTCCACCGGCGTTGTTTTGTCGTCTTTGATGCCGGCAATGGCTTTCAACATGATCCAGAAATCCCTTCTTTCCTCGCAGGACAGTACGATCGTTTTCGAGACCAAAACCCGACTGAGTAGTTGTTTGCTATCCACGGCCCAAATGAACGGAAATTTCCCTTCTCTTTCGGATTCGTCTAGTTTCAGGAAGTCGGCCAAAACCACCATATTTTCATTCCAAGTATCCCGAGGCGCCTTGCGGAAGTGTTTTCTAAACCGTGCTTCGGTCAAGGCGAAATCGGCAAAAGTCATCGCAACTTCCATCGATTTTTGTCTACCGCCTTCGAGGTATTTCAGTTCATAGGTCGGCCATAGCTTGTCCATCGCGGGGTTGCCCTCCAAGTCGAATGCCTCTTGAGGCGTCACGCCTTTGTCGGGGTTGTAGCGGAAGATTGGATAGGCTCTGGATTCGACAACCAATTTGGCTTGATGCGCCCCCATGTCGTCACCGACTCCGTGCTCGGGTTGGCAGGTGGTGTACAGATTGAACAGCGCCGGTCTTTTCGTCATCAAACCGTCGATGAAGCCTTCGATCATGTGGCTGGTGTTGGCCAACGTGGCTTGCATGACATAGGTATTTCTGTGCGCCATGCCGATCAAGCCTATTTCTTTTCTGGATTCGGATTTACCTTTCCCGACTTTGCCGAATTGCGCCATGTCGGAAACTTGACCGACAAAACCCGAAGTACAAGCTTGGCCGCCGGTATTGGAATAGACTTGGGTATCGACAACCACTACTTTAATGGGTTTGCCCGAGGCCATCATGCGCGAAAGATTTTGGAAACCGATATCGTACATCGCGCCATCGCCGCCCAAAGCCACGACAGGCGGACACAACTTCCACTCTTGGTCGGAAAACTGTTCCCAATTGAAATAGCTGAAGAATTCGCTATGATCGCGGGGATTGTATTTTCCGCTCAATTCCAATTCGGCTTTACGTATCAATTTGAATCCGTCGGCCATTTTGGCCATATGACCTTCAAAAATCCCCATAGCCAAGGAAGTACTGTCTTGGAATAGATGATTCGCCCAAGGGAACGGATAGGGATTGTACGGATAGGTACTGCCCCATACCGAGGTACAGCCCGTGGCATTGGTCATGCCCATCGTCGAGCGGCCTTTTCCGGTGGCTCCGTTGGTATATTTCCAATGCAAGTGTTTCAGGCCGGCAATGGTTTGCGTCGTTTCGGTCAACCATTCCTGGTCGATCGGGGAAGAACCTTTTTCATGCTCCAATCTACGAGCAATCCCGGACATGGTCAGATCCCCGCCCTGCATTTCGGCGACAATCTTGGACATCATGTCGGTGTCCGTGACGTTCATTGTATTCATCAATTTGAGTTGAACATGTTTCTCCAGCTTTTCAATCAGTTCCTGAAGATAAGTCACATGTTTTTCGACCCGAGGAATCATCAGGGACTCCACCGTAGCCATGAATAGATGAACGACCGACTTCTCGGAGCAACCCAAACAGGCCCCGTCGCCACTGGCAAAGCTTTGATAGGCCCCTTTATCCAACAAGATGGTTTCCAGAGGACCTATTTTTTCTTCCAGGTCGTCAACGCGATGAAATTTTTTCGGAGTATTCGGAAGGTCGCTCCAAAAGCCCCATTCCTCTCTCAATTTTGCAATCGATTCATCGGTTTGTTTGACTACCCTCAATGCGTCGTCATCGCAGACCTTGACGCATTCCATACAGCCTTTACAGGTCGTAGGATTGACAGTGATGCTGAATAAGCCCCCGCTATTGGCTGCTTTCTTTTCGTGCAGGTCATAGTAGGGCCGAGTCAGCGAAAACTGGAAATCGCCGAGTTCGTCCCTGAACCATTGCAGTTCGGTAGCGAGCAATGAGTCCTTCGATTCTTGTTCGATAACGGCATCGATGGCTTCATTGACCATGTTGTTCACGGTAACACCCTCGTGCGGCTCATTGAAAAGCGCACGAATTTTGGGTTCCAGCTGTTTGACAGTTTTAGGAAGAAATTCGAGTTTGTCGTGTTTCCGTTTCACCCGTTTCAAAACCGTATCGAGCACATCCGATAATTCGCTCACCAAACCGGGAATGGCCGTGTCTGGGCAAACCGTGTAACAGTTGCCGCAAGCCGTGCAATTATCGGCCACCCATTCCGGATGCTCAAAGCGAATGCCTGTCATATCCCTGAACAGCGATGTCGTTGCCGGCATCACGCTCAAACCGATAAAGGGATCGGTTAGATTATCGTTGCCTTGGCCGGTCAGATAGAAATTACCGGTCTGCTCCCAAAACCGGTGAATATCGCTAAGTTTGGATTCACTCTGCGGGCTGGTTTTCAGTAGACTTGGAATCGGAGCAATCAATTGTCCGCTGGTTTTCTCGGCTTGAGCGCCTAAGACTTTGTTTTTGATTTCGTGGACTTCATCGAATCCGCGCTTCACGACGCGCATGTTGTCATCGACGACCCGCTGACCTTTGCTGCCGAACTTATGTTGCAATTGTTCTTCTATCGCTTTCAACAGCGCGACATCGCTGAGTCCGGATTTTTCCATCAAAGGGGAGGCCGCGAAAAAACCGCCCTGAAAGGCAATGCCCTGCATCCTGAGCTGCAATTCCGGATCCGTTGCTTCTTCTCGCGCAATTTTGAATCCATCGACATAAAAGACTCGAATCTCATTGTCGATGATCATCTTTTGATAATGTACCGGTATGTCGGCCCAAACTTCATCGGCGGTTTTTCGCTCGCTTTGAATGATGAAAGTTCCGCCTTTTTTGAGACCCGCCAAGGCATTGGTATGCTTGAAAACATTCGGGTCGGGCGATAGCACCACATCGACGAAATAGTATTCGCAATTGATATTGATCGGTTCGGGCGCGGCGGCAAGATAGTAAGTGGTCGGTTGTCCTTTTTTCTCCGAACCGTATTTGGGATTGGCTTTGATGTCGTAGCCCAAAAGATCGAACAGCGTCATTGCCAGGTTTTTACCCGTCGTGATGGCACCCCAACCGCCGACCGAGTGAAACCTTACCGTAATGGCGCCCGGCGGCATCAGGTTTGGGTTTTCAGAACCGCGAACAGCCAATTCCTTCACATTCGGATAAGCTTCTTGAATGGCTTCTTGATGGGCTCTTTGTTTGGGCGTGAAGGCATGTTCCCGGATAAAGTCGATCGACAAATAAAAGCGTTTTTTATGCTTGCCGTTAGGTAGCATGTTTTCTATCGCGCCAATAATGCCTTCCGGTTGAAGATCGCGGCTGCCCATGCCGAAAGAGCCCGAATATAAAGGCGGCATTTCGCTGAATGAATAGGAAGACAAGTCCGGGTACGGAATATTTTTCTTGTGCGTGCCGTTTTCGATACATTTAGTAATTACCGCACGGGTTTCACGCATGATAGGAGGATCTTCCGCTAACGGCTGATCCAGCCTTTCCAAAATGGCGACGCCTTTTCGGCCCTTTAAAACTTTTCCCAAAAGATCCGCCGGGAAGGGTCTGAACATAACCAAATCCACCACGCCGACTTTCAAACCGCGAGTTTTTCTTAAGTAATCCGCCACCGCTTCGGCGCTAGAGATTACGCTGCCCTGACCTAGAATCAGGTAATCGGCGTCTTCGACTTTATAGGTCATGACGCGTGCGTAACGACGCCCCGTTAATTGATAATATTCCTCGAAAGCCTGGTCGGTCAGTTCTTTGATATGGTCGAAAAAGAAAGGGCGCTGAGCGGCGACACTTTGCATGTAAGCATCCTGATTTTGCACGATACCGGCCATCATAGGATTGTCCACATCCCACACTTCAGGAATACGTCTTCTTTTTTCCCCATAAATAATTCTTTGAGCCGGAGTAGGGGTATCGATGATGTCGTCCGGTCTACCCAGATACTCCTTGATCAACTCCCGCTCCGGCAATAAAAGAGACTCGATCAGATGGGTCGTCAAAAAGCCGTCTTGGGCGATCACGCCCGGATTCAAGGCTAATTCGGCAATCCTGTGGGAGATGATATTCAGGTCGGCCACATGCTGGGCTTTTTTGGCAAAAAGCTGAAAAAAACCGGTATCGTCAATCGCATGATAATCGTCATGTCCCGCATGCACATTGAGAGTGGCTTTGGTCATGGCTCTTGCGCCTATGTTCAAGACATAGGTCAGTCTTTTTCCTACAGCGGCATAGAGCGATTCATGCATGTAGGCAATGCCCTGACCGGAGGAAAAATTGGTGGACCTCAAGCCTGTCATGGACAATCCGGCCGTCACGGCAGCCGCGGCATGCTCTCCTTCCGGCTCAATAAAGATGAGAGGACGATCGGAAATGTTCAAATGTCCTTTGGCCGCCTCTTCAGCCCAGTATTCGCCCATTTGGGTGGAAGGTGTAATGGGATAGGCGCCTGCGGCATCCGAGGATTCGCGTTCGCACATGATGGCTACTGTATTGCCATCCATGGCTACCCTTGTTCCTGGATATTTGAATTGCTTGTTTCTATTTTCCATGACGGTATCGCTTGGTGGGATTATGGATAGGAATTTCAGAGTGACTTTCCGATTTATCCTTCGTTAAAACAGTATTCCAATTGAATCTAATTGGCAATGTTTTTTTGGTCGATTAATTAGGCTTCATTCAGCACAACAATAGCAGATTTGCCGGACTATTTTGGAATGCTGCTGCTGAAACTGACACGCAAAAAACATACCTAATTGATTAGGCTAGGTCGTATCGAATCGGTTTTTCATTAGGGTTTCGCGACAAATAACTTCCCGGAACTATGGGGCTTAGCCTAGGGGTCGGTTACTCGCTTGACAGGTCAAGCGCCTAAATTAACCAAGGCAGTTAACCATTGCATAGTCTGTTGGCTATACAATTTAGGTGCGGGGTGAATACGTCCGCGTAGCACAACAATATCACATTTGCCGCACTATTTTGGAATGCCGCTGAAAGTAATGAACCAAAAGCATACTTGTTGATGGGGCTACGGTCCTATCGAATAGTTTATTTATCCACTCGTAGAATTTGTTAGCGGTCGTGCTATTAACGACATCACCGGCATAAGAGGCTCAGTCTTTGACTTCAACATCGGAATTGTCCTTAAGCCATATCCGGAACTCATCGAGTATGCCTTTGCTGGTCAATTCCGGATCGGTGCAATTGAATACTTCGCAGGGTTGGTTTTTGATTCGGTACATCGGGCTGCCTCTCTTTGTTTTACAAATTACGCATCTTTCAAAAGGCTCACGCCTCGAAACGATAGGACGAGCTGGGCGGAGGCGGTATGTCGTCGTCCGTTCTGGCGTTTCGCCGCCGCATCCACAGTATTAGCCGTAGGCGTAAACTCGGCTTCAGAAACGAGCGGGCGTAGGCCGCTACGGGCGACTGCGGGGCAATTTTCAGGAGGCTGTCATAGAGCTCCTGGGCGATGTCCTGTCGGCCGACGCAACAGAAATAGGCACATAAGACGCTGATAAAACCGGTATGTTCGGAGACATGAAATACCCGCCGCTCAGGATAAAGCAGCATCAGGTCGAATTTATGATCGAATATATCGGGAACGGCATCGAATTCCCCCCGGCTCAACAGCATTTGCGCATAGTTAATCTTGGCGAATAGATAATTCGGAAATTTTCGGTAGGCTGTTTCCGCTAATTCATTGATCTTATCGCGGTGACCCAGCATGCTGTGCGCGGCAACCAGTAAATTGTCTATCTTGGGCACGTCGGGGTGCTTGACCTGCAGCGCTTCCAGTTCGGCAATGGCGGGTTTCGGCCTGTGGTTGGCAATTTCATCATAAATTTTATTTAAGGCGAGCGTAATTTCGGGAGTCAAGTTGTCACTTTTGTCGATTACCGGTTCATTGGTGACAAAATAGACATTGCGCCGGCCTGCTTTAGTGCGTTGGCGGGGGATGCGCGAGGATTTTTTTGATTTCTTATGTGTCATGGCGGATTACCAAGGGCAGAATAAAAGGTTAAGCAACAGGGTTCATCGCATCACACGGATTTCACTAAACCCAATATCAAACAACACCGCCACCGCCGCATCGAGGCGCTTGAACACCCGCATTTGACCGCGCGCAGTCTCCAGCATCGGATTCAGTTTATGCTTTCCTTCCAGTGTAACCGTCCAGCCGTCTCCGGAGGCGTGTTTTTGGATGACGGGCGCCTCTAAAACGCCCGCCTGAAATAAAATTTCGGCTTCTTTACTATTCATATCCACTTTTGCGCATACATAAGCTAGACTAAGTTAAAACAATATTACGCTTTTGTATGATAAGAGTGAACCCATGATTGTGCGAATCGTTTTCATTGTAGCCTTATTCTTGCCTTTCCGGGTAGCGGCCAGGGATGACGATGTCGATTTTAGTCAAACTACTGGAGCGAAGCCGTTAGCGGGAAACTCGAACGACAAGCTCATTACCGCGACAGCGAGCGGCAAGCATTTCTAGCTGTCGACCAATAACATGAATTATACCTTTCGCAAATTTTTCACTTGGTATTTTTTCGGCTCTACCGTCGCCTCTTTGCGCCCATGAACACAGTTCTAACCGGCATTCTGGTTTATATATCGGCACAGCTTTTGATCGGCGTTTTCGTTTCGAAAAAAATCAAAACGGAAGACGATTATTTATTGGCCGGACGTAGTCTTGGCGTAGGCCTTGCCACGTTGAGCGTGTTCGCGACTTGGTTCGGCGCCGAAACCTGTATCGGCGCGGCTGGTGCTGTTTATGAGGAAGGCCTGTCCGGCGCGACGCTCGATCCTTTCGGTTATTCGCTCTGTCTGGTTTTGATGGGCTTAGTGTTTTCGATTCCATTGTGGCGCCGGCAATTGACCACCTTGGCTGATTTGTTTAGGCAACGCTATTCGCCGCGGGTTGAAAAACTTGCGGTATTGATGATGGTGCCCGGTACGATCATGTGGGCCGCCGCTCAAATTCGGGCATTCGGACAGGTGTTATCGGCTACGTCCGGCTTCGAAGTCGAGCTGACGATCGCCTGCGCGGCGCTGGTCGTGATTGTCTATACAATGTACGGCGGTTTGATGGCCGATGTCATCACCGATGCGGTGCAAGGTGTCGCTCTGATCATAGGCCTTTCGATTTTATTGACGATTGTATTGACCGCCGGAGGAGGCTGGCAGCCTTCGATTGCCTCGATCGAACCGGAGCGTTTGGTTTTATTCAAAACCGCCGAGAATGAAAACTGGCTGGATATTATGGAACACTGGATGATTCCAATCGGCGGATCGGTCATCGCACAAGAACTGGTATCTCGGGTACTGGCTTGCCGTTCGCCGCAAATCGCGCGTCAAGCTTGTTTGGCCGGCGGTCTATTGTATCTTTCGGTCGGCTTGATTCCGATCTTGATCGGCTTGCTCGGTTATCGCTTGTTACCGGGTCTGGCAGAGCCCGAACAAATCTTGCCGCAATTGGCGCAGCAATATTTACCAACGTTTTTATATATCATTTTTGCCGGCGCGTTGATTTCGGCAATCTTGTCCACCGTCGACAGCGCACTCATGGCTGCCTCGGCGCTTTTGTCGCATAATCTAATCGTGCCGTTGCTGGGTACGATCGACGAAAGCCGAAAAGTTCGTATTGCAAGACTGGCTGTATTATTCGGCGGCATGGTCGCTTACTGGTTTGCCTTGCAAACCGACCGTGTTCACAGCCTAGTCGAGCAAGCTTCGGCATTCGGCAGTGCCGGCATCGTGACCGTGGTGGTATTCGGCTTATTCACGCGATTCGGCGGTGCTTACAGCGCTGCCGGGTCGCTTTTGGCCGGAACCGTTATCTGGACTGCCGGACACTATGCATTCGATTTGAAAACACCCTATCTCATCGCACTCGGCGGCGCAATTGCGGTTTATTCAACGATTGCCCTTTTAGAACTGAAACTTCATAAAATTGCCCCCTTATGATTTCGATATCGTCTCGATTCGGAAGTCATGTGCTAAACCCAAATTGATAAACGCGACTCAACATTCATGAACCAAGTAAGACCCGACAAAAATAATGACGTACTCTGCACCTGCAGCGGCACAACCGACCGGCAAATTCGCCGGCTCATCGATGAGGGCATTACGGACCCTGAAAGACTGTCGAGAATTACCGGCGCTTGCTCGGGCTGCGGTTCTTGCGAACCTGCGCTTATGTCTTTGTTAAACACCGCTAGCTTGAAAGAACCGCTCGTTTGAAATTCTCTTTTCAGAGACCTTGGCAGGACGGGGTTTGCAACCGCGCCCTAAACGTTTTTTAGGTTTATCCGGCTAAGGCATCAAAGCCGAACGAAGCAGATTCGATGTCGCTTGCCCGCTGGTACCGCTGACATAGTCGACAACCACGGGAATAAACTGATTAACCATACCCGGCGATAAATTCAGTTGACTAAACGACGAATATAGCGATTGCATAGTACCGATAGTTCCACCGGCGCCTCCTAGCATTGCAGCACCACCGACCTGCGGTGCAGCAGCGAGCATTTCCGACATACCTGGAACGGATTGCGACAAGCCGGCGAATGCTTGTTCCGTCATATTCGTTTTAGCAGCTTGAAATATCGCGCCGGCTCCGCCCAGCGCTTGTTGCTGAGTGACGCCCAATTGACCGACTAGCGCTTCGGTCAAAGCGGTTTGTGTCGCGGGCACACTACTTGCGATCGCTGTTCCGGCCTCGATCGTTTGCCTTCCCGTTTGTGCGGTCTGACCAATCGTCGCCAGGCCGCTGTCGACCTTACCAATAACACTCTGCCCGCTCTCCGGAGTACCCGCGCAACCGGCGGTCAGAAGTGAAATGAATAAGGGCGAGATATATTTGCAATGTTTTTTTATCATATTGTCCTCTCAACGATAGCGTCGAGACTTTCGAGGTAGTCTACCAATGTCTCAACAAATGTTCGATCTCGTTCATAGCGACCGAGTGACAAATCTTACAATAAGCGATGCTTATGCAAGACTCCTTTGTTCTAACCGTCATGTTAAACGTACAAAAACCGAAAACCAAATTTAATTCCTAATTCGATGACATTTTATTTCGGTTGATATAACGCCAATTAGGAATTCCTATTTAAAAAAGCGCCTCGATATACCCGTCGTAGCTCAAAATTCGGCGCCTGGGTGTCCGCTAAAGGACGCCGTGAATACGTCCGTCCATGTAGGCTCTATATCAGCTCCATGCTGGCAAAGCCTTTATCGGACACCCAGGCGCCTCCTCCGGCACTGCCGAAATTTGAAGTGCGAAAGGTATAACATCAGTGCCTTTTCAACGGAAGGTGCTAAAATCTCCGCTCGTTACTACTTATCAAGGTTTTTATGTCACAAATCAAGATTGAACATCAACCGAGCGAAGCCCGTTTAGTAGAATTAGGTGTTTCGGACTGGGACATTTGGGAGAAAGAAGTTTCCAAGTTTTCGATCGACTTCGACGAAACAGAAACGGCCTATATTCTCGAAGGTGAGATCATTGTAACGCCCGAAGGCGGCGAGCCGGTCCGAATCCTTCCAGGCGACTTGGTCGTTTTCCCCGAAGGTTTAAACAGCGATTGGGAAGTCGTTAAGCCATTGCGCAAACATTACAGCTACGATTAAAAACTGCTTGAAACGGACTTGCGATTTTGTCAGCCTCAAAATTAATGAGGGCGATTAGCTCATTTTTTCCGGTTCAGGCGTAGCGAATTGACGATGACCGACACCGAACTGAGAGCCATCGCTGCCGAGGCGATGGCCGGGTTAAGCTTACCGGCCACTGCAAACGGTATTGCAATCGCGTTATAACCGAATGCCCAAATCAGATTTTGTTTGATAATACTTAGCGTATTCTCGCTCAATTCGATGGCATCGGCGATTTTGCCGATATCGCCGTCCAACAGCACCAAGTCGGCTGCTTCGATGGCGATATCGGTGCCTTTATCGATCACCAGGCTGACATTCGCGGCCGCGAGCGCCGGCGCATCGTTAATGCCGTCGCCGATCATCGCGACTTTGTGCCCGCTCTCGCGTAATTGACGAATCAATGCTAATTTTTTGGCGGGATCCGCTTCGGAATACACGGTAACGATCCCTACCTGCTCGGAAATATGTCGGGCCGCCAGTTCGGTATCGCCGGTCACCATCCAGGTATCGATCCCGGCTTGATGCAAATGTTCGACAACTTGTCGGGCGTTCGGCCGTATCGTATCGGTAGCGGCAAACAACGCCGCCGCGCGCCGATCGATTGCAAGATAAACCAAGGTCTTGCCTTGCAGAGCCAGTTTTTTTGAGGTCGCTTTAAGCGGTGTTAAATCGATCTGGTGTTGTTTCATCCAGAGATCGCTGCCAAGCAATAATTGACGGTCACCGATTTGAGCGCGAATACCCCGATCCGGCGCATTATGAAATTGCGAGGATTCTTCTATTTCCATGCCACGCTCTTTGGCGTAGCGTACAATCGCTTGACCTAAAAAATGTTCCGAATTGAACTCCGCTGACGCGGCAAACTGCAACAGACGCTCGTCGTCGAAATCCGATATATTGAAGAAGTCGCTTATTTCGGCAACACCTTCAGTGATCGTGCCGGTTTTGTCGAATAAAACAGTATCGATGGACGCCGCCGTTTCTAGGGCTTCGCCGTTCCTAATATAAATGCCGCGCCTGGCCGCCTGACCGGTTCCCACCATCGTTGCCGCCGGTGTTGCCAAACCGAGCGCGCATGGACATGAAATTAACAATACGGCAATCGCATTGGACAAAGCATGCGCTACCCGCTCACCAGCCAACAGCCAGCCTCCGAAGGTCGCACCCGACAATACGATCACCGACGGCACGAACACCGATGCGACGCTATCGACGGTTTTTTGGATTTTCAATTTCGACGCCTGAGCCTGGTCGACCATATGGATCAAACCCGACAAGAAGGTATCCTTGCCGGTTGCGGTGGCGCGCATTTGCAGTACGCCGCTACCGTTGATGCTACCATCGTAGAGTCTATGGCCGGGCTCTTTGATCGCGGGCATCGCCGAGCCGGTTACCATTGCTTCGTTGACGCTGGATAACCCTTTGATCACTTCGCCGTCTGCCGGAATGCGCTCGCCCGGCCTGATCAGAAGAATGTCGCCGATCTCGATTTGTTCGGCCATGATTTTTAATTCTTTGCCGTCTTTGAGCAATGTCGCTTGATGAGGCTGTAGATTCACCAATTTGCGTATGTCTTGAACCGCCCGATTTTTTGCTAGTTCTTCCAGATAACGGCCTACCGTCACAAAATCGATAATCGCGGTCGCTGCACCGAAATAGACATGACGGGAGGGACGAAATAATGCCGGAATGCTGTAGGTATAAGCCGCGCCAACACCTAGCGCAACCAGACTATCCATCTCGGCAGCGCCGCGCTTGGCTTGATTAAACGCTTTTTTGAAAATGTCTCGGCCGCCGCCGATAATGGCGGCACCGGCTAAAACGGCTTGTATTAATAATAGTGTGCGCGATTTTGAGCCGATCGCACTCAGTAACCATACCGGCACGCTCAATTTGCCCAGCGCCAGTATTTGCCGTTTGGCTTTATGTAAATGCTTGCGCTCAAGATCGAATAATAATTTTCGTTCGGCCAAGGAATCGATCGAAAAGCCCTGATAGCCATTGTCCGCGATAATTTTGAATAATTTATCTTTCGGCAAGTAAGTTTTGATCCGCGCGGTTTCGGAAATGTAATTGACACTGGCGTGAAGCACATCAGGCTGCCGTTGCAGGACCATTTCCAAATATAATGCGCAGGAGGCGCAGCTCATATCGCCGACACCGATGACATAGTCTTGAGCAAGTTTGTCGGAATAATTTTTATCCCGCTTTAGGCTTTTCAGCACTTCGCGCGGTTGCACGCCGATATTGGCGATTACGGCATCAAGCAGATGCAATAGATTTTCGAACGGCAATTTTTCCGGATCGTAAAATATTGTTAACGACCCAATCTGCGGCGTGATATTGACCGATTCAACGCCTTCGCGTTTCAACAATAGAATTTGCAAGATATAAGCACGCTCTCGATCTTTTCGTAAACTCGGAACGATGATGCGGAGCCGTTTGTTTAAGCGGTGTGCAATCGAAAAATGCTTGGTCGGTTGTATCGTATCCATATTGCCCATTTTTATGTTTCCGTCGGCCATTTAACTATCCGCTTCAGCATAACCGCTTATCAATAAATTACAAGCCCCTTCTTTTAGTATGGTTTAAAGCCGGAACCAGATGCCCATTCACCTTTCATCTTTCATCTTTCTCCGCTCACTGCTCACTGCTCACTGCTCACTGTCACCATTATAAGTCTCATAAGTTTGCATACCACCCGATAAATTTCTAACCCGAAATCCGTTTTGCTGCAAAATCCGGGTGGCATTGTAAGCTCTTTGCCCAACGCCGCAAACGACCCAAATTTCCCGCTCACGGGATAATTCATTTAACCGATCGCGTAAATTATCCAATGGAATGTTTATCGCATTCGGAATATGTTTCTGCAGAAATTCCGCTTCGGTTCGCACATCGACAAGCTGAGCCTGTGTAAAAGGATCGTCCAATATAAACGCGAGTAATTGCGCCGCTTCGTCCTTATCTTCCGTAACTTGTACATGCGTTTCGAGTAACTCTTCCCATTTTGCAAGCGGATGCATCCCGCGCAATTGATTGGCCGCGATCATGCCGGCTAAATTCACCGGATCTTTGGTCGCTCCGAATTGCGGGGCATAACATAATTCGGCTTCCTCTAAATCATAAACGCTACCGCCCATTTGTATGAACGCCGAGATGACATCGACACGCCGCGCCACACCCGACTCGCCGAGCGCTTGAGCGCCGAGAATTTTGCCGTTGCTAGTGTCGTATAACAATTTCATGTGAATCGGCTTCGCTCCCGGGTAATAGCCGACATGATTACCTGGATGCAAATAAACCTTTTCATAATTTTCATAATTGATCTTCTGTAAGGTCTTTTCGTTAACGCCGGTACTGGCAATTGTCAAATCGAAAAGCCCGCAAACCGATGTCCCTTGAACGCCTCGGTAGGTCGACGGAATTTCTTGCTGATCTCCATTGCTTAATATTGCCGCGGCCGCCAATCGACCTTGCCGGTTTGCAGGACCGGCCAAGGGTAATAGTTGCCATTCTCCGGTTATGACATTCCGTACTTCGACTACATCACCGACCGCCCAAATATGAGAGTCGCTGGTTTGCATGGTTTCATCGACTCGGATTCCGCCTAAATCTCCGATGGCCAAACCGGCTTGACGGGCTAATTGAGTTCTGGGTTTTACGCCAACGGAGACCATGACCGCATCGCTGATTATCGATTCGCCGTCTTGCCGGTGCACGGTTAGCGTTTGATCTTGATTCAGCTCAAATCGGTTAACTTGGCAGTTAAGCTGCAAATCAATATCGTTTTTTTGCAAATACTGCGCGACAAACCTAGCCATTTCCTTATCTAACGCCGGCATGACTTGATCGGTCGATTGCAACACGGTTACCTTTAAGGCCCGTTTTTTTAAATTCTCGGCTAACTCTAAGCCTAAAAATCCGGCACCTAAAACCACTGCGCTTTTCATATTCGCCAAATTGCCGCGTATTTTGCGGCTATCCGGAATCGTTCTTAACACGTATATACCGGGTAAATCGATGCCGTCGATATCGGGCCATACGGCTTCTGAGCCGGTCGAAAGCACTAAGGCATCGTACGATTCATTCCGCTTCCTGCCGGTTTTTAAATCACACACTTCTATACTTTTATTCGTTCTATCGATCGCTAGAACTTCGCTATCGGTACAAACACGAATATTGAATCTTTTTTCGAATAACTCCGGTGTCGCCACGAGCAATTTTTGTTCGTCGACAATCACGTCGCCAATAAAATAAGGTAATCCGCAATTGGCAAAGCTGACATAGGAGCCCATTTCGAAAATGACGATTTCACAATGTTCGCACAGTCGGCGAAGCCGGGCAGCGCAGCTTGCTCCCCCTGCGACACCGCCGATAATTAATATTCTTTTGTTCATTGTCAATTAAGGTTCCTGAATGACTGCTTACGCCCACGTTAAGCCGACAACAATCGGAGTTTTGAGCTTTTTTCGATTCGAAATACGAACTATTTCAGGCAAATAAAAAGCCGATAAGTCATTATCGGCTTTTTAGAATGCGAGGTTATTACAACGTGTTGCTTGCGTTTAAGTCTTGGAATGCTTGTTGCAGACGAGTGACCATGCCGACTTGTCCTGCACGTTGCCAAACGCGAGGATCATAATATTTTTTATTCGGCTTGTCGTCGCCATCAGGGTTACCGATTTGGCCTTGCAAATAACCTTCGTTTTTCTTATAGAATTCCATTACGCCAGCCCAGGTTGCCCATTGAGTATCGGTGTCGATATTCATTTTAACGACGCCGTAGCTGATCGACTCTTTGATTTCCTCAGGAGAAGAACCCGATCCACCATGGAAAACGAAAGTCAGGCTATTTTCCGGCAAGCTGAATTTTTCTGAAACATATTTTTGCGAATCTCGCAAAATTGTCGGAGTCAATTTAACATTGCCCGGTTTATACACACCGTGCACGTTACCAAATGATGCGGCAATCGTGAAACGGTGGCTGATTTTGCTTAAATTCTCATAAGCATAAGCGACGTCTTCCGGCTGAGTATATAGCAGTGAGTGATCCATATCGGTATTGTCAACGCCATCTTCTTCGCCACCGGTTACACCCAATTCTATTTCCAGAGTCATATCCATTTTGGACATGCGTTCCAAATATTTACCGCATATTTCAATGTTCTCTTCCAGACTTTCCTCGGAAAGATCCAACATGTGCGAGCTGAATAACGGCTTACCTGTTTTTTCGAAATGCTTTTCGCCGGCATCCAATAAGCCATCGATCCATGGTAATAGCTTTTTCGCGGCATGGTCGGTATGCAGGATAACCGGTACACCGTAATGTTCCGCCATCAGATGAACATGCTGTGCACCGGAAATAGCGCCTAAAATCGAAGGCATTTGACCTTCTAAGTTAACGCCTTTACCGGCGAAAAAAGCCGCGCCGCCGTTGGAAAACTGAATGATAACGGGGGATTTCGCTTTAGCTGCGCTTTCAAGTACCGAGTTAATCGTATCGGTACTGATAACATTGACTGCGGGAAGCGCAAATTTGTGTTCCTTACAAAACGCAAAGACTTTTTGTACATCTTCACCGGTTACGACACCCGGTTTAACTATATCTAAAATTTTTTGTGCCATTTTGGGTTCCTATATTAAAAAACAAACCCGTTTTCGCGACAACTGCACAAAAACGGGAAAATGTATTTACGGATAAAATTATATAATTTCATGCGATTCATTCCCTGTACCGCAGTGTCGAAACTTATTCTTATCCTTCTAAGGATGCCAAACGCTCAGCCAACAGTTTTTCCAAAGTTTCGAGCGCTTTAGTGAATCCATCGATACCTTCGGATAATTTATCCGTCGCCATTCTGTTATCTGCATGCATACTTTCGAAAGTTGCTTTATCGATAGTGATTTTTTCAATCGCTTGTTCAGCAGCTTTTGCAGGGTCGAGTTTGCGAGGCAAATCGCCTTCGGTTGATTGCAGTTCACCCAGCAGCGAAGGCGAGATCGTTAATAAATCGCAGCCCGCCAATTCGGTGATTTCCCCGATATTACGGAAACTCGCGCCCATAACTTCAGTTTTATAACCAAATTTTTTGTAGTAGTTGTAAACGGTCGTAACCGAAACAACACCCGGATCTTCTGCTGGTGGATAAGAGTCGCGTCCAGTATCTTTTTTATACCAGTCCAGAATACGTCCGACGAATGGAGAAATCAGTGTAATACCCGCTTCAGCGCAAGCGATCGCTTGATGCAATCCGAATAATAAAGTCAGGTTACAATGAATACCTTCTTTTTCGAGAACTTCCGCTGCTTTAATGCCTTCCCAAGTCGACGCGATTTTGATCAGGATTCGCTCTTTTGAAATGCCTTTGGCTTCGTATTGTGCAATGATTTCACGACCCTTGGCAATTGTTGCTTCGGTATCGTAAGACAGTCTGGCATCGACTTCTGTCGATACGCGGCCAGGGATGATATCGAGAATTTTCAACCCGAATGACACGGCCAATCGGTCGAACGCTAAAGTCACGACTTCGGCAGCGGAAGCGCCTGCTCCTAATGTGGCTCTTGCGCCTTTCAGCGTATCGTCGACGATGTCCTGATATTGAGGCATTTGAGCCGCTGCCGTAATCAACGAAGGGTTAGTTGTCGCATCCCTTGGTTTGTAAGTTTCAATTGCTTGAAGGTCGCCGGTATCCGCGACAACGACGGTCATTTCCCGAAGTTGTTCAAGTAAATTTTTTGCCATTTTGTGCACCTTTATTTGCTGTTGTATTAATCTTTATGCTTCCAGGCTATCTTACCGTGTCAATTCATTTATCGGTAACTCATGCCGGGAAGTGAAATGCCAATTAAAGCGATATACCCATCGTAGGATCATAATTCGGTTCCGAGACCCGTTCAAAGGCCTAGCGCCTAAATTATCCAAAACGATTAACCAAAGGCCTATGGAATTTAGGTAGTGGGTGAACACGCCCCTGAAGGCTTTATGCCAAGCACCCCGCCGCCTTAAGCATCACCGAAAATTGCAATGCTAAAGGTATATGCGAACCGCTTTAATTAAGTTGTTTGGATTCGGTTCCTAACTCGTCAAACGATCGAGCATAGCTTTGATGTTTTATGTAATCATTCGATTGCATTTCGTTATCACCCACATGCCCGTATTGGTCCATCGTGATTCGAAACAGCAATCGATCGATACCGGCCTGCATCAACATAAAGTCATCTAGCAAGCCGGTAATCTCTCTAGAAAATATCAAATGCCGGTTAATTATTTCATCCGTGTCGATGAAACAGCGGCCTCAAGCCTTCTGTGTTTATCCGGCAGGCAAACATCAATTGTTTGCTCTTTATCCATTAGCGCTCTTCGATTTTAGCCTTTAGTACGAAGATATTTTGACACGCCGGTTTCCGATTCCAGTTCTTTCTTTTCCAAATATTTATCGACGCCAGTAGCTGCAACTTTTTCTTGTACCGAAGCCGCTTGTTTTTCCAAATATTTAGCGACACCAGTTACGGCAGAACCTTCAAGTTTGCTCAGGTATCTTGCAACACCGGTTGTTCCACTATTCTCTTGATAATAAGCCGATGTGCTCGCACTTGATTTAGCCGCACCCGAACCTCTTCTAAACAACACAAAACCGATAGCGGCCAATACGGCGACTAGGATTACTAGAGTGTTATCCGATTTCGCTTCTTGAGTCGCCGATTCGGCACTCGCGACTTCAGCACTTGAGCTCGCAGAAGACGAGCTTGATTTGGTACTTGGAGCCGCTACTTTTGGCGTTGTATGCTTATATTCACTATCTTGATAAACCACTTTCGGTTCGAAATTGGTTGCAGGATATTGTGGGTCAGGCTCTGTCGTTTTGGCAGTAGCTTCTGCCTTGGCAGGCTGTTTCTCTGTATTGGCGATATAGTCGGCATCCTGATATTGAACCTGTGGTTTAAAATCAGATGCCGGATATTTATCTTCAGCACCTGCTATCGGGCTGGATAGTAGCAAGGATGCCAAAGCACCCATGGTAATAGTATTCACTTTCACGTTGTTCCCCTTTCTGCTGTAGGAAGCGGAAAAGCCATCCGGTACTAACGCATTTCCGAATAACTTTTCGCTCTGTGTAATGTTAATTGTTAAAGTTAATTATTAAAGCAGAGCTTCGACGTGTTTGACGACATTGTCAACGGTGAAGCCGAACTCTTTGAACAGCGCGCCGGCCGGTGCCGATTCGCCGAAACGATCCATTCCGATGACGCAACCTTGTGTACCCGCGTATTTCCACCAGCTGTCGGTCACGCCCGCTTCAATTACGACGCGTTTTGTCACCGATGACGGCAGCACCGACTCACGGTAGGCTTCGTCCTGCGCATCGAATACGTTGGTCGATGGCATCGAGACGACCCGCACTTTTTTGCCTTTGCCGCTCAACTCGTCTGCCGCTTTCACCGCCAATTCGACTTCCGAGCCCGTCGCAATCAGGATCACGTCCGGCTGACCTTCGCTGTCTTTCAGAATGTAGCCGCCTTTGTTGATCGCTTCGATCTGCGCCGGCGTCCGCGCAATGTGCGCTAGGTTTTGCCGTGAGAAGATCAGACAACTCGGTCCATCGTTTCGTTCAATCGCCGCTTTCCACGACACCGCCGATTCCACAGCATCACATGGACGCCACACTTGCATGTTTGGAATCATCCGCAAGGTCGCGGTTTGTTCGATCGGTTGATGGGTCGGGCCGTCTTCGCCTAAGCCGATCGAGTCGTGCGTGTATACGAAGATGGTCGGGATTTTCATCAACGACGCCATCCGCAAGGCATTCCGCGCATATTCGGAGAACATCAGGAAGGTCGCGCCGTACGGCTTGAAGCCGCCATGCAGGGTGATGCCGTTCATGATCGCCGACATGCCGAATTCACGGACGCCGTAGTAGACGTAGTTGCCGTCATGTCCCGGGGCGTTGACGTCTTTGCAACCCGACCACAGGGTCAAGTTGGAGCCTGCCAAGTCCGCCGAGCCGCCCATCAGTTCGGGCAGTAACGGTCCGAATCCGTTCAGGGTGTTTTGTGAGGCTTTGCGGCTAGCGATGGTTTCGCCTTTCGCGTCGACCGCAGCAATGAAGGCGTTCGCTTTTTCCGACCAGTCGCTCGGCAGCTGTCCGCTCATGCGGCGTTCGAATTCGGCCGCCAGTTCCGGATGCGCTGCTTGGTATTTCGCGAATTTGTCGTTCCACTCCGCTTCTTGACGCGCGCCTTTGTCTTTCGCATCCCAACCCGCGTAAATATCCGCCGGGATTTCGAAAGGTGCATGCGGCCAACCGATGCGTTCGCGGGTTGCCGTGATTTCGGCTTCGCCTAATGCCGCTCCATGACATTCTTCTTTGCCTTCTTTATTCGGCGAGCCCCAGCCAATGATGGTTTGGCAGCAGATCAAGGTCGGCCGATCAGTGACGCTACGCGCTTCTTCCAAGGCTTTTTTGACGGCTTCAGGGTTATGGCCGTCTACTTTCGGGATGACGTGCCAGCCGTAGGCTTCGAAGCGTTTCGGCGTGTCGTCCAGGAACCAGCCCGGCGTGTCGCCGTGACCGCGGACTTCGCCGTCGATCGAGATGTTGTTGTCGTCGTAGACGGCAATCAGTTTGCCCAGTTTCATCGAGCCGGCCAATGAGCAGGCTTCATGCGAGATGCCTTCCATTAAACAGCCGTCGCCCAGGAAGGCGTAGGTGTAATGGTCGACGATTTCGTGTCCGGGACGGTTAAATTGACCCGCTAGTGCGCGTTCGGCTATCGCAAAGCCCACGGCATTGGTGATGCCTTGACCTAATGGTCCGGTCGTCGTTTCGACGCCCGGCGCATAGCCGTATTCCGGATGACCCGGGGTTTTTGAATGCAGTTGACGGAATTGTTTCAGTTCGTCGATCGGCAGCTGGTAACCTGTCAGATGCAGTAACGAGTACAGCAGCATCGAGCCGTGGCCGTTAGACAGTACGAAGCGGTCTCGGTTGGCCCAGTTCGGGTTAGTCGGGTTATGCTGCAGGAAGTCGTTCCATAACACCTCGGCGATATCCGCCATCCCCATCGGTGCGCCCGGGTGTCCGGAGTTGGCTTTTTGGACGGCATCCATGCTCAAAGCGCGTATGGCGTTCGCTAAGTCTCGGCGCGAAGGCATATTCTTCTCCTTTGTCAATTCGGTAAGTTACAACGGTGACTCGTTTCGGTAAAGCCTTGCGGCTCGGTCACTTCTTTTGTTGTGTTGGAATTCGGTTGGAACGAGTGACAGGTCGCCACTCGTTCGGTTCGGCTTTCGGTTTGTTCCAGCGGCGCGGATCGCTCCGCCTAGAATCATTCCAGGTTCGCGTGCCGCGATCTCATTTCTTCTTCCGGAATGCCTTTCTCATGAATGATATGTGAGATGATCGCTTCCAGGAAGAACAGCGTCGATAGTTCGAATACGGTACCCATCGGCATGCCTTTCACTTTGCCATACAGCTCCGATGTCCCAACCTGGAACACCGCATCCGCGAGGTCGCCTATCGTCGAATCGCTTTTCGCCGAGATCAACAGGATTTTAGCGCCGATTTCTTTCGCTCTCTTGGTGAACGCGATCAATTGTTCGGTTTCGCCAGAGCCTGAAATAATGATCAGCAGGTCGCCCGCCTTGATGCTCGGCGTGACGATTTCGCCAACTACGCTGACATCGTAGCCGCTATGCATCAAGCGCATCGCAAAAAAACGACCGATCAAGCCCGACCGACCCGCGCCCGATACGAACACACGTTTCGCTTGATCGAGTAGGGTGGTCAGTTTTTGATCATAACTGTCGTCGGTCGCCGCCAGAATACCGGATATTTTGTCAATGATCAGTTGCTGATGCATGACTTATGCACTCGCTGCATCAACCAGTTGACGGATTTCGCGTGCCGCTTCCGCCGGGGATGGCGCACCATAAATCGCCGCACCAACTACGATGATGCTCGCGCCGCTAGCAACCACTTGTTGTACGGTCGCTTGTTTGATACCGCCGGCTACCGATACGCGTACGTTCAGGCCAAGATCGGCAATCGCTTGCAGGTCGGCAAATGGCGTTTGGCCCGCTGCTTGTGCGTCCAAGCCCGTGTGTACACCGACGATTTGTGCGCCCAGTTTCGCAGATTCGCGTGCGCATTCGACTTTGTCAGGCACGTTGATCAGGTCGACTTGCACTTCGGCATTGTGCGCGCGCGCCGCTTTGATCACACCACCAATAGTGGCCAGACCCGATACGCCCAACACGGTGCAGATGTCCGCGCCCGCCGCATAGAACGGCGTCGCTTCGTATTCGCCGGCATCCATCGTTTTCAGGTCAACCAACAACAGTTGGTCCGGGAAACGTTGTCTCAGTTCTTTCACTAAGCCAACCCCGTTGTGTTTGATGCATGGGGTGCCAATCTCAAAAATATCTACATACGGTGCCACTTGCTCGGCAAGCGCAACGGTTTGATCGAAATCCAATGAGTCCAACGCCATTTGTATTAATGGTCTTGCCATGTTTCTTCTCCGATAGTTACGGTTTATTGTTGTTTAATGAAAAAATCATAATTAACGATCAGGCCCTAAACCACCATAATTCCCTTTATGAAGCGGAAAATTGGTGCCTAAATCGATTTTAATCGAGTCTATTTTTTACCCTGAACGGGGAACTCTAACCAGAATGCGAGCGGTTGTCAATTTCGCCGACTCAAAGGTCGCCAGATCTACACTACTAGCGGATGGTAAAAATTATGCGCGAAACAATTACTTAAATCAAACTTGCTCTTTGCTAACGCCTCAATGTACTTTAGGATTTCGCGACAAATAACTTCCGAGAATTATGAGTTTTATCGAGGGTTCGGCCTCCTTTTTCTATTTATCAACCTTAAAAAGCAATAAATTATGACACCTTTTTCCGATATTCAGGCACTGATCATCGACATGGATGGCGTTTTATGGCATGGCTCCCAACCGCTTCCGGGGCTTATTGATTTTTTTGACACATTGCGCGCCAAACATTTACGTTTCATTTTAGCGACTAACAACGCAACACTCACTGCCGAACAATATGTCACAAAATTAGCCGGAATGGGGGTCCGCATTGGCACCGAACAAATACTGACATCGGCAATGGCTACCGCCTCCTATTTATCGCGGGAGGTAGACCCGGCCACTAGTCGCGTCTTCGTAATTGGCGAAGAAGGAGCGCGCGCACCGCTTCTCGAACAGGGATTTACTTTAACCGATACTTTCGACCCGGTTAATACTCAAACAAATGCCGACATCGTGGTTTGCGGACTGGATCGAACGCTCACCTGGCAAAAATTGGCCAACGCGACTTACACCCTCCATGCCGGCGCAAAATTCATCGGCACCAATGCCGATACTTCATTACCGACCGAACAGGGTATGACGATCGGCAATGGCGCCATTTTAGCGGCCTTACAAGCCGCCACCGGAGTTAAACCGATTACCATCGGCAAACCCGAGCCGATCATGTACCGACAAGCCATGGCCTTGCTTGACACCGATACAAACAAAACCATTGCAATCGGCGACCGGCTCGATACCGATATTCTCGGTGCTGTAAGAGCCGATATCCGCAGTTTAATGGTACTGACCGGCGTGTCTTCCGAAGAAGATTTAAAAGTTTCCGATTTCCAGCCTACTTGGGTCATGCAAGACATCCGGGCGATTACCCAGGCCTTGCAAAAAACTTAATCATCCTATGGGCAGGCAGTCGATTTGCCAGGCATCGTACCAAGGTCTACCCTTTATCAAATTATTACGTAGGAGTACCGAACATGAAAAAATTTATCAATAGCGTCGACACTCTGCTCGACGAAAGCTTGTCCGGCTTTGCCATGGCTCATGCCGATATCGTCAATTTTAATAAAGAACCCCACTTCATCAGCCGATTGGCTCCGACACAATCCGGTAAAGTCGCGCTCATTTCCGGCGGCGGCTCCGGTCACGAACCCTTGCATTCGGGCTTTGTCGGTCACGGCATGCTCGATGCAGCTTGTCCTGGGCAAATATTCACTTCGCCAACACCGGATCAAATGATGGCCGCGGCACAAGCGGTCGAAAACGGAGGAGGTGTATTGTTTATTGTTAAAAACTATGCGGGCGATGTTATGAATTTCGAAATGGCCGCCGAAATGATCGATTGCTCGAATGCGACTGTCTTGGTGAACGATGACGTTTCACTGCCGAAAAATCACAGTACCGGACGCCGGGGCGTCGCCGGAACACTGATTGTTGAAAAAATTGTCGGCGCGGCTGCCGAAAACGGCAAAGACTTAGCCGCCTGTAAAGCCTTGGGTGAAAGAGCGAACGAAGCAACCGCGTCAATGGGGGTGGCAATGACGAGCTGCACCGTACCGGCGCTTGGCAAACCGACATTTAACCTCAATGATGATGAAATCGAAATGGGCGTCGGTATTCATGGCGAAAGAGGGCATGAATCGATGCCGTTCAAATCCGCTACGGAGATCGTCGAGCAACTGTCGACAGCAATTGAAGAGGAATTGAAACCCAAAAAAAATCAACCGGTACTGTTGCATATCAACGGCTTTGGAGCAACGCCGCTGATCGAGCTACATTTAATTTACAACTTAGCGGCCCAGTTTTGGCAAAAACGCGGCGTGGATATCCGGCGCTCACTGGTCGGCAACTATACGACTTCACTTGACATGGCAGGCTGTTCCATCACCTTAACCTTGCTTGATGAAGAGTTATTGAAGCTTTGGGATGCGCCTGTCCATACTGCGGCATTACGCTGGGGCATGTAACCTTTATTTGGCTAGCACCGTTGCTATCGCGCAAATCATCAGTTCCGCAGTTTTCGCTCCGGCGTCTATATGCCCTCGCGTGCGTTCGCCTAAAAACGATGCTCGGCCCTTGGTCGCCAACATATCGCGAGTCGCCTCCATACCCTGATTAGCGGTATCGCAAACCTGCTCTAATATTTCCGTCCATGGGGTCGAATTGACTTCCGCTTGTTTCAGGTAATCGGCTACCGGTATATAAACATCGAGCATCGTTTTCTCGCCGGCATCTGCCTTGCCTCTCCGCTTAACCGCTTCGACACCTTGCGCGAAAGCTTCGGCGAAAGTCGATACACTCAACTCTTGCCCCTTAGCCGCTTTACTCATTGCGATGAATAGCGTTCCATAAAGAGACCCCGACGCACCTCCTATTGCCGACATCGATACCATGCCGATGCTCTGCAAGGCATCGGCCCAATCGAGCGCCGATATTTCCCCTTCTTTTGCTTTTAAAGCCTTAATACCGCGTTGTAAATTCGTGACATGATCACCGTCGCCAATTGCTTGATCCAATTCGGTAACTGATTCTGAGTTTTGCTTGATGACGGCATCCACAGCATCGATCATTGCCGGGAATAATTTAGGAAATAAGGACATGGCGAACTCCTTGACACAGTGTTGAAGGCTCGAGCATAGCCTCCAACAAGCCGATCTGTCCAGTACCGTTAATCAGCCCAATGTCAACATTACCGCAAATGAACCGCCCAAAGCGATACTGCATACCACTTTCGATTTTTTAATCATTGGCGATGTTTGCCAAGTATTTTGCAATTGAGCTTTTTGTTCGAAGCACCAAGCAGGAACGGTTTCTTTAGCCTGGCGCCACAAATCGACGATATAGTTAAAAATAACCACCGCCATGATTGCACCAATGCCCAACATCAAATAAAACACGATAATCTCGGTGGTTCTTGGATCGGTATCAAATGTCAATGAAATGATTTCATCCAACATAAATTCTATGAAAACATAGATGTGTTTAACGACCCATACGACCGCATGGATCAATTCCAACGGCATTTTAACGCTCAACAACATAATAGAAAAAAAGATCAACAAGTTGATTGTGCTGAATGCTTTCATATCGATTTTCTCCTGATTCAACGTAATAGACTTCGGCCAAAACCGTCTAAAAGCCTTGCGACCCGACAGAATTAGGATGATTAGTAAACTTAGGAACGAGCATGAAATAACTTCGACAAATGCTGAAAGGGGGGTCGGTGACTCGATTGACAGACGTCGGCGGCAGGGATAGCCGCCGTCGAGCCTACATGGATGTATTCACGGCGTCCTGTCAAGCGAGTCGCCGAACCACCACAATGCCTAAAACTTGTAGAAGTAAATTTGTGCATATTCCTTAGGAAATTTCTTTTGTACTTGACTATATCAACAGTAGCTTTCAATAAGCTTGCATTGATCCTAAAAAAAGCAGTTGGTATATGTTGTAGATCGTTCGTGCTAAGCAAAGTCGAAGCATGAACGGTCTACAACACTTTTACAGGCTTAGTGCAGCCTCAAACTACCCTTCACCCATCGACAGGGCTCTCCTGTGAGTAGCCGAAGGGCTCAAGGCGAACGGTAGTTTGAGGCACTCAACTGCTTTTTTAGGTTGATCCTTTTGCTAATCAAAATTCAGCACCGCGGTGTCATGCGAGTCAAAAAGCTTGGTTGCTTGTCTATTACGAACCCTTAAGATGATTCAATGTCATAAACAACGCCGCAATCGACCGGGCTTCGGTACACTCGCCGGTTGCAATCAACCCTCCAATATCGTCAATTTTCCAGGGCACGACTTCGAGCTCCTCGGGTTCGTCGCCCTGCAATTTTTCCTCATAAAGATCCGTGGCAATAATAATCTCGGTCATGTGCTCGAGATAAGCGGGCGCGATTGAAAACGAACTCAAATGATAGAGGGTTCTAGCCCCAAAACCGACTTCCTCCTTGAGTTCACGGTTTGCTGCTTCGATAAAAGTTTCTCCGGCGTCGGTTTTACCTTTAGGCAAACCCAACTCGTAACGATGAACGCCGGCAGCATATTCACGAACCAATAAGACCGTTTCGTTATCCAAAAGCGGTACAATTAACACCGCACCTCCAGGCCTTCCTCGGGCCAGGCGTTCGAAATTACGTTGTTCGCCATTGCTAAACTCGATGTCGAGCGATTCGATACGGAATAACCGGCTTTCGGCGATCACGGTTTTATTGAGAAGTGTCGGTTTTTCGCGCATTATTGGCTATATTTATAACTGATGATTAATAAATATAACCCACTTCTTTTGATAAATTGAAAAAAATGATCGATTGGAAAAAAATTGATACTGTTTTACTCGACATGGACGGCACGTTGTTGGATTTGAATTTCGACAATCATTTCTGGCTGGAATTCGTGCCTTTGAAATTCGCCGAAAAAACCGGCGTCTCGGTTGAGACGGCCAAATATCAATTGGAACCCCGCTTCAAAAGCATGGAAGGAAAGCTGGAATGGTATTGCCTGGATTATTGGAGCGAAGTCTTGGAGTTGGATATTGCCGGTCTCAAAGCCGAAATAGCGGGATTGATCGCAGTCTTGCCGCATGTCACCGAATTTCTCGAAAAAGTCAGGCAATCATCGAAAAATCTTTTTTTGGTGACCAACGCGCACAGAAGCAGCTTGGACCTGAAAATGGAAAAAACCTGTTTGCAGCCGTTTTTCGACGCTATCATCTGCTCGCATGATTTCGGCTTTCCTAAGGAACAGCCGGGGTTTTGGCGTTTACTGGAAAACCATCAATCGTTCGACAAACAACGCACGCTATTAGTCGATGACAGCCTGGCGGTCTTGAATTCGGCCAGGCAATACGGCATCAATTATTTGATATCGGTCAGTAAACCGGACAGCACTCGTTCGAAAAGACTGATAGACGAGTTTCCGGCTATTGAGGATTTTCGGGAGTTGATGCTGGGTTTGTAGCGGCTTGAGAAGACTTATTTCGCTGCACCGGCTTTTTTTTCGGTTTTTCCGGATACTTACCTTGATTATTACGTGCAGGCTTCTGCGGATGAGGCTTGCGCTCAGGCTTGACGACTTCAGGCAGCAAATCGGCCGTTATCGGTTGAATCGGCACTTTTTGACCGATATAAGTTTCAATGTCCGGCATCGAATAGGCGTATTCCTCGCAAATAAAACTGATCGCTTCGCCGCTGGCGCCGAAACGTGCGGTTCTGCCGATTCGGTGGACATAATCCTCGACTTCCTGAGGCAGATCGTAATTGATCACATGCGACACGTCGGCGATATGCAGCCCGCGCGCCGCAACATCGGTCGCGATCATCAGCCTAATTTTGTTTTCCTGGAAATCAGTCAATAGCCGCTGACGTTTTTCCTGAGGGACATCGCCGCTCAAAACAGCGGTGACGAAACCATTAGCATTCAGATAGTCGTTAAGCCGTTCGGCACAACGTTTGGTGTTGACGAAAATAATGCTGCGTTGCGGCGCATATTTTTTCAGTACACCCAACAATAGCGGAATTTTCTGTTCATTGGACGGACAAAACGCACTTTGCTGAATGGCCTTGGAGGTGACTTCTTCCGTCTCGATTTTGATGAGTACCGGCTGATTCATATGCTCGTAAGCCAGCTCAGTCACTTTGTAGGATAAAGTTGCCGAAAACAACATATTCAATCGCTTATCGGCCGGCGGCATCCTTCTTAACAGAAATCGAATATCCTTGATGAACCCTAAATCGAACATCCGGTCGGCTTCATCGAGCACCATTACTTGCACGTTATCCAACGTAAAAGCTCCTTGCCGATAAAAGTCGATAATACGGCCCGGTGTGCCGATAATAATATCGACATTGGACTTGATCGTATCCATTTGTTTTTTATAATCGGTGCCACCGTATATCAGCGCTAGCTTAAGATTCAAATATTTGCCCAACTGTAAGGCATCTTTATGAATCTGAATAGCAAGCTCCCGGGTTGGCGCTAAAATAACCGCCCTGGGGTTTTTGATCTTTTCACTTTCGTCGTTGATTAAGCGCTGAAAAGTAGCCAGTAAAAAGGTTGCTGTTTTGCCGGTCCCGGTTTGAGCTTGCCCGGCGATATCCTTATCTCTTAATGACAAAGGCAACGAACGATCCTGTATTGGAGTACAATGCGTAAAGCCGGCCTCGGTCAGTCCGCGCAATATCGAATCGGATAACTCCAAATTGCTGAATCGGGTTTGAGTAAGATGCGTTGTATTCATAGCCCTATAGCATAACTTAAAAAAGCTGAAAGTGATTGACAAAATAACGCCGGCACTCCTATAGTCACAATTTTAGCAATTTTGGAGAATAGCGTGAGTGAGTCAGTCCTTCATGTAACTGATGGTGAATTTAACGAAACCGTACTGAAAGCAGGCGGTCCTGTGCTAGTTGACTATTGGGCTGAATGGTGCGGACCTTGCCGGATGATCGCACCGGTTCTGGATGAAATCGCCAAGGAATATGCCGGTCGCTTGACTGTCGTCAAAGTCAATATCGATGAAAACCCGCAAACGCCACAGCATTACGGCGTGCGAGGCATACCGACTCTAATGCTGTTTAAAGACGGCGAAGTGGAGGCGACTAAAGTTGGCGCCTTGACTAAATCGCAACTAGCCGATTTCATCGATAACAATATTTAGGAACGTGCATTTTATTAAGTAATTCAACCGACAGGTCTTTTTGTCCGTCTTCTGCGTCAGCTACATCAATGTAGGCAAAGAGCGTCAGCAGGAGCTGAGGCTTTGCGCAAACAGTTACATAGCTTAACGCCTGTTTGCGCGCCTTGAATACGAACAAAAATCCTGCATCAGTTGCCTAACTTATTTCGTACCTGTTCATTATTAGTCCAGCGAACTCGGGGTTGTCGTAATTTATTTGGACGACCCCGACTATTTTGATATATAATCGCGCTGCTTTTTTCGGCATCTTCCTTACCCGTCTATGGGTAAAATCCAAAAATTTTACCATTCCTTTGTTTTTACGGCCGTTCGCCGTGCTTATCATTCCTTCGAGTTCCCGTTAATCTATGAATCTAACCGAGTTAAAACTAAAACAAGTCAGCGAACTTATTGATATTGCGGAGTCATTGGGGCTCGAAAATGTCGCCAGAACACGCAAACAAGATCTCATTTTCGCCATTTTAAAAAAACAAGCCAAAAGCGGCGAGGACATATACGGCGATGGTGTATTGGAAATTTTACAAGATGGCTTCGGTTTTCTTCGCACACCCGGCTGCTCTTATCTAGCCGGCCCCGACGATATCTACGTTTCACCCAGCCAAATAAGACGCTTTAACCTACGCACCGGCGACACGGTCAGCGGCAAAATTCGCCCGCCGAAGGAATCGGAACGTTACTTCGCGATGCTCAAAGTTCAAAACATTAACTTCGAAGCGCCCGAAAATACCAAAAACAAGATTCTCTTTACCAACCTCACCCCCCTGTTTCCGAACGTACGCTTCACATTAGAAAAAGGTAATGGCACCAGTGAGGACTTGACGGGCCGCATTATCGATCTGATCGCACCGATCGGCAAGGGACAACGCGGCTTGATCGTTTCGCCGCCGAAAGCCGGTAAAACGATGATCATGCAAAGCTTGGCCCATTCCATCGCCGAAAAAAATCCCGAATGTTATCTGATCGTCTTATTGATCGACGAACGCCCTGAAGAGGTGACCGAAATGGAACGTTGCGTACGCGGCGAGGTTATTTCCAGCACGTTCGACGAACCCGCAACACGACATGTGCAAGTAGCCGACATGGTAATCGAAAAAGCGCGAAGACTGGTCGAGCATAAACACGATGTAGTCATTCTGTTAGATTCGATCACTCGATTAGCACGCGCATTCAATACTGTTGTGCCTTCTTCCGGCAAGGTATTAACCGGCGGTGTCGACGCGAATGCCTTGGAAAAGCCCAAACGCTTCTTTGGCGCCGCAAGAAATATCGAGGAAGGAGGGAGCCTTACGATCATTGCAACCGCATTGATCGATACCGGCTCGAGAATGGATGATGTGATTTACGAGGAATTCAAAGGTACCGGCAACATGGAATTGCACCTAGACCGCAAATTAGCCGAGAAACGGATTTATCCGGCGATCAATATCAATCGTTCCGGCACACGTCGAGAAGAGTACCTGGTCGACTCTGAAGAATTGCAAAAAACTTGGATATTGCGGAAAATTCTACAACCGATGGATGAAATGGCGGCTTCCGAGTTCTTATTGGGCAAACTCAAGGACTTCAAGACTAATTCCGAATTTTTCGATTCGATGAAGCGTTAATTTTTAGCGCAATAGCACGCAAATAACGCGCTTTTGACGAATCGCGACACCGTTTGATGGATTGGCTCCTATTCAACTCCCACATTATCAAGTCGAACAGGCCCTTTCTTTTATCAAGCGACGAGGCCCCTAGCTTAGAAGTGCGGTTGAAATTCGATCAATTTGGAAATAAGTTATGACGGCAAAACGCATTGCGATCATTCAAGGACATCCCGATCCGGACGAGCAACGATTTTGCCCAGCCATTGCTAATAACGCCTATGCCGACGGAGCACGTTCTGAAAGTCATCAAATCAAAATAATCGACACTGCCCAAATCGAATTTACGATTCTCCGTACACAACATGAATTCGAACAAGGAGCCATAAGCGAATCGATTCGACAAGCTCAGGACATCATTCAATGAGCGGATCATCTCGTTATCATCTACCCATTATGGCTCGACAGCATGCCCGCCTATCTGAAAGCGTTTCTCGAACAAGTTTTCAGGCCCGAATTTGCCGCAGTCAAGTCTGCAGAAGGCAAGCCATGGAAAAATGTCTCTCAAGAAAAAGCGTGCGAATAGTCGTGACCATGGGCATGCCGGCTTTCGTATACCGCTTCATTTATTTGGCTCATAGCTTGAAAAGCCTGGAGAGAAATATACTGGGTTTCTGCGGTATCGGTCCAGCCAAAGATACACTGATTGGCATGGTAGAAGCCATCGGTGACGATAAAAGGCGGAAGTGGCTGCGCCGACTCGAAAAGCTGGGACAGGAAGGTCGATAAAGACGGAATCCGTTTAATCTCGCCGATTTAACGGACTTAGGAACGAGCATGAAATAACTTAGACAACTGTTGGAAGGGGGTTTGGTGGCTCGATTGACAGGTGTCGGCGGCAGGGCAGATTTTTGCCCCTGCAAAATCTGCATTCATGCCATCCATGGCAATCAGATTCCGCCGTCAAGCCTACACGGACGTATTCACGGCTTCTTCTGGAAGAGATACCTGATACTGGCTGTTTCTTAAACCGAACTCCGGCTTGGCACAATGTGATGCAGCCCTTTTGGCTTCAGCTTTGCGAGACACCAACGGACTGCAACACATATACGCTTTCGATTTATTTTGTTGGAGGCACGTATCCTTCGGGCATTTCAGCCCCACCGCCGAATAAAAATTTATTCCGTTCTTCCTCAAGAAATTTTTTAGCTTTAGGATCGAAACTAGCCAAACGATGCTCATTGATCAGCATGGTTTGCAAACTAAGCCAATCCTGCCAAGCTTGTTTTGAAATCGTATCGAATATTTGCTGTCCTTTAGGCCCCGGAAACGGAGGCGCATCAAGACCTTCGGCGTCGATACCTAATTTTGCACAGCGAATGATTCTAGTCATAGTCAGTCCTTATAAATTTGTTGCAACAGCCGCTTAATCGGCGCAGCCAAAGCAAGTGAAGAAAATTGCTCAGGTTTATACCAGAGCATACGGTTTGCTTCCATCACAAAATGATTAGGGTTATTGGTATGGAAGTGCAGCGGCGTAAAATCTAAATGATAATGCGAAAAGGTATGACGCACTTTAGGTTGGGTGTATTCATTAATGATGTCTATATGACGAGCCATACACCACGAGCGTGCCGATTCTATCGTATCGAATTCCGGGAGGCTCCATAAGCCTCCCCAGATTCCGGTACCCGGTCTTTGTTCCAGCAAAATACTGTTCTCGTTTGTGGTCAAGCATAAAAAATAAACCTGCTTGACCGGTTGCTTACGCGCCGGTTTCGGAGCCGGTATAGTCGCCGTTTTATTTTCAATATGAGCCCTGCAAGCCGAAACGAGCGGACAAACAGCACAATTAGGCTTGCCCCGGGTACAAATCGTGGCGCCTAGATCCATCATCGCCTGAGTATAGTCTTCGACACGATGGACCGGCGTATACGACGCGCTCAGTTTCCAGAGCGTCTTACTGGCTTCTGTCGAGCCGGGCCATTCGCTAATGCCGGCGTAGCGGGTCAACACTCTTTTGACATTCCCATCCAGTATCGGATGGCTTTTCTTGAAAGCGATGCTCAATATCGCGCCGGCGGTCGAGCGTCCTATTCCGGGCAAATCGAGCAGTTCGTCCAAGCTATCAGGAAACGAATCGCGCTCCGCAATGATTTGCGCGCATTTGTGCAAGTTGCGTCCCCTAGCATAATAACCAAGGCCCGCCCAATATTGCAAAACCGTATCGACCGAAGCCTCTGCGAGAGATTGAATATCGGGAAAGCGAGCGATGAATGCATTGAAATAAGGAATTACGGTTGCCACTTGCGTTTGCTGCAACATGACTTCGGAAACCCAAACTTTGTAAGGTGACGCCGGATTTTGCCAAGGCAAGTCATGGCGTCCGTGCTTATCGAACCACGCCAATAGCCGGTCTTGAAATTCGCTCGGTGTCATTGGAATCAGAAAATAGTAAAACCGCGAAGTATAACCTAACGTTTATGAAGGCCTGGCAATTACCCCGGATAATGAAAGTTCTTGGGGAGTTGAGGATGCGGTCACTCGCCCGACAGGACGCCGTGAATACGTCCATGTAGGCTCGACGGCGGCTGTCTCTGCCGCCGACGCCTGTCGGGCGAGCAACCGCACCCTCTTCGAACCGGCATTTTCGTTGCTGAGCTTTTGCATATCGAAAAAATTAGATAAAGAGTCTATATCTACGAACTTTCACAGTAACGATACTAACGATTTTTTTTATCCCCCGGTAAAAAGCATCCTGCTCGGTCACCGGAAAGATCGCCATTGAACCGAAACCCTCGTATTTAAGGCAGGTTATGCCAACAACTTGAAAAAACTTTTCGGTGCCCCGCAAATAGGGCAAACCCAGTCGTCGGAAATATCTTCCCAGCGCGTACCGGGCGCAATGCCGCTGTCCGGGTCGCCTTTTGCTTCGTCGTAAATGTGTTCGCATTCCATACAATGGTATTTTCTATATTCGGACATCGTGGTTGTCTCCTTTAGCAATGGTTGGGGCTCAATAACCCTATTGATTATGACTTTAACGTATTGGAAAGTTTATATTCGGTCACCCTTCCCTTATTCCAAAGAGTAAGACCCGGCTAGCAGATCACTGCCATTAAGTTATTATGCCATCACAGAAATAAGTAATGCTTGCATTCAGGCTCTACTGTGCCTCAAAAGCTTGCCATCCATGGCACTGAATTCCGCTAATCCATGGCGGAATGACGGGTTTGCCTTAGCTTAATGGCAGTGGGCTAGCAGGTAGTTAAACGCCCAATTCCATTAAGTTAAGCCGTTCGTGGTGAGCCTGTCGAACCATGGACGGCTTAACTTATCGACCCGGGCTTCTCCATTCCCCCTTCGACAAAGCTTTCCTGAGCACAGCCGAAGGGCTCTGGGCGAACGGAAAAGCCATTAACTTAACGGTAGCGAGTAAATACCGAAGAACTTAGCAATGGGCTTGTTTCGAGTATTTGGATCGTCTTGATCCGGTATCAAAAAAACTTTTTCAATATATCAGAAACGCCAGGGCCAACTTTTTTGTCGAGCTTGTCCAGTAACTTGTCTTTTTTGCGCTCGAGCTTTTCAAGTTGCCGGTCTTTGAGCATGGATGCAATATCGAGTTTATATTCCGGCTCTTTGAAATTACCCCTGATGTTAATGACAATTGGTAATTCTTTGATTTTGTCGGCCGTACTTTCAGCCGCTTTGCTACGAACCAATTTCGCATTGACCTGATAATCGATTCGTTCGGATTTCAAATCGGCGGTACCTTTCCCGGTGGCTTCAAGTTTGGAGGCCGTAGCGATAAGATCGTTGTTGCTAATAAGCCCATTGACGATTTGCGCGCTACCCTTGATTTCCGAGAAAGCGGTTTGATCCTTCGGATTGTCTCGGAGAACCTGTATACCTTTTAGCAATGATTTAGCATCGTCGATCATTTGTTGCAGATTAAAACCGCGAATAATGCTGTCCTTGAATAAAAAATCGACCTGACCGTTCAATGAAGACTTAAGCGCTTTGCTATCATTTCCGCTTGCTTGTAATTTTGTCGATGCGGTTAATGCGCCGGCAATTTTCGCACTGCCGGCATAATCGTTCAACAAGGGTTCGATTTGTATCTCGTTGAATTTTTCGTTGAGCCGCCATTGCGGCAATTCGCCGGTCACATTTAGATTCATCGCGCCTTCATAAGAGCCCCGATACATTGTTTTTACACGTTGTTCGGTATTGACCTTACCGTCTTTGGCAGTCAATTTGAGATCGACTCCGTGCAGTAATAGATTACTAATCGTGAGTTGGCCGAATGATAACAAGCCGTTGATATTCAAACTTCTCAAGGTTTCAACCGGAATCATCGAAGCGCCTGCTGCGACGGCCGCCGCCGGTCCTGCAATCGGTTGCGTCGTCTTACCCGATTCGTCTTCAGGCGCTAAATAACGATCGGCATTCAAGGTATCGACGTTTAAGTCGAATGAGATTACCGGATCGTCGAAATTATCGACGCGAACGTTACCATTAATCGCGCTATCGTCGAGTTGAATGCTAATGCTTTGTACGTCCGCCGACTCGGAAGAAATCTGTAATCTGAAATCCGCGCCAAATGACGTCAATGCTTGCGCATCACGCATAACAGGAGGGTCGATGCCGGCCTGCTTTAGCCATGCCGATGGGTCAAAACGGGCGATACTCACCGGTCCCTCGAATACAGGCGCATCGACGATATTCGTGCCGCTTAGCGTTGCGGTCGCATGCAATTGGCCGGACTCGACATCGAGCTTGGTCAATTCAAGCGTTTGTGCATTTAAATTCAGCTCGGCCAGGGCCGCCATTTTTGCCGACAAGGAACCGCCTGGAATGTCTTTTCCTCGAATCTCGGTCGATAAATCGAATCGTGTCACTTGAAAATGATCTAAATTTTCGTTAAACGACACGGCAGTGGACAATTGGTAATGACTATTTCTTTCTTGTTCAGGCTGATCCAATCTGAATCGAAGTTTAAAATCGATGGGCTTGTCAAAAGCCAGATCGCCCGAAACAAGATTCAATTCCTTGATCGAAAAGCGTTCATCGTTTTGCCTGTCGTGCCAATTCAACTGAGCGTTTTCAAGCGAAACACCGGCAACAGCTAGGCCGGCAATCGCCTTAAACCCTTCGGCGTCTTTGTCTGTGTCGACAGCATCGGCATCTTCCCACTCGGTCGATGTTGCTGCGGTATACGCCTCCGGTTTTGCTTGCTTGAAATCATCCCAATTGTTTACGCCAGCATCGTTTTTTTCTAAATTTAAAATCAAGCCTTTCAGGACGACACGATCCACTTCGAACTTTTTCGACAATAAAGGCAGTAATTTAGCTCTGATTTGCGCGCTTTCGATTTCAGCGAACGGAATTTCTTGAAAACCCTCGGCATTGCTTAAGGCCAGTTTTTCGGCAGTGACGCCAAGCCATGGAAAGATCGATAATTCGATATCGCCCGCGATAGTCAAATCGCGACCGGTATTGTCTTTAACCGCCGAAGCAATTTGCGGCTTGAAATCATTGGGACTGAACAATAACGGCAAAGCCGCTGCTGCAATGACAATGAGCAAAATAATAGCCGCAAAAACCGATAAAACTATTTTCAGGGTTTTTAGCACTGCCAGTCTCCTTTCTGAATAAAGATGTGATTAGCGGTTCAATTTGAATTATTATGTGCAAATCATTCATTACGTTAAGCGTTACTGCGGCTTAAATCAATCGAAATATTGCGCAAGGCCGCCGGATGCCTATGTTCCGAATGGGTTAACGAAATCAGATCGTGGTGGATCGATTGCATGATTATACCTTTCGCACTTCAAATTTCGGCAGCGACTAAGGAGGCGCCGGGGTGTTCGGCAAAGGCTTTGCCAGCATGGAGCTGGCATAGAGCCTACATGGACGTATTCACCCAGCACCTAAATTCCATAGCCCATTGGCTATGGTTAACTATCTTGGATAATTTAGGTGCTGGGTTCACGGCGTCCTTTGACGGGCACCCCGGTGCCGAATTTTGATCTACAATGGGTATAAAAAAAACGCCGTGACCTCGTGAAGCACTCAAAAGTGCTTTTATTAAGACACACGACTAAATAAAAAAGAATAGGGAGGGTAACTCAATGTTGTTTGCTCAAATTGCCGGAATCGTTATGCTGGTATGGTTTTACCAAACTGCGAAAAAATTAGGTGAAAGCCCGATGAACTGGGCGATAACCGGTTTGGTCGGTTACTGGTTGACTTGGTGGATCGCCAAATTATCGATTAAAAGTTTACATTTGGATACGCTTGCAGGAAATTCGGGTATCTTGAAGTTCGTGATCATTTTAACCCCTGCATTACTTGCGATACTTGCCACACTGTTCATTCGAAAGAAATATCTGGTCGATGCGGCCGAATCGAAACAAGACAATCAGTAAATACGTACCGATATACCTTTCATACTTCAAATTTCGGCGATGCTTAAGGAGGCGCCGGGGTGTTCGGCAAAGGCTTTGCCAGCATAGAGCCTACATGGACGTGTTCACCCAGCACCTAAATAAGCCATGATTTTGAATTATTGCCAAAGACCTATGGAATTTAGGTGCTGGATTTAGGTGCTGGGTTCACGGCGTACTTTGACGGTCACCCCGGTGCCGAATTTTGATCTACGATGGTACAAAAAAGGCGCATTGCCAAACAACAATGCGCCTTTTTAAGCCTATCGAATAATTCGATTAGAGCTTGTCGGCATTTTTCTCCAGATAATCCGCAACGCCTTCAGGGCTTGCGTTCATACCCGAATCACCTTTGTTCCAGCCCGCAGGGCAGACTTCGCCATTTTCCTCGAAGAATTGCAAGGCGTCGATCATACGAATCAATTCGTCCATGTTACGGCCGAGAGGCAGATCGTTAACGACTTGATGACGAACCACGCCGTCCTTGTCGATCAAGAAAGTTCCGCGATAAGCAACGGCCGGCGCTGCAGCTTCGACATCGTAATCTTTACAGATACCGTGTGAAATATCGGCCGCCATTGTATAACGGACCGGGCCGATACCGCCTTTGTTGACCGGTGTATTACGCCATGCATTATGAGTAAAGTGAGAATCGATTGAAACGGCAATCACTTCGACGCCACGGCTTTTGAACTCGTCAATGCGATGATCGAGAGCGATCAATTCGCTAGGACAAACAAAGGTAAAGTCCAGCGGGTAAAAGAAGACTACCGCATATTTTCCTTTTGTCGCTTCGGAAAAATTAAAAGCATCGACTATTTCGCCATTGCCCAATACGGCAGGAACGGTAAAGTCGGGGGCTTGTTTACCTACTAATACGCTCATCGAATGTCTCCAAGTGTTTAAAAATAGAAGGTTATGAGTTGAGGACAGCCACCAAGAGGTGGCATAGCCGCATTCTACATCAAAATACTAGGGAATTGTCACAATTACCTAACTTTTAGCTTGCTTTTATTTTGGGAATGAGGATAATTTGTAAGCATAGGCTTACATTGGTAGGCTTTCATAAATTTGTAATATTTTTCTGCTTCACGCGGAATAACCTCGATGTATTAGCGGCAAATATTCTCTGTTCAACAAATGGTGAAAACCGTTAGTAGGTTCAAATGCTATGGTAAAACATAAACAAATCACAGAACCCGATGTATTCGGGTATCAGGTCCGAATCGTTCGGCGCGGTAAAGAAACCAGTCGTTATTTTTCTCATAAGCTTTGGGGAAACAAAAATAAATCCTTAAAAGCCGCTATCGCTTGGCGCGATCAAATGTTGGTGGCTTTGAAAGGGAGTAAGACACGCTTTCTCAAGCCTCCGAAAAATAAAACGACTACGGGACTGACCGGCGTTTCTAGGACAATCAAGTACGATCACCGCAAGGATAAGAGTTACTTATGCTATACGGTGTTTTGGGTCAAGGACGGCAAGTCCAGAAACAAAACCTTTCAGGTCGGCAATGTCGAAAAAGTCACCGCCGACGATGAATTGCACGCCTTTCGTACCGCGCGCTTATTCCGTAGTTGCTATGAATATGCGATAGACAATGACCTGGAATTCGACGATAGCCAATTTACCGGCTGGAAAAAACGTCGATTGTACGACGACCCTAATCTCAGAGTTGTTTAAAAAACCGCGCGTAGCAGAGCCTAGCCTTATTCGGCTCTGCTTGTCGGAAATATCGGATCTAGGAAGTCTCGTTGGTCTTATTTAGATAACTGAGCCATTGCTCTGCGTTTTTTCTATTGCTCGGAAAACCTTTCGCCTTGGCAAAAGATTGGCGGGCCTGTTCGGTGTTATTGCTTTCATAATAACTCATCCCGAGAATCATATAAGCTTGGCCGGGTTGTTTCAATCCTCCCTTCGCCAATGCCTTATTCATCGCGGCAATGGCTGCGTTCCAATTCTCTTGCTCATAATAGATTTGCCCAAGCTGTTGATAAAGACTGCCTTTGTCATCAAGCTTAGAGGCGGTTTCCAAGGCTTGAACTGCTTTTTCCAGCTCCCTTGCCTGCTTCCAGGCGTTAGCCAGTAACTCCCAATTTTTTACCGTACTCGCGACTCTATTCGCATCGAGTTCGGACCGCAATACTGAACCGGCTTTATATGGCAACCCGGCATACAGAAATAAATTAACCAGATCCAAAATCTCCTTTTCCGAATTCAATAGGCCTTTTTTGTATGCCAGATGCTTGACGGTAGCCGCTTGCGTGTATTGATTCGTTTGCTGATAAACCGCAACCAACTGGCTCCAATACTCGTTTTTGGTCGGATTGGCAGCCATCAGCTTCCGCAATAACGGTATCGCCGATTGATAATCTTTCAATTCATAAAACAAGGCAAGCTGCAATTGATACCATGAATCCTCGGGCTTGGCAGTCGACTGAATGGCTTTGGAAATATGCGGCAAGGCATTACGATATTGTTTCAACTGAGTATAGGCATTCGCCAACAACACATGAGTTTGTGCATCCGGCACCGGATTTTTTGCCAGCCATGGCTTTAAAGTCTCAATCGCCTTGGCATATTGCTCGGCAGCCAAATACAGCTGCCCCAGGTTTAAAAGCGCATCTTGCTGTTGTTTGTCAGGCAGGGTATTTAATGTAACGGCTTTTGACAGCCATTCGGTAGCCTTAGCATATTGCTCCTTGAGTGCATAAACCGAAGCCAGGCTCCGCAACACGACGGCTTGATCCAAGCCTCCGGCTTTGACTTCGCCGACCATCGCCAACAATTTCTGTTCGGCCTTGCCGTAAGCCTTATCGGCAATAAGCCGGTCCGTAGACTGTATTTTTTGATACAGCGCCGGAGAAATTGTCGCTTGCTTGGCATCAGCCGCGGCAGCAACCGGCGCGTTCATTAATGAAACAAGCAGTAAGCTAAATAAGTGCGTTCGCTTCATTTGGACAGTTTAAACTCCAAGGTTTGTTGAGCCCTTTGTTCGTAGGCCTTGCCGTCGACCACTTTCGCTTTGAATTTCCAACGTTTAACGGCGGCCAGCGCTTCGCGGTTAAAAATACTGCTAGGGTACGATTCGACTACAACCGCATCGCTGACTTCGCCGGTTTTCGTAATCGTGAATTCTACCTTCACCCAACCTTCGATACGCCGGCTCGCCGCGCGCATCGGATAACGCGGCGGAATACGTACCAATGGCGTAACATCGGTCGTGATCGTGCCGGCACCAACCGCTGCGCTCGGCGCGGCGGGCGAGGGTGCAGCCGCCCCTGCCGTTAAACCTTCAAGAGCCGAACCGCCGAAACGAGCGCTCGGTAACGGCACGCTCAAATTCGGAATTGCCAAATTCGGCTGAGCAGCGGCCATCGGTTGAGTGTGCTGCGTTTGCATCGGTGGTGGTGGCGGACGTTTTTCCGGCAGAGGAGGCGGCTTAACGGTCTTTTTTTCCTGGACCTGAGGCTTGGTCTCTCGTTTCAAGCGAACGAATTCGACCATTTGCACGTTATCGGTTTTCTTGAAACCGCTTTCTCTGTGCATCACCATCGCTTGCATCAGCCAAAACAAAGCCAGCGTAGCGCCTAGCCCGGCCAATAAAGAAATCGAAAAACGCTTCACTTCGATTCCGTTTCCGTCGCAATCGCCGCATTGGTGATACCGGCCAATCGAATTTGATCCATGACTTGAACTAGAACGTGGGTCTTGGTATCGCGATCGGCGGCAATGATGACCGAACCGAGAGGATTTTCGGCCTGCAAGCGCGCAACATTGGCTCTAACCGCCCGGACATCGACCGCGCGTTTATCGATCCAGATTTCGCCGTTGGCCTTGATCGACACAATAATATTGGCCTGTTCTTTTTTCTCGGCCGTTTGCGCGGTGGGTCGATTAACATCGATACCGGATTCTTTAACGAAAGATGTCGTTACGATAAAAAAAATCAACATAATGAACACGATGTCGAGCATCGGCGTCATATCGATATCGGAAATTTGATCGGATGTCGAGCGGCTGGTAGTACGTCGCATAAATAAACAATCTCGTTATTGGAATTTCAATAAATCGGCTAAATGATGGGTTTCGTCGCTGACGCGTTCTTCTATCGTTTTACTGAAATAAAGACCGGCGATCGCAATCACCATTCCCGACATGGTCGGAATCGTCGCCAGCGAAATACCGGAAGCCATAGCCCGGGCATTGCCGGTACCGGTCACCGCCATTACATCGAAGACGTGGATCATACCGGTCACGGTACCTAATAGTCCGAGTAGCGGACATAAGGCGATCAGCATTTTGATGATAGTCAACGACTTACCCATCGTCAGCTTCGCTTCGGAAATAATAAAATTTCGAATGTTATGCGCATCGTAAGAACTTTTATCGACACGGCTTTCCCATTGTTCCAGCCATACTTGCCGATCCTTCGGATAGTTAAACCGAAAATACAACAAACGTTCGGCGATCAGGCACCACAAGCCGATAGAAACGAACAAAATAACCTTCAAAACAATGCCGCCGCTATCGAGAAAATGGCCGACCGAATCGAAAATAGCGAACAACCCGTTCATTATTTCCCGGCCCGGCGACTGATGATGCCGGCACTTTGTTCATCGAGAATTTGAATCAGTGCACGGCTACGGTAAGCCAATAGACTATGCAAAAACAGTAAAGGAACGGCTGCGCACAAGCCCAGCATCGTCGTAACCAAAGCTTGCGAGATCCCGCTCGCCATCAATTTCGGATCGCCGGTACCGAATAGACTGATCGATTGGAAGGTCGCGATCATACCGGTAACGGTACCGAGCAGTCCCAACAGCGGTGCGACTGCGGCCAATAGTTTGATCATCGACAATCCTTTTTCTAAGACTGGCACCTCGCGGGTGATCGCTTCGTCGAGAATCAATTCCAGCGTTTCGGTGTTTTGCGTCTGATTTTGTTCGACCGCGGCAATGATGCGGCCTAGAGGATTGGCTTCGGAAACCTCTGTCGAGGCAATTTGTTCGCTAACCCGCTTATGAGTTTGCGTCAACATCAACAGCCGATACAGTCCATATGCCAGGCCGAAGCCGCCCAACAGCAAGATAATGTAGCCGATTCCACCGCCTTGCTGAATCCGCTCGATACTATCCGGCGCTTGGATGAGCATGCTTAAAATCACTCCGCGCGTGGGATCGACGCCCAAATCGGCGGTTCCGGACGAAGTCCCGGCAAACTTTTCGGCAAGACTGTTATAAGCGCCGCCCGGTTGCCGTGCCAATTCGGCCAATTTTCCGGTTTCGGATAAGTAGCGGAGATACTGGCCGTCGGCAATTGCATTGAAAGTGCCGATGCGCACGACTTCGGCCTGGCGCGGCTCGCCCGAAGCCGTCAAAATATCGCTGCCGAATTTAACAACTTTACCGGATTCGGTCATTTCCTGAAGCAAATAGAACCAAAGCGACTCGAGCTCTTCCAGAGTCGGCAGTGCCTTGCTTTGCGTCATCGCGGCTAATTTTCCGGAACGTTCCGGAAACTGCGCCGAAACGATCGAGTTTTCCAGGTCCGCTTTCAAATCGCCGGCAGCTTGTTTCGCGACGCCGGTCAATTCGCGCAAAATACCGCTACGGTTATCGAGCTCGGTTTGCAAACGATCGAGCTCTTGCTCGTTCGCCTCCATTTGATCCTTCAATTGTTTGCTCAAACGTTCTTGAGCCGCCAATTCGTTTTTAGCCGACTGCAGCAATTCCTGCTGCTTGGCATGATCGGCAACGAAACGGGCCTCGCGTTCGCGATTGATTTTGCCTTCGATGCCATGGGATTTTTGAATTTCCTTCAGCAATTGATCGAGCGTAAGTCGGTCGGCGATCGCATTGCCGGACACTAATAGACCGGCCAGCAGTAAAGTTATTACTCTCATTGGCTTACCTCCGGCGCCGGTATCGGTAACGTCAGTAAATCGGGCGCGGCTTCCTTACGGGCGATTCTTAGCCCGTCGCGTATCGCATTGCGATAGCTCGAAGGTAAGGTTTCCCAAGTATGAGTCTCTTTATTCCAGTAACCGGTTTCGCTACCGTCGAGACGTTGAAAATACAACGCGACACGGCCCAAACGCAAAAAATCGACCGAACTGACAGACCCGCCCAATTCGAGATCGGCTCGATAGGCTTCGATGGTATTGCCGTATTCGTTTTCAACTTGAAACGCTTCGATAATGCGGCGAAATTTTTCGGCAGGGGTGACGTCGGCGCGATTGATCATGTCTTTCAACTGACTCAAGCGCTCCTGACGCTCTTCAGGCAAAAACGGCACATCCAAGGCGATGAATTGTTCGAGACTATCGAGCATGCGCAAGATCAACGGCACGATTTCGCGTTGCGTGTCCTCAATCTGATCGAGCTGCCGTTCGAGCGAGGCTTTCTCCTGTTGCTGAGAAGCAAGCAAATCTTTTAGATGTTTGTTGTAAGTCTGCAAGGTATCGGCATGACGGCTTGCCGTGCGGTATTCCTCGAGCATTTTTTGAGTTTGATCGCCTAGCCGGTCGATGGTTTTTTGCGAATCGACGGCTGCTTTATTGGTCGCCAGACCGGTGTCGATTGCTTGATTCAAAGGATCCGAATAAGCGCCGGCTGACAAAAATAATACGGTAACGCCGGCCAGAGCCTTGGGAAATCGGCGCGTTAAAAACATAAATTAAATCCGAATAACGTTAAAACGAAAGTAACTTTATCACAGTTGTAAATGCAAACAAGAGTCATTTAGCTATTTCATGAAGTAAATTACGGTTTCTCTCTATCTTCCCGAAGAATCAATTAGCTATTGATAGGCTATGCCACAAGCACTATCGAGCAGGAGTAACAGAGTAAAATAATTTATTTGCAAATAGAAATCGTTCTCATTACTATTACAACAAAAGCTCATTGCTCCCCGGAAACCATCACATAAAGTCGCATATGAACGTTTTAAAATTAAATCCACTATCGCTATCTGTTGAATTAGCCATCAAACAATTGCTGGCATTATTTTATTCTCGAATAGCACAAGGCCGCTGGTTGTTTGCAAAAATGTCGGCAATTCGTTTCCGACGCCAGAAAGCTTCTATCGCGGCAACTAACCTAATGCAAGAAAAGTCGGATTTCTATGACAAACCATGCCCGATACGCATCGAGATCGATCCGGAGAAAATTCAGTTACTTCTAGCAAACCGACAACTCTGTGCGGCTGATTTTCATTGCCTGGACCAAGCATCGCATCGTTGTATTCGCGAACTATGTTTAAAAACCTGCCTGCATCCGCTGGGTCATAATTAAAGTTACCGATATATCTTACGCCAAAGCTTGATAAAAGCGATTATGCCCATCGTACTCCCTTTTGATCGAAAAACCGTCTAACTTTATGAATGGAGTAGTTCAAAATTCGGCACTTCCGAAATTTGAATCCGCGCTTAATTTTATATTCCAAAAACCCACTTTTTAACCTTCCTCTTTTGTTCTGATTAGTCAAAAACGGTATGCTGTATACTTAGAGTTCACTCAGGCTACCTATAATCGACCTGTGATGAGGGCCTGCTGTTTTCTTGTTTAGGTAATAGCAATCTTTAGCGTCGTAGACAATTTGGAAGTCCCAGACAGGAGTATTTAAATATGGCCATACAGTGGGATCAGCTGATTCAAGATGCAGTGGAATTTCGCCATACCCTGCATCGGAAACCTGAACTTAGCTGGCAGGAGCAGGAAACCGCGAAGCGAATTCGTAATGAACTTTCCCGTTTAGGCATCGCTTGGCGAGCCTGCGCCGACACCGGCACCGTGGCCCGATTGGCGAGCAATAAAAGCGGTCGTCACATCGCCTTGCGCGCCGACATCGACGCACTTCCTATCCATGAAAACAGCGGCATGGCTTGGTCCTCGCAAACGGCAGGCTGCATGCACGCCTGCGGACATGACGGCCACACGGCCACGCTGATCGCGGCCGCACACTGGCTCAAAACTCACGAAGACAGCTTGCCGGGCCCGGTAAGTCTGTTGTTTCAACCGGCCGAAGAAGGCGGTCATGGCGCCAAACAGATGATCGAAGACGGCGCGCTCGAAGGTGTCGACGTCATATTCGGATGGCACAATTGGCCGGCGATTCCATTCGGTCAGGCAGTCTGTCCCGACGGCACGATCATGGCAGGTAACGGAACTTTCGAAATCGAGGTAAATGGACAAGGCGGTCATGCGAGCCAACCGGAAGCCTGTCGAGACCCTGTACTTGCGGCGGCAGCTATCGTCATGGCCCTGCAACAGACGCTATCGCGCCGCCTGCCGCCTCAGGAAGCCGCCGTACTGAGTGTCACCTCGATCGAAGCCTCCAGCTCGCCCACCGTGATTCCGGACAAGGCTCTGATCGGCGGCAGCTTCCGCATTGCTCACGAATTCACACGCGACCGATTGACGCAATGCATTCAGGACATTTCAACGGCCACCGCCGCGGCTTATGAGGTCGATTGCCACGTTACCGTCTTTCCAAGATATGGAGCGACGATCAATCACCCCGAACCCGCAGCTTTTTATCGCCGGACATTGATGCAGGAATTAGGTGAGGGTAGCCTAAGCCAAAATACGCCTGTTCCGATCATGGCCTCTGAGGATTTCCATTATTACCTGAATGCGATTCCGGGAGCTTTCGCTTTAATCGGCACTGATGACGGCATTGCGGCACATCAACGCTCCTGCCACAGCCCCGAATACGATTTCAATGACAAATTGATCGATCGAGTCGCGCGCATTTATGCCCGTTTGGCCGGTGCGCCCTTGCCGAATGACGTTAAGGAACGAGCATGAAATAACTTCGATAACTGTTGGAAGGGGGTTCGGTGGCTCGATTGAGAGATGTCGGGGGCAGGGAAAGCCGCCGTCAAGCCTTTGCCAGGCACCCCGGTGCCTCCTTAGGCACTACCGAAATTTGAAGTGCGAAAGGTATAAACGCGTTATGCCGCAACGATATTGCCGCATATGCATTAATCGGGCGACTTGTTGCCCTGTCAACCGTAAGGAGAGTATTCATGAAAGTCTTTGAACAATGGGAATCCGAAATTCGCGGCTACTGCCGTGTGTATCCTACCGTTTTCAAATCGGCCTCCAATGCCCGTCAAGTGGATGAGTCGGGAAAATCCTATATCGACTTCTTCGCAGGCGCCGGTGTACTCAATTTCGGCCACAACAACCCGTTGATGAAAAAAGCCTTGATCGATTTTATCGAGGCGGATGGCGTAGCCCACAGTCTGGACACCTACACCACGGCGAAACGCGATTTTATCGAAGCCTTCGCCAATTCCGTGCTTAAACCGCGAAAAATGAATTACAAAATGCAATTCATGGGACCGACCGGAACTAATGCGGTCGAAACCGCGCTGAAATTGGCGCGCAAGGTCACCGGGCGCCGTTCGATTATTGCGTTCAATCACGGTTTTCACGGCATGACACTGGGCTCGCTGGCCTGCACGGCAAACCAATATTTCCGCAATGCCGCCGGCGTACCCCTGGAATATGTTCGTCATGAACCCTTCGGCTGCGAAAAGCCTTGTATCGGTTGCCAATTAGGCTGTGGCCTGGAAACTATCGATCAGTTGCGCGCGCAATTTTCCGATTCGTCGAGCGGCCTGGAACCGCCGGCGGCGTTTTTAGTCGAACCGATTCAAGCCGAAGGCGGCGTCAATGTAGCCAGTCGGGAATGGTTGCACGCCGTGCAAAAAATGGCGCACGATCTAGGCGCGCTATTGATTTTTGACGACATCCAGGCAGGTTGCGGGCGCACCGGTCAATATTTCAGTTTTGACGGCATGGATTTGGAACCGGACATTATCACATTAGCCAAAGGCATCGGCGGCTTCGGCACGCCGCTGGCGATGAATTTGGTCAAGCCTGAACACGACCAGCATTGGCAGCCCGGCGAACATACCGGCACTTTCAGAGGTCAAGGCTTCTCCTTCGTCGCGGGCAAAGTGGCGCTGTCCTATTTCGACGATGACGCATTGATGAACGATGTCAAGCTGAAAGGCACTAAGATGCAGCAGCACCTCGAAGACTTGGCGGAACGCTTCGGTCAAGGGCGGTTTCAAGTGCGCGGCAAAGGCATGATGCAAGGGCTGGACATCGCCGATGGCGCCTTGGCGAAAAACATCGTCAATCTTTGCTTCGAACGCGGACTACTACTCAGCGCCTGCGGAACGGGCGGCAAGGTCATCAAAATGATTCCGCCGCTAACGATTCCGGAAGCCGATCTGCTCGAAGGTTTAACGATTTTCTCGGGCGTCTTAGCGGATGCTTTGGAGGCCTTATGATTGAACGCGACGACATGACTTTTCCGTTCGCGGAATACCAACGCCGAATCGACGAACTGCGTGGGCGGATGCAAAAACGGCTGCTCGACGCTGTCGTAATCAGCGATCCGGAAAACCTGATGTATCTAACCGACTATCAAACGACCGGATATTCGTTTTTTCAGGCCCTGGTCATCCCGCTCGACAACGAGCCGTTCATGATCACTCGAAAACTCGAAGAATCCAATGTTTATGCGCGGACTTGGGTGGAAATCACGCGACCTTATCCCGATACCGGCGACGCGATTCAAATGCTCGTGGAATCGCTTCGAGAATTCGGTTTGAATGGCAAACATATCGGTTATGAACGCAATAGCTACTTCTTTCCGGCCTATCATCAAGACTCGATTCACACGACCTTCACCGACGGGCGCTTACTGGATTGCTTCGGCATCGTCGAACAAGGGCGCATCACCAAATCTCCGGTGGAAATCGAAATCATGCGCAAGGCCGCGCATGCGACCGAAGCCGGCATGAAGGCCGGGTTCGAGGCTTGCGTGGCCGGTGCGACCGAAAACGAAATCGGAGCCGCGATCAGTGCAGGCATGTTTCAAGCGGGCGGCGAGACTCCCGCAGTAATGCCTTATGTCACTAGTGGCCCACGTACGATGATCGGCCATGCTACTTGGGAAGGACGCGTCGTGCAGCCTGGCGAACATGTCTTTCTCGAAGTCGGCGGCTGCTACCGGCGCTACCATACCGCGATGATGCGCACCGTCGTTCTGGGCGATATGACGGATACATTCTATAAGGCTCAGGAAAAAATGAAATTGGCGCTGCAACGGCTGAAAGAAATCATGCGCCCCGGCCTGACGGTTTCGGACGCCGATAACCTGGTGCGCGCGATCATCACCGACAATGACATAGGCGGCAGCCTGATCACGCGTTCGGGCTATTCAATCGGCATCGCGTTTCCGCCGAGCTGGGACGAAGGTTACATCATCAGCTTAAAGCAAGGTATTTCGACGGTGCTGGAAGAAGGCATGACATTTCACATCATCCCGTGGATGTGGGGCGTCGAAGGCGATAAAACCATGGGCATATCGGACACGCTTTACGTGACCGAGAATAGCTGCGAATCCTTTTTCACGCTGGATAAGGATTTTGTGGTGAAACCCGAATACGGGGCTTAGGCAAGGAGGGTTACTCAATGGCTACCACGCTCCAGAAACTGTGAAAGTATTCAAGATTATGAATTAACCATGAAGAACATGAAGAATTAGATTGTTGACTTTATAGGCTTTTTCTTCATGGTGAATAAATTTTTTATGATGTATTCACTAACTTACGGCCTCAACAGCGTGGGAGCGATGAATAATGATATTCCTAATTTAGCTTATTCAACGGAGAACGAAACTAATGAGCATACAAGTTATTAATCCATCCAACGGCGAATCATTGGGCATAAGCCCGGAACTCGACGCCGCCGCTCGCGATGCTGCGCTCGATCGCGCGCAAATAGCCTATGCCGATTGGAGAAACCAATCCTTTGCGCAACGCGCGCAAATGTTGCGTAAAATCGCTCAGCGTTTACGCGATGATGTAGAATCGCTGGCACCGCTGATGACCTTGGAGATGGGCAAACCGATCAAGGAGGCCCGTGCTGAAGTGATGAAGGCAGCGCTCTGCGCCGACCATTACGCCGAACATGGCGAGAGCTATCTTGCCCCGGATACATTGGCATCTGACGCCAGTCTTAGCTATGTGCAATATCTGCCTTTGGGCGTTGTACTGGGCATTTTGCCTTGGAACGCACCATTTTGGCTGGCTTTTCGCTTTTGCGCCCCGGCATTGATGGCCGGAAACACCTGCCTGATGAAGCATGACCCGCATGTTCCGGCCTGCGCCGAAGCAATCGCGCGGCTATTTGAGCAGAGCGGAGCCCCGGCCGGTCTATTGCAAAATCTACCCTTGTCGAACACCGATGTAGAAGCGGTCATTCGCGATCCACGCGTACAAGCCGTCTCGTTGACCGGTTCGGATAGAGCCGGCACTGTCGTGGCCTCGATCGCCGGTGCTGAAATCAAACCGGTCGTTCTGGAATTGGGCGGCTCCGATCCCTGCATCGTACTGGCCGATGCAGATCTGGACAAAGCCGCCGATGTGATTACGCTGTCGCGCATCATCAATGCCGGCCAATCTTGTATCGCCGCCAAACGCATCATTGTCGAAGCCGGCATTCATGATGAACTCGTGACACGGCTTGAAGAACGTCTAAGCAAGTTGAAACTGGGCGACCCGAATGAGGAAAGCACAGACATCGGCCCCTTGGCGCGAGAAGACTTGCGGCTAAACCTGCATCGTCAGGTTCAAGAAACGATTGCCGCCGGCGCACAATGCCGACTCGGCGGAAAAATACCGGACGGGCCGGGCTATTTTTATCCCGTGACCTTGCTAACCGGCGTTACGAACGACATGACGGCCGCCCGAGAAGAAACCTTCGGCCCGGTCGCTGTAGTTATTAAAGCCGAAGATCAAGATGAAGCGATGCGCATAGCCAACGACAGTCAATATGGTCTAGCCGCCAGCATCTGGACGGAACGGTCGCGAGGCGAAGCGCTGGCTCGGCAATTGGAAACCGGCCAAGTTGCGGTCAACGGCATCGTCAAAACCGACCCCAGACTACCAAGCGGCGGCGTCAAGCGCTCAGGACTCGGCCGCGAACTGGGGCCGCACGGCATGCACGAATTTGTCAACGCGCAGCAGGTTTGGCTGGGTTAAAATTCTTGGAGTTTATCGATCGTACTTGTGCAAATTCTGACCTGATTAGCAAGTTTCTTCAGCTAAAGCCGAAGATCTGCATATCCCTAGCATGACGGGGTTCGCAAGCCATGCGCGTCAAGCTAAAAACGGCCAATCCACATCACGCTCTTTCCCAAGCTCCAGCTCTCATCGTTATACATAAGTCAAAAATTACCCTTTTGCAATCTTAACCAATGAGACCTCGATACCATTTATTGTCACTTAACATTAGCGGATCACCTAACGCTAGACGAACCGCGTAGGGTACGCTGTACGTACCATGGTAACCCCGCGATATTCATGTGCCGACCGAACCGTCAGGGCACGGCTTTGGTACGCGCAGCGTACCCTACAATTTATGTATAACGATGAGAGCTCCAGCTTGGGAAAGACACCCTGGAAGCTCCAGCTTCCTGAACAGGTTACCCAAGCTAGAGCTTGGGTAACAGCATATCGCGGATTTGGTAAATGGCAGCGTTCTCGCAACCGTACCTGCACTCAAACAAAGCGATGGGTTTCCGCTTCGCTACTACCCATCCTACGGCGCTAGGGTCCGCGATGCGCACCCTACGCCTGGAGTTACGTTCGTATCAAGGCCTTCCGCTAGCGGCGTATCGGCAATAAGCCTAACTCGATTTTGTGGCTATACATGTGCTCTTGCCGGCAACTGCTGCGTTCGTTTTGCAGACACTCTATTAAGGCACTCATCGGCTCGGACAGCGCACCGGCTCCGGAAAGGCGTTTCAGATAAGTCATCGACCTCGCCTGAAGATAATAGCCATCGCTATTTCCTACTTCTTGTTTTTTCAACCAAGTTTGCCAAGATTCCGGCACCGGACCGAGCCAGTAATTAGCATGCGGCATCGTCAATGCAATTTCCAAACCTTTCGGATCCATATCGCTGAATACGACGACGGTTTTGTTCGCACCGAAACGGTCGACGAAATCGTGGCAGACATTTGTTTTAGAGCCGGTTTTCGGATCGCCGCGATAAGCCCATAATGCCCGCCGTGCCATAGGCGGCAATTCAAATGAAGCACATAAGGACATGATCGCGAGGTTTTCGACCACGACGAGGGCGTCGTGGTCCACCGATTCGATACCGGAATTCAGACAAAACAGACCCGCGGCCGGTATCGACTCGGGATGCAGCGTTATTTGCTTATCGTTGATGCAGACAAACCCGTCGGGACTGTTCAGCAGCAGATAATCATCGCTGACCGGTTTCCCTGCCAGTTTTTCGTTGGCATGAAACTTGGCGATTTCCAGCCTGTCGTCCGGCAGGGATTCGCGCAAGGGGTCGAAGCCGGTTTCCTCGCGAACCCGCCGGCGCAGTTCGAGCTTGTCCTGCGCGGTGAAGACCAGTTTGCCGTTGTGCAAATGTCCGCACCGATAACGTTCGGTCACTTCGCTACCCAACGCACTGACGGGACGAGTCGTGCTGCGATCTGGCCCGCTCGCTACGAGTTCGCTGATCCAGTTGAACAGTTTTCGGTTCATTCATTTACACCCTGCGTAAAGAAATCTCGTGAATCACTTGATTGCCGTTGAAAGCGGACAGATTTTCACCCTGCATCTCCAGCGCGACGACGCTTCTCATGCGCTGCGGCAGGCAGCAATATTGCGCGAACACCATGTCCAGCCACAATTCGGCCTTGATTTCGAGCCCTTCGCCTTGCCAATACTGAAGCGCCGACGTGCTGCGGCCTTGCCGCTCGAGCGCCGATGCGAATAGGTTTTCGATATGGCTCTCGTAAAGGTCTCGATGATATTCGATACGCTCCGGCATCTGCGTGTCGAGCGGCACTGAGGCATTGTCTCGAGGCGGCGGCGCGAGCGGGTTGGTTTGCCGTCTCAATTCCTGCACGATCTCGACGAGATCAGCTTGAAGGACCGGATTGGCCGTGTCGATGCCGGGCGACAAATTCAGGCCCGAACCGCGCCTGAGCAGTTCCGGTGCGGCCGCTTCGATGCTCCAGTCCAACGGTTCCCATTCCGGGTGTTGCCTCAGAAATTGAGCCATCGCACGGGTACGGTTCGCGGTCTGTTCCTGTAGCCGCAGCGTGAACAGCAGGGTCTTCATGCGAGCGACGATGCTGGTCAGCCGCTCGACGATGCTCTTGTATTGATCGATGAAACGGATGATCTTGCGGCTCAGCTCGGGCGGAATCGCGGCCCAGCTCAGCCAGTCGTAACAATCGTTCAAATCGACCTGGTTGAGCTCCTGCACCAGCCGCTGCGCATACGCCAATGCGCGCCGGTTCTGCCGGATCTTGCTGTTCAGCGACGAGACGAAACCGAACTGGCTCGTAATCGCCGCGAACATCACGGACAGGCTCGTTTCCAGCGATTCGATCGCCTCGTACAGCGTGTCGTCGATCTGTTCCAGATGATAGCGCGCCTCGTCCTGATCGTTTCGCTCGATCGCGCGCCGATAGTCCTCGATGTCTTCCTCGACGGTCAGGATCATCTTGCCCAGGTCGATCGCCTGTTGATAGCGCTGATTGCGCAGCAGCAAGCGATCGATCAGGCGTTTGACGTCGCCGGTCAGGCGGTATTCGTCGCTGACGTCGGCGGTACGTAAGATACCGGCCTTTTTCAGACTGTCGATCGAGCCACGGTTGTCGTCGCCGACGAAGACCGTTCCGTCGATATAAGTTTGCGCCAGCAAGCGGTCGGCACCGGCCAGCTTACGGATCAAGCCGGCGATCTGTTCCCGGTCGAAACTCATAGAAACAATTCCTGCTGCTCGACGTCGTCGGCATTGACTGCGTGCTTGTCGAGCTCCAACGCCTCGGCATCGTTCAGAAACGCGATGATGCGGTGCAGATAATCGATCTTACCGGTCGCAAGATACAGCGAGCCCTGCGGATTCGGCTTGACCAGATAGCCGCTCTGCTCCAGTTTTTGCAAGACCCACGACAACTGTTCGGAGATCGCAGTCTTGCTGGTCTTGAACAGCGTCAATTGGGTCAGCCGGTTCAATTGCTCGGTCAGCGACGGCTCGTGCTCGATAGCGTTCAAAAGCTGCGTCATACGAATTTCGTCGCGCGCCCGTATCGGCATGTCCTGCCCGAGCGCGGTCATGACCATGTCCATCCATTCGACGACCGGGCGCAATTGCGCGCGGATTTCGGCGAAGGCTTCGCGGATGGGGCCGCGGTTGCTGTCGTCGACGACCGTGTAGGCGGCGTAATAGACTTCGCCGTCCAACGACAACAACGTTCTGTCCAACGGTTTCAGAAAGGCGTCGATCTTGTCCGCATTGGCCGGCTGCGACAAATAATCGTAGGCATCGGGATAGGCGGTCGGGCAAATGAAATGACCGCTCAGCAGCGCTTCGGCGACCTGCTTAAACATCGGCGCTCTCCCGTTGCATCGCATTCAACAACTGATCGAGCTTGCTGGCCGGCAGTTCGACCTCATGCAGCCGTTGCTTGTTCAGCAGATAGCGCCGGCTGAACAGGGCGAGCACATGCCGGTCGGCGGTCGGCGTCGCCGACAAAATCTGTATGTTCTGTTTCGCGAGCAGATTCATCATCGCCTCGATGTTCTCGGGCGCCAAATCGCCCAGCTCATCGATCGGCCAGCAAACAACAGTCGGATTCTGCTTGCGCAGCATCGCCGTCACGCCGGTGAAGAACGTGATCAAGGCCAGATAGGACAGGCCGGTGGAACTGACGTCCTTCAGTTCCTTCGCGTTACGGGCGTGCTTGAGCTGGCCGTTCTCGTAGATGCTGAACTCGATGTCGAACAGCGACAAATGCTTGATCTTGAAACCCGACGAAGGCAGCAGCGCGGTCAGCTCGCTCATCGCCTGAATCAGCTCGTCGGGAATGTCCCGATGACCGATCAACTCGGCGTTGTCGCGATATTGACTGTAATTGTCGCCGAATTTTTTCAGCGCCTGCCAATATTCCAGATCGTTCATCTTCGAGCGGACGTTGACGGTGATCTCGCCCAGCGCGGCGAAATACTGTTCTTCGCTGATGTACTTGGACAGCTCCGAGCCGGTATGCTTGATCGCGCGGTCGAAGTTGTAAAGATGCTGATAAAAGGCATTGACACCGGTCGCATGCAGTTCGATCTGTTGCGCGGTGGCTTGCCTGACGTGTTCGACCATTTGCAGCACATCGATCAACGGCTGTTCGATCTCCAAGGCCTCGTTCTGAAAAAACGGCCCGCTATTCCCCGGCGCGGCCAGCGCCTGTTGCCAGGCTTCGGCCAACTGGCTGCGGTGATGTTTGCCGAACAATTGCACGAGAATCTGCTTGCCGCTGTGGATCGCATGCTCCTGACGCTTGCGATCCTTGACCGTCTCCTGGGTTAGACGCGGCAGCGTGTCGGCCGCGTATGCATGCAGCTCTTCCGCATAGGTCGGCGGACTGCTTTTCAACAGCTCCATGCATTGCTCCAGTTGATTCAACAAACCGAGACGCTTTTTCAGTTGTTCCTGCTGTGCTGCGATCTGTTGATTCAACTGCGTTCGTCGACGCTTGAATTCCTGCTTGAGCTGCTCGATCGCATCGTTCAGTTGCCGGCTTTTACTCTCCCAATCGCCGCGCCGGCGGCATAGATCGGGATGTTCCTTCCAACGTTGCTGCAGCCACGTCTGGTATTCTTCATGCTTACGTTGGAATTCTCTTGATTCTTTTTCGAGACCCTTCGCCTTGTTGAGCTGTTCCGACAATTTCACGATCGTGTCGTCGGCGCCGCTGTCCTTCAGCTCGCTGTTCAGTTGCTGCTGTATGCGGCGTTTTTCCTGTTCGAAGCGTTCGGTATCGGCGGCGATTTGTTCTCTGATCGTCGCAATCAGACGTTGGCCGTCCGACTCGATGACGCCTTTCCGGCCCAGATGTTCGTCATGCAATGCATGCATCGCCTGTTCGTGTTCCGCCTCAATCGCGGCGATGGTTTTATTACTGCCTTCGATGTCGCAAGACAAGCGCTGTATATTCAATTCGATGTCGCGGCGCGCTTTTTCGGTTTCGACCTTGATCCGGTCCGCCAGCGCATTCGCTTCGTCTTGCAGATGCGCTTCGTTTTTTTCGACGCGCTTGACCCGTTGCTGGGTCTTGTCGAGCTCGGCCTTGGCATGCTCGCGCTGCTTGTTCGCGAGAGCCAGACTCGCTTCGAGGTCTTCGATTTCTCCACCGAGCACGTTCAATTTGTCGAACAGATTTTTTTCCTCTTGCTCCAGACGCAGTTTGTCGGCGGTCAAATAGCTTCGCTCGGCCAACGCATCGAGCGCGATCCGTAGTCCGTAGAAATCGTCGCTTGCGTTTTCATTCCACTGAGGGTCGAGGCCGGTATGATCGAGCAGTTCCGGCGCAATCACGCGTCCGATGGTGTTTTGCCAACCTTCGACTTCATTGTCGAGATAATGCTGCAGCGTGCCGGATTCCGGTCTCAAGCGTTTCAGGCACTGCGCATGGCGCTCGCGCAAGTTTCTGAGTTCGGTATTTTTGTCCTTGAGCTTTTGTTCGATCTGCCGGAATTGATCGAGCTTGCTCTGGTAGTCATTTTGCGCGTCATGCCGTGCCTGATAGGCGAGTCGGTTTTCCATGACGGCTGCTTCGAGCGCCTGCCGGTTTTTGGCTTGCTGTTCGGTCAAAGCTTCCGGAATCGGCGGATTCCTCAAACGGCTCTTTTCGACTTCGAATTCGGTCAGCCATTGCGTTTGCTGCGCCTTGACTGGGTGCAACCGGCTTTCCTTAGCCTGCCGCAATTGTTCTTTGCGTTGCTGAAACGCCTCATCGGTCTCACGCAGACTCTTTTCTTGCGATAACTGCGCTTCTGCGCATTGCCGCTCGAAGGTCTGGATCTGGCTGTCGTGAGTATGCCGTAATTCGTCGAGTTGTTTCTCGTAGTAAGCCTTGATTTCCTGCGTCTTGCTTTCCAGCGCTTCGATCTCGCTCTTGATTTTCACCTGTCTTTCGACATGCTGTTCGAGTAACGAAGCCTTGAACGCAAAGCTTTCGGCATCCTGCCGTTCATAATCGAGTTTCTGCATTTCGAGCGCGTCGATCTGATAATTCAGTTCTTTCAGCCGCTCGTTACATTCGATCAGCTCGTCGGTTTTCGGGTCCAACTGGCTATCGTGCTCCTGCTGCAATCGGTCGCGCTGTTCGTTAAGTTCGCTCAGGCTTTGTTCGAGCGCGTCTTTTTCCTTCAGGCCGGTTTTATGACTTTCGAGCGCGAGCGCGTGAATATGCGATAGGGTCTTGAGCGTTTCCTTGTACTCGCCTATCGTCTGCAACAATTCGTCGAAATCGCCGCGCTTGGCCTCGATTTCCCGCGCCGCAGTCAAGTCGGACAGCCACGCATCGATGTGCTGTTTGTTCAGTTGAAAGGGCTGCTGCTCGTCTTCGTTCTGCAGGAAGGTCTGGCTGAGTTTGTTGCGCGAGATATCGATCAGCATTTGTTTGATCACGTCGAAATCGCCGATTTTTTCGATGACCGAACCGATGACCTTCTCGATATGCGTCATCGGCGCGAAACCCATCGCAAAGCGTTGTTGCAGCGGACGCAACCAGCGCTTGCCGCTACTGACCTGATGGCACTGGATGATGCTGCAATAATCGTCGACCGCGACGAAACGGGAAGCCTCGGCGTTCAGCGTCTTGTAGAGGCGTTCGATGCTGTGGCTGTCGCGCGGCAGACCGTTCTCGCCGATATAAAAATCCTGCCGATAAGGGGCGTCGATGAACTTGTATTTGGCGCCGCGCCCGTCGCTCTGTACCATGACATGACAGACCTGACCGTGCGGACGTTGATATTCGTAGACCAGACAGCTGCTTCCGCGCGGCAGGTAATAATCCAGAAAGCCTTTTTTGCTGCCGCTGCCGCCGACGATATTGCTCGGCCGCTCGCCCCAGAACAACTGCATCAAACGCAGGAAAGTGGTCTTGCCGGCGCCGTTCGTGCCGCTCAGATTGGTGTGACCATCCAGCTTCAGCAAAACGGACTTGCCGGGCCAAAAGCTGTCGATCAGAATAATTTTTTGCAGTCGAAAACTATCAGACATCTCTAAAAGGGGTCAGGTTACTTTTTATTGCCATCTCTGGCTTTTTTGGGGCGACCTTGCGGCGCAATTTTGACGCGTCGACCCAAAACAGCCTCGATTTCATGCTGAAACTTGTCCGAACCCAGCGCACAATCTTTGTTCAAATGCGCACGTATCGCTCGAATATCATTGTCATCCAAGACTTGCTTGCAGAGTTCACGGTAGGCCATTGCTCGGGCTTTGGGTTTCGGAGCCAGCAGGCGATATTCCGGCGGCTCCTCCAACCATTCCATGCCGATTCCGGTCACATGATGCCGGCAACTGGACCACCGGTAATCCCAAGGGTAGTCCACCATGCCGGCACGCACCGGATTCAGTTCAATATAACGCATGCAAGTCAACAAGTAACGCTCGCTGTCGATCAAACTCGATTTGAAACGCCCTTCGAAGAGCGTTCCGGTGCGCTGGTAGGTCTTATTGATGTAACGGACATACCGCCGGCCGACCGATTGCATCAAACCGGAAATCCCGCCCGGAGCCTCGCTCACTGCCAACAAATGAACATGATTCGTCATCTGAACGAAAGCGTAAAGCTTGCAATAGTTCTTCGCCAAGGCTTCACACAGATATTCGAGATAGATCGAATAATCATTTTCATCAAAGAAAATGGGTTGGCGATTATTGCCGCGTTGCACAATATGCTGCGGGATATTAGGCAAGTCGAGGCGCGGGAGGCGGGGCATGGCTTTGGTATGTTTAAAGGACGAACGAAATAATAGCACAAGAATGTAACCTGACCCCTTTTTCCCTTGATGAGGTCTCGCGGGCGCCTGCAAAGTGTTCGAACGGGGCAGCCGCAAATGTTGTGACGCGTTCACTACTGATGGTTTCCGCCGGAAACTTATGGTTCTGGTTGTTCCAACAGGTCGAGCCGCATACAATATCTGCCAGGGGAATGCCGATTTAATCCGTATTTTCTGGAACGCAGGGATGCGCGGTACTGGACAAATCCTGTATGGACGTTCCGCGCTTTTTTGTTAATCAATCGAATTTATCTCGACCTGGGTACCTCGATATGGGAATACTCGAACAACTTCGCACCGAAGCCGCCAAGAAACAACAGGATCAGTTTTCGCAAAAGGAACTCGACCAGCAATTGGCCGCTAATTATCGACGTGACATCCTGCCTCGCATGCAGCAGGCTTTTCGTTTCATGAAAGAGCTGGTCGATCATCTCAATTTTTTGGAACACGCGATCGAAGTCGAAAACTACAGCGATCTGTATCCGCAATTCGGCAGGCTGAAGCAGACCAACTATAAAATCAATACCGATGGCATCATGGGTTTTACCGATATCAATAAGCTGATGCAGATCAATGTGTCGTATTCCTGTGTCGGTGAAGGCGAATTTTATCTGCCGCGGGAAGGAAAGGGCGCGATCGAGCGGGAAATTTCCTTCCTGCATGAAAAAAAACTCAATTTCGACTGGAAACCCTTGCCTATGCGAGAGGGCCGCGTTTGTACGCAATTTCGAATACAACGATCTGTTCCAGTATTTCTGCGGTTTGAAGTCGATTATCAGCAGTCCAAAATCAAACTGCAAATACGCAATCATTTCAATTTCGATGTGTTTGACAAGGTTTTCTTGCCCGAGGAAATCAATTACGAATTGCTCGATGAAGTAACCAGATTCATGCTTCGCAAGGATCATGACTTCATTCGTCTATCTATTTCAAGTGAGCACCTGCAAGACATCCGGCAGCGATTGGAGCAGCACAAACGCGAGCAGGATGCATTGCAGCGGCGGATTCAGCAGGAAGATTCTGAATTTAAACCCCGTGAGGACAAGCCTTGGTTGGCGCGTCTGTTACCGTCCAAAAAACGCGATGGATAATAAATTTAGAGCGATAACCACATACATCAAATTTCTACGCTTTTTGCTCGCTCCCAAACTCTTGTTTGGGAGTCTCTACCGTCAAGCTCCGCTTGGCGAACGATAAGCAGAGCTTAAAGGTAGGTATTCCCAAGTAGAACTTGAGAATGAGACACAAAAGTATACCCATCGTAGATCAAAATTCGGCACCGGGGTGTCCGTCAAAGGACGCCGCGAACCCAGCACCTAAATTATCTAAGACTATTAACCATGGTCAATGGGCTAGGGAATTTAGGTGCTGGGTGAATACGTCCATGTAGACTCTATGCCAGCTCCATGCTGGTCCCTCACCTAGCGTTAGGTAAGGGATCGGACACCCCGGCGCCTCCTCGGGCACTGCCGAAATTTGAAGTGCGAAAGGTATATATCAATTAATTTGCATCTAACCTTAATCTTAAGTTTACGAGTATGCTACATTTTTTGTTCAATTTATTCATGGGGTTTCGGAGTTTTGCATGGCATGTTTTTCCGGCGTTAGTGCTGGTCAGGCTGCTTTATAAAGCCAATTGATTATGCAAACCGTTACCTGATTAGCAAGATGCTTCAGCTTGCCGAAGCCAACTGTCCGAGCAGTGACCAGTCGTAGCCACTTCTGCGGGACGGGTTATTTAACCCGTCCCCAACGTTTCGGTTTGCCCTAAACATTTCGGCTGACTTCGGCCAAAGTCAAAACGTTTAGAACGGGGTTGCAAACCCCGTCCTGCTAGGGATATGCTGGTTTTTGGGCTTTAGCTGAAGAAACTTGCTAATCAGGAACCGTTAAATAAATCGACCATGATATTGCCGATCACCTAAACGTCCAGACCACCTTTGATCCTAAAAAGTAACCTGACCCCTTTTCCCCGACGTTATGGCTTACGCCGACAGGGACTTACACCCTGCTGATTTTGTGCCCTCCTGGGCGCACTGGGAGCGATCCCCAGATCGCGATTTCGGAGCCACTGATGTTCAATATCCGCAGATTTATCAAACAGCACCGTTGCCGGGTATACGATGACCTTTGTTTAGCAAGTTTACCGATATTTGTGTATAACGATAAGAGCTGGAGCTTGGGAACGAGACAACGAAATCCTAAGTTGCAGTACAGTTTTGTTTTACGACGGTTTGCCGTCAATACGCCATTGCGTTTGATCGCGGCTCGGCAAGTGCCGGTCTCGATCGTAAGGAGGCTCTTCATGAGGAGGGATGAGATCTTCCGGCCAATCTTTCGCCCAGTTGCGACGTTCTTCTTTATCCGCATAAAAGCGAAGGTAAAGCATCATATCTGTCTCGCTGCCGCTGCCCAATATGTCGATATGGAAGGCAGAGTCGTTGTCTAACGGCATGACCGGGCCTTCCTCGCGCAACACGTCATGCCAAAGCATTTCGTAGAGTTCGCGGTCGTTAAGGTGATCCGTGCAGTAGAGAAACATGCGCAGCATCGCTAACCCATTAATGACCTCCCACAATTTGGCGCTGAGTTGCGTATCGTCCAACTCTTCCGGGTTCGGCAAGGTCATGCCGCATTGCAACAGTAAGTCGAAGGTCGCTACCCATTTCGTATCCTCGTACGCATCGATATAGTCCATAAACTTTTTATTCAATGCTTCGGACGACTCGTCCATTTCACCGGATATGAACCCTTCATTGATGAATTCATCGGCGCGGCGTTGCAAATCCCGCAGCGTTTCTTGATTTTCATCGTTTTTTTGCTTCTTCGCGGTTTTTTTAGGCATCGCGGTCTCCTTAAATAAATCGGTCAAAAATGTTTTCATGACGCGGATGTGGTTCGCCATGTCTCTTGTTTCATTATTTCAGCACAGACTTATGCCGAGATATTATGTATGCCCCTCTTCAGGTTATGCAACCTTGTGGAATTTGCCAACTTTAGTATGCATTCCCAGGCTGGATCGGTGGGAACGAAGAATTTATACCCGTCGTAGATCAAAATTCGTCGCCTCCTCTGGCATGAAGTGCGAAAGGTATATGCCCGTTGTTGAACTCTATTTCACCGAAGCTAATTCAATGACTTATCATCCCGTTCCTTAGCCTTCGGCTCGTCCGCTTGATAAAGCTCCAGCACCAGGTTTTTAAACCAAAGCGGCTTTTTCCAGACGATATAGACCGCAACCAATGTCGTAATCGGCAACGGAATGATATCGATCGTTTCCAATAAAACGAAACCGGCGATTAGTTTTAATTTGGCTTTCATGTGTGCAATGTCCTGGTGCCATCGATGTTGATATTCCGATTAAGAATGAGCACAAAATAACTTAAACTTTTGATGCCATCTTAGCCAATACGACCTCGATAGCATTTATTGCTTACTGACGTTTGCGGCTTTCCCTCACCTAGCGTTAGGTGAGGGACGATCTGGGAATCGCTCCCACAGAGCATACAGTCATAGGAGCGATAACCTGTCTAGCAAGTTTACCGATACTTGTGTATAACGTTGAGCACTCTGCCCTCTGTGGAGATCTAAACCGGTCTTGCCTCGACAGCCAAGGTATGGGTTCCCACGGAGGACCGTGGGAACTAGAAATGCAACCCGAATCGCTTTGCGATTAGGAACCCCAGGCGGGGACTGAATATTTACATTCAGCTTGTTTCTTAGCGAATTGAATACTCGATTAACGCCGTCTATCGAGCCGAAAGCTGATTTCCTGGACTACTCTCTGTTCGACTGCGCGGCCGTCCTTGTATGTCGGTTTGAATCGCCAGCGCCGGATCGCTTCGAGGGCCGCCTGATCGAAAATTTGTTTCGGGTTAGCATCGATGACTCGGGCATCGCCGACCGTCCCATTCGGCTTCACGACGATTTCTAGGCGAACCCAGCCTTCGATACCGCGTTCGCGCGCCCGACGCGGGTAACGCGGCATCGTGCGCGATAACACCACCAAGGCTCGATCGCCCGCGCCGCTGTTTCCCGCGCCGCTGCCGTCACCGCTTGCCGCCGCTTCGGTCTTGTCGGTCGACCAATCCGACGGCGGCGCGGTCACGCGTGAGTCGGTGCCCGGCACGGGTGCCAATTCAGGTCCGTCTCCTTGTTTGGGAATATCGATGCGGGGGGCCGGAACGCTTGGCGATGGCGTTTTTTTGGGGGCCGATTTCCTTGGAGCGGCACGCTTGACCGGTTTCGGCGTGACGGCTTTGGGCTTGGGCCTTACCGGTTCGGGCTCGGCTTTAGGCTCCGGTTCGGGAGGCTCGATCGGTTTGGGCTTTGGTTTCGGCTCTTCGACCTTCGGCGGCATGCGAATGAATTCGATCGCTTGCGGTTTCGCTTTCGAAATCAATGCGGCTTCTCGCCGGCTGATCAATGCGCCGATCAAGAGCAGCAAAGCTAGGTTAATAATCAAGGCCGCGACAAACGACGCCGACAACACCCGGCCCGAATGCGCCGGTTTCATGAAGGGTCCGGCTCCGTACTGGCCGCCACCGAGATTGTGGCCAAGCCGGCTAAGCGCAGTTGGTCCATGACCTTGATCAACAGCCCTGTGCTGGTCTTTTGATCGGCCAAAATGACCACGGACCGGCTCGGTCCCGAGAGTCCTTGTTGCTCGATCCGGGCGCGCAGCATGCGTATATCCACCGAGTCGTTGTTCAGCCAGATTTGTTCATCCGAGCCGATCGTTACGATCAAATCGGTATTTTGCTGAGGTGTGGCCGTCGCGGCTCTCGGGCGCTGTACCGCAACCGTCGATTCGCGGATAAACGAGCTGGTCACCAGAAAGAAAATCAACAGAATGAAGACCATGTCGATCAACGGTGTCATGTTGATCGTGTCGGAATGATCCTCGTTGTTGTCGTTACGGCTTTTGAATATACTTCGTACGGTCATGTTTGCGGCTTTTATGGCAATGCTATTTTGTTCGAGAGCAAGGCGCGAAAACAGGCGCATAGCAAGCTATGTAACTGTTTTCGCAACGCAGCTATCGAACAAAAGAGCGAGTTAGCTTACCAGCAAATGTGGCCGCGCGAAGTATAATTTGTTTCGATTCATGGCAATCTATTCATAACGACCGATTTGACTGCGAAACCGGCGCTCGCCTGTGCGCGCCCGCCGAGTGAGATCGTAACCGACCGCGACGCCGAATAAACCCAACACCAATCCGGCCATCGTCGTGATCAGTGCCTGAGAGACCCCGCGCGCGACGATGCGTGGTTCGGCGCTACCGAACACGCGAATCAAATCGAAGGTTTCGACGATGCCGGTCACGGTGCCCAATAAACCCAGCATCGGCAGAATACCGGACAATGTTTTGATGAGCCGCAGATGGCGGCGCAGTAAAAAAGTGACTTCAGCAGTCTCGATGATCAACGCGGCACGCGAGCGCAAGACCGGAAGATTGTTTTCGATATAGGCGGGAAAGACACGCAGCAAATACCAATAACGCTCCAAAACCAATGTCCACAATACGAGCGAAACGGCCAGCAGCGGCCACATGACAGGCCCGCCCATCGCGATCAAATCCTCGATGTGCTGTTCGGCGCGCTGCAGCGAAATGATCAGGCTTTCGATAATATCGCCGTTCATCGCTGTTTACCGTTAGGTTTTATTCGGCGGCATGCCGTTGCTCGAGACGTAAAGCCAGAGCCGCCGCGACATGGGCTTCCAATAAATTGCCCAAATTTTGGCATCTGCCAAGCAACAAGCTATGGAATAACAAAATCGGAATCGCGGCTACCAGCCCCAGCACGGTTGTAACCAGCGCCTGCGAAATCCCCCCCGACATCAATTTCGGATCGCCCGAGCCATGCAGTGCAATGGCTTGAAAGGTTTCAATCATGCCGGTGACGGTACCGAGCAAACCCAACATCGGAGCAATCGCCGCCACTAATTTCAAAAAGGCCAGGGCGCGCTCCAGTTTGATCCGCTCGCCGGTTAAGGCTTCCTCGACGGTCAAATACAAAGCCTCTTCATCGCATGCGGTCTCCTGTTCCAGCTTGGCGAGAACCCTACCCAAAGGGTTGTCGAGCCGCAAATCGGTCGTTTGCAGTTGCTGTTTGATGCGTTTACCGACCAGGCTCAGATCCACGAAACGGTATCCGCTGAGCGCGTAAGCGAAGCCGGCCAGGAACACAATCAAACAACCGACGATGCCGCCTTGGGCGATGCGTTCTTGCAAATTCGGAATTTGCACCAATAACTGCAAGGTCTGCCCGCCGGATGGGTCGAGCGCGACCGGCGCCAGCGTATCGGCATTCACTTGCTGAAATCGGCGCGCCGAATTGAGCAGGCTCGACGCCGGTTGGCGCGGCAATTCGACCAATCGGTCGATCTCGGGCGAATACGCCAGATAACGCCCATCGGCGATGAAGCTGAAACCGCCGAGCCTTAGTACTTCCTTGTCGACGGCCTGACCGCTAGGTTCATAAACCGGCGCCTGAATAATAGACACACTCCCTAAGGCATCGAGTTGCTGCTGCAAACTGGCGAATAATGCCTTTAGATCGTTTGTGGCCGGTATCTGTTTGGAGTCGGCCAATTGTTTGAGCAAGGCCCTCTGCCGGGCGGCATCGCCGCCTAAAAAAAGCTGCTGGTATAAGGGCTTGAGGTCCGAAGCGCTTTCGCGAATCGCCGAAAACAATGCGGCCTTGGCCGCCAGCTCTTCGTCCAAACGGGTTTCCAATTCCGGCGGCGTCAATACGGCTTCGGTTTCGGCTTGGGCGAGTGGGACCAAAGCAAGCGCGAGGCATAAGACAAACCAAAACTTCATAGTCACGGCTTCCTAGGTCCCGGCAGCGGCAGTTCGATCAATTGCGGCGGCTCCAATTTCCGCGCGGTGCGCAGCCCTTGAGTAATCGCTTCGTTGCCTTCCCCGGACAACCGCTGCCAACGGCGACTATCGTTAAGCCAAATGCCCGATTCGCGGCCATTGAGGGTTTGGTAATACAAAGCCAAGCGCCCGATGCTGAGGAAGTCCACCAAGCGCTCGTTTCCGTCGGTTTTCAGCAGAGCTCGATAGGCATCGATGGTCTTCGCATAATCGAGCTCGACCCGGTACGCTTCGACGACGCGCCGATATTGTTCCGGCAAATCGGCATCGGGATCGTTCAGCAAGATTTCCAGCCGGGCTATACGCTTTTGACGCTCTTCGAGTTGGAAGGGCGGACCCTGTTCGATACGCTGTTTCAATTCGGCAAGGGCGTTTTTGAGCTGTTCTCGTAACTCGGACTCGAACCGTGACAATACATCAAGCAAAACGGCCTTATCTTCGGGCTCGCCAGACGGACTTATTTTCGTTTGTGCCGAGGCTTGCGCTTCCTTTTCGACTGGCTCGGCCGCATCAACGAACGGCATCAGTGAAATGAAAACGGTGATTGAAATCAATCGGAGGGGGAAATATGGCACTGCGAAATTTTCAAGAAACAACTGAAGAAAGAGAGATATGCTGGTCGAAGACTCTAGCAGGTGAAGGTCGATCAAGGCAATGGGAAAAACTCCCGAAAAACACCCCTGTTAAATGGCCAATCTACCGTATGGTTGGCAATGTCCTAGTCCGTGCCAAAAAATCGGATGCTATTGTAGCGACAATAGCATCCGTAATTACGACTCGCCTTATCAATCCAAGCCGATTTGATAGACCACTTCTTCCGGGTCGCTGAGCTTGCCGTTGATTGCATCGACTTCAACTTCAAGCAGCTTGCCGTCGGCGGTTTTGATATCGAACTCATAGGCAACGCCGCCGTCCGCTTCGATTTCATATTCGATTTTCATGACGCTGCCCGGATACTTGTCCAATGCCGTTTTTAACGCCGCATCCAATCTGACTTTAGCCTTCGACGTAAATTCCGGATCGTCGGCCGCAACTTCGCGCTCGGTTTCGGTTATTTTACCGCTTGCGGCATCGCATTCGACTTCCCAATGCTTACCATCCTTGCCGTGGATATCCAATTCATACTGAGGCTTACCGTCTTCGATTTCGGCCCGCATTGATACTATATCCCCAGGATGAGCATCGAGCGCCGATTTCACGCAACTATCGACAGGTCCTTTGTGATGTTCGAATTGCGCATAAGCAGCCGGAGCAAAAAACAACGGTGCCAACAACGCAATTATCATTTTCTTGTTCATAATCATTCTCCTTGTCATATGGACGAGTTCTTTATAAACATATACCTTTCATACTTCAAATTTCGGCAGTGCGGTATATGTCAATGATTTTGAGACACCCATAATAAAAAATTAGTGTAGATTGTGAGTTTAGTTTTCCTGGTCGAGAGCCTCATTTGCCGTCCGTGAAGGGGGCGGGTTAATCCAAGCGGCTTCAGGTACGGCTTGGGCATGGGGTTGGCGGTTTTTGAAGCGTTCCGGATTGCGCTCGAATGCGGCATGCAGGACTTGCGTGCGCTGCGTAACTATCTCGACGGCTTGGCCGCTGTGAACGCTGGCCGGGGTTAACAGTGCAATGCCGGAGTGATAGTGGTCATGGTTGTACCAGTCGAAGAACGTTCCGCAAAAGCTTCTGGCATCTTCGATAGCGCCGAATTGAGCCGGAAAGCCCGGTCGGTATTTCAAGGTCTTGAACTGCGCCTCGGAATACGGGTTGTCGTTGGAGACATGGGGCCGTGAATGGGTTTTGGTCACGCCCAGGTCAGCCAGCAGTTGCTCGACGCCTTTGGAGGTCATACTGCTGCCGCGGTCGGCGTGAATAGTCAATTGGCCTTCACGGATAGTTTGCCGAGTACAGCTTTCGCCAATCAGTCGCTTAGCCAGCTCGGTGGATTCGCGGTGCGCTACCATCCAGCCGACCACGCAGCGGCTGAAAATGTCGATAATGACGTAGAGGTAGAAATACGTCCATTTGGCCGGGCCTTTGAGTTTGGTGATATCCCATGACCATACTTGGTTGGGCGCAGTGGCGAGTAACTCGGGCTTGGTGTAGTTGGGACGACGAAGCTGGTTGCGGCGCTCGCGCACTTCCTGGTGGCGCACCAGGATGCGATAGAGGGTGCTGATGGAGCACAGGTAAACGCCCTCGTCGAGCAGCGCCGCATAGACCTGATAAGGCGAGCAATCCATGAAACGCTCGCTGTGCAGATGCGCCAGGACGTGTAGCTCTTCGTCCGTACTCAGTGCCAGCGGCGGGCGCGGACGTTCGACCGGCCACGAAGAGCGATCTTGTTGTGCGCGATAAAACGAGGCACGGTTGAAGTTGAGCGCCTCGCAGGCGGCCTTAACGCCAACCTCACGGCTGAGTTCAAGCGTGGCCTTCATGATGCTCTCCCGGTGTGGGCTGGAATCTCGCACAAGCCCAGCAGTTGCGAAAGTTTTTTTTGGACATCGATGATAGCCTCCGCCTGTGTTAGGCATGCCTGCAAACGCTGAATTTCGGCTTGCAGACGAGCATTTTCAGCGGCTAACGGATTCTTGTCCGAAGGTTTGCGGCCACGCGGCTTGGATAGACCGGCGCGGATGGCCTGCTCACGTTCGCTGCGCCATTTGCTGAGATGTGAGGAATATAATCCCTCTGTGCGCAGCAACTTGCCGATGCAGCCCGGTTCGCTACACGCATCAGCCTGGGTCAAGATGCGCTCTTTGTATTCGGCGGTAAACGTCCGGCGGGCGGCCTTTTCAAGCACTTCGCTGGTGATGCGGGAAGGTTCCGCGGCGAACGCGGAGGACACTTCAGCCGCCCTACGGGCGTCTTGCGTGTCCTCCGCGTTCGCCGCGGCATGAGGAATAGCTTGTACGGTTGTGTCAGTCATGAGATTTTCTCCGAAAATGTTCCCTAATTAATGCATGGGGCGGTGTCTCAGGTATATTGACACAGAGGGGTGCCTGAGGAGACACCGGGGTGTACGGCAAAGGCTTTGCCAGCATGGAGCTGGCATAGAGCCTACAGGGATGTATTCACGGCGTCCTTTGACGGACACCCCGGTGCCGAATTTTGATCTACGATGAGTATAAAAGAACTACGACTCGATTATAGTCCTCGTCTATCCGACTCTACAATAGCTCCAGAGTTGTTTTTTGAACTTAAACTTGATATCGCTTGCGTCACTGAATACACTTATAAATCAATGCGGGATCAATTAATAAAAAAAGACTATAATCGCTTGTTTTGTTTTAATCGAGGATAAAAAAATGGCCCAAAACTGGATAGCTCCTTCCATTCTCTCTGCCGATTTCGCTCGCTTAGGCGAAGAAGTCGATAACGTTTTAGCGGCCGGTGCCGATGTTGTCCATTTTGACGTCATGGACAATCATTTCGTACCCAATTTAACGATCGGCCCATTGGTTTGCGAAGCATTAAGAAATCATGGCGTTACCGCTCCAATCGACGTACATTTGATGATCGATCCGGTCGATCGAATCATCCCGGACTTCGCCAAAGCCGGCGCCAGCTATATTACCTTCCATCCTGAAGCTTCGGTTCATCTGGATAGAACCTTGCAATTGATCAAAGACCAAGGTTGTAAAGCCGGCTTGGTATTCAACCCGTCGACTTCGCTGCATTATCTGGATCATGTGATGGATAAACTCGACATGATTTTATTGATGTCGGTCAACCCGGGCTTCGGCGGACAATCGTTTCTGCCGTCGGCATTAACCAAACTGCGCGATGCAAGAAAACGAATCGATGAAAGCGGTTTCGATATTCGTTTGGAAATCGACGGCGGCGTCAAAGTCGACAATATTCGTGAAATCAAAGCGGCGGGCGCCGATACCTTCGTTGCCGGTTCGGCGATTTTCGGCAAACCGGACTACAAAGCAGTCATCGACCAAATGCGCGCGGAAATTGCAAAAGCCGAGTAAAAACGACTTTTTTGTAAATCTCTACTGCAAGCGAGGCAAGATTTAATTTACCCTTGTCGCGCTTGCACCCAGTAAATCTGATTGGCTTCCAACGGCAAACTGCAATCCGGATTGCTAGGTCTAATTCTCGGCGTATAATCGCTTATCGGCCTAGTTTTCGGTATCGTCGCGCTATAGATATAACCGTTTATCGCGCCGGCCAACACTTGTTCTATCGCCATCGAATGAATCTCAAATCGTCCTTCGCCTGAAGGTTCCGCGAATAATTCCACACAAACATCTTCCTCGCTAAGCTCCCCAAGATAAACCTGCATACTGAACGCGTAGTCGTTCTCCCGGGTTTCCGTCACTACATTATCGACATGGATTTTAGCCCAAAGATCATCGATGCGTTTCAACCATTCGATCAACTGCTTACCCGGCTGCATATTTCCGTCCAACCTTTTGCAATAGCTTTCGGCTAGAGGTAAATAAAACTTGGACGTATACTCCCTGACCATGCGATTGGCCGAAAAATAAGGCGTCAGCGTCGCCATGCTTTCCCGCATGATAGCTAACCAGCGGCGCGGCAAGCCTTGTTGATCACGCTCATAAAACATCGGCACAATTTCCTGTTCAAGCAGGCGGTAAAGTATCTCGGCTTGTTCATGATCGGCTTGCTCGACCTCTTGCCCGTTCAATGACCAGCCGACTTCGGGGCGATACGCTTCCGCCCACCAGCCGTCGAGTTCGGATAGATTCAAGCCGCCGTTAACCAGAATTTTCATGCCGCTAGTCCCGCAAGCCTCCCAAGGACGTCTTGGCGTGTTGATCCAAAGGTCGACCCCTTGAACCAAATATTCGGCGGTAATCATATCGTAATCGCTCAAAAAAATTGCACGCTCCCTGATTTCAGGCCGACGGATAAATTCATGCCAAGCTCGAATCAATACTTGACCGGGCAAATCGGCCGGGTGAGCTTTACCCGAGATAACCAATTGTACCGGACGATTGGGATTGGTTAGTATCGCAGCCAAACGATCGGGATCGGTCAACAGCAGGTTAGGGCGCTTATAGGTTGCAAACCGACGGGCAAAGCCGATAATCATGACATTAGGGTCGAACAAGCGAAGCACTTGATCTTTACGCTCGGTTTTCGAGATATTGCCTTGAACATCGAGTTCCCGGTTGTATTCATCCCGGACGAACTCGACCAAGCATTTTCGGTTTTGCGCACGCAGATTCCATAACTGCTCATCCGTAACCTGCTGGAATTGTTCCGGCAAATCGCCGTATTCGCAAACCCAGCGGTTTTTACCGCACAAACCGGTCCATAACTCGTCGGCTTCCTGCGAATCCCATGCCGGAACATAGACGCCATTAGTGATATGGTCGATCGGTATTTCTTCCGCCGGCCAATTCGGAAACAAAGGGCTGAAAATACGCCGACTGACCTCACCATGCAAACGGCTCACCCCATTAACCGCGGCGCTGCCGTGAATAGCCAGATAAGCCATGTTGAACGATTTATCGTAGGTTTTTAAATCCGGATTGCGGCCGAGATTCAATAAAGTTTCGATATCGATATCGAGTTTTTGCGCATAATTGCCGAGCCGTTTTCCAATCAATTCCGGACTGAAACGATCGAAGCCGGCTTCGACCGGCGTATGCGTGGTAAACAGATTACCGGCCCGCGTAATGGTCAGCGCGGTTTTAAAATCCAGCCCGGTTTCTTTCATTAAATCGCGAGCTCGCTCCAGTACTAAAAATGCCGCGTGACCCTCATTCAAATGGCAAACTTCAGGCTTGATGCCTAAAGCTCTCAACACTCGCCAGCCACCGATGCCCAATAAAATTTCTTGAGCCAAACGGATTTCGAGTCCGCCGCCGTACAACTCGCTGGTAATACAACGATCGACCGGATGATTAACCGGATCGTTACTATCCAATAGATAAAGCGTAATTCGACCGATTTGCGCTTGCCACACTCTGATCCACAATTTCGACGGCGTATTGAGTTTTATCCGAAGCCATTCGCCGTTATCCTTGCGTACAGGGCAAATCGGTAAATCGCCGGTATCGGCATTGGGATAGAGCGCGATCTGATTGCCGTCATCGTCGAAAGCCTGACGAAAATAGCCGTTTTGATACAACAAGCCAACGCCCACGAGGGGGATGCCCAAATCATTGGCGGCTTTTAGATGATCGCCGGCCAATAAACCCAGGCCGCCGGAATAAATCGGCAAAGCTTCGCTAAGGCCGAACTCCATGCTGAAATAGGCAATTTGCGCTAGCTTAGTGCTTTGTTCGAGTTCGTTCTGGTACCAACGGGGTTCGGCCAGCGAGGCACGATGCTCGGCCACGATGCTTTGCAGTTTTCGGCAAAATTCTTCATTATCGGCGAGCTCTTGCAACAAGTTTGCCGAACAGGCTTGCAACACTAGCCATGGATTACGGGATTGCTCCCATAAGGAGCTATTCAATCGATGCCAGATTTCGTCGGCCCGGTGACTCCAGGAAAAATTACAATCCAGCGCCAATTCGGATAAGCCATCCAGTTTTTGACTCAATTCGGGCGTAAAAAAACGAGGTGCGGTCATCAGCCTTCTCCTGTAAAAATACGACTATGCCCTTAGCAAACCGAGTTTCGTAATGCGATGAGCATAAAGCAGCGGCACAATATATATAATCTTAAATTCGGCAGGTCATCCATGAAGTTCATGAAGTATTTCAGGAGATTACCTAAGCAGGTTCGCCAATCTTAGGGTGTGGGGTTGCCTGTCGAGGAACGCCGTAAACCCATCCATGGAGACTTGGCAGCACCTAAGCGCCAAGGATGGCGTCTAGTAGGGCTATGCGGGAGCAATTGCCGAGGAGAAAAAACCTGTCCCGCTGCCGACATCCTCGCCAAGCACGCCCCACACCCTTTTTGATCCCCAAATTGGGAATTGCTGTGAATCTTTATGATGAAATGCTTTTTCTAGGATAATGAGTATTGTCGCTTTGAATTATGACAGCATTGAGACGGCTCTATACCAATCTAAATTCAAATTTCGTCGTTGATTCGAGGGGCTCTACCATTTGATTATACCTTTCGCACTTCAAATTCCGGCAGTGCCTGAGGAGGCGCCTGGGTGTCCGGTCGATTTTCGCTCCTGCAAAATCGACATTCACGCCATCCATGGCGTTCATAAAGGCTTTGCCGGCATGGAGCTGGTAGAGTCTGGACGTATTCACGGCGTCCTTTAGCGGACACCCAGGCGCCGAATTTTGATCTATGACGGGTATAGCAAAGAGCCTAATGATTATCACAACAAAAAAACGGTCCCTAAACCCAAAAAAGCAACAAAACCGACAACATCGGTCACGGTTGTCAGTATGACCGAACCGGATAAGGCCGGGTCGATATCGAGCGTGTCCAAGACCAACGGTATTACGACGCCTGCGAAAGCTGCAATGATAATATTCACGACAATCGCGGCCGCAATCACCGAACCGATTGACAGACTACCGAACCAAATGCCTGCAATAGCACCGATCACTAAAGCCCATAACAAGCCATTGAGTATGCCGACACTGACTTCTTTAATTAAAAGCGGCTTAAAATTCCCCTTGCTGATTTGACCCAATGCAATGCCTCTGATGATCAAAGTCAAGGTCTGACTACCGGCTATTCCGCCCATTGATGCGACAATCGGCATCAACACCGCTAATGCAACGATTTGCTGTAATGTACCTTCAAATAAGCCGATTGACCAAGAAGCCAGAAAAGCCGTTAACAAATTGATTCCTAACCAGGTGGCTCGGCGTTTTGAACTACGAATCACAGGAGCGAACAAGTCTTCGTCTTCATCCATACCTGCGGTCGCCATCAATTGGCTTTCATATTCTTCGCGGGTAATTTCCAAAGCCAAGCGCAAGGTGATTCTGCCTAATAACAGTTGATTGACATCGATAACCGGTAATGCGGTAAGCCCCGAATGCTCCATCTTTTCCGCAGCATCGGTTAAATAACTATCCGCTGAAACAGTAACGGGATCGTCTATACATAATTCGACCAATGGCGTAAGAGGATCCGCGGCGTACAATTTATGAACGAGAACGGTGCCGACGAAAGCACCATTACGCTGAATCAGATAAATGCAATCGGTATACTCGGGCAGGTTTTTGCGGATCAAGCGCATCGCCTGTCTAACCCTTGCTGTCCTTGGTAAAATCAATAACTCGTGATCGACATAGCGGCCGATTCGTTCATCGTCATATTGCGCCGATAACTGATAATGTTTACGCTGACTAGCATCCATATTGCCAAGCGCGGTATCTATCACCGATTCCGGCAATGTTTCCGCCAGCTCGATCAAATCCTCGGCATGTAAGCCGCTTAGTAAACTCTGCAATTCCGATTCTTCGAAGCTTTCGATGATGGTCTGCCTTGGCTCGGCACGCATCGCAACCAAAACATCGACACGATCTTCGTCAGGAACCTGCTGCCAACGCTCCAAACGTTGGTGCAAGGGCAGGGATTCCAACAATAATGCCAACTCGGTACTTTCCAGTTCTTCTATGGCTTGTTCAAAAACAGTTTTTTGATCTTCATTTTCAGCTTCGTTAAGACGCTCGACCAATTGACTGATTTCTTCGTTCATTGCTGCCCCCTAATTGGGTCCCTTAAACGGGACTGTGTAAACGTTAAGCCAAAAAAAAGGGCCCATCCGGGCCCTTTTCATATTATTATTCGGCAACCCATTTTAAGCATATCGTTGATTATTAAATATATTTAATGCCATGTATTTCATAAAACTAACCCTACACTCCAAAATAACCACGCACGGCCTCGGGCGATAAATCATCCGCTCGGACGATATTCGGCCAAAACAACCATGCATTGGATTTGAGAAAGTAAAAAAGAATCTGAGCATCGAATCAACAATAACAGGCAATAGTCCTGTGTTAAATAAGCCTAGAATTATGAAAGCCATTTGCCGTGAATGCAATAAAAACCTCGTCTTCATGTCATTTGAACGACTAGATTAAAAAAACCTACTGAAATCATAAGATATTAAGAACTTTTCATGCATTGAAAAGTCAGACCTTAAATCAATTGATCGAGAATCGCTAAAACGGCCGCGAGAGCGGACGACTTTGAATCAAGCGACCGATTCGATGGTAAAAGTCGTCGAGACTAGCGGTAAAAACCGACCGTTCCGGCAATTGATTCGACTTGAACAAATACTGTGCACCGGTACCGCCGACCCATAACTGGATATCTTTCGGCAACGCCTCGGCCAGATAGTTTAGGTTTTGAATCATAGCTTGTTCAGGCGGCGTATTTGCGAGACTCATCACGATAACAGAAGGCTTGAGCCGGTTTCCTGCGTTTAACAAGTCTTCCCATGGCAAATCGGGGCCGATGTAATAGCATTTACATCGCTGGTTAGCAGCCAACCAGCAGCTCAGTAATATTCCGAATTCGTGATGTTCTCCGGTCATGGTTGCGAACATCACGCCGGGATTAGTTCCGGAAAATGGCTGTTCGTGATTCACCATGCTTAACACGATTCGTTTAACACAGGCGGAAAATAGATGCTCTTGAGCAATTGTCAATTTACCTTCATGCCAAAGATTACCGACTTTTTCCAGAGTCGGCAAAAGAACCTCCCGGGCATAGCAGAGGGGGTCCATTGCGATCAGCGCCCTCCTAAGCAAGTCTTCGCAAACATCCATGCGAAACTGCAGCAGAGCATCGACAATCCGCACAAAAAACAATTCCTGATTGGCATTAGGCGCATTTTGATTGGCGTTCAACAGATTCTGTAACTCATCGTTACTCAAATCTGCGATTTTGCTAATCGTAAAACCTTGCTTAGTGGCCGCCAGCAAGAGCGTCAAACGCTCAACATCTTGCTGAGTATAAAGACGCCGGCCTTTGCTGTCCCTAACGGGATTAACGGTTCCGTAGCGCCTTTCCCAAGCTCTAAGTGTTTCGGTATTTATGCCTGTGAGTGAGGTCACAGTTTTTATTGTATACATTTATGCACAGGTTTTGTTTATGATTTATGTTTGACAAACATTGTACTCAGGAGTAATGTTTAATCCAAGCTTTAGTTGACTCAACAAAGTATTTACTCAGGGTATATAACCAGTTACCTGGTAAGGGGCAATCCACTATGACCCAAATGAACTATTCAATGCTAAACAATCAGTATCGTTCCGGCAGTTTTCGAGGCTTTTATAAGGAAGCTTCTCTGGAAACGGATTTAATGCATTCAAGGCGACCGCAAATCGACAACCTAAACAACGATTCCGATGAAATCGAATCGGAACCTGCCGATGCCGAATTATTTGCGGAAACCGAAGTGCTGTCCTCATCGAATGATGCAATGACATTCGTGCAGAATGGAGGCGACGAGTTATTGATCCATCAGCAAAATGCATCGGTTCTGACTCCCGAGGAATTAACCTCGCTAGCCCAACAAATGGAACAAAGTCGCTTGAATTTATCGCATTTGATGATTTATTCGGATTCGGGACTATCGGTTATCGCCGGCGAATTTGTTAGTGCTATCGGTGATGGCATCGACTTATCCGAGCTTATCAGAAAAAACAGTCTCGAACCTGTACAAAAGGACAATGCTGCACAGGATACCGCTAAACAGCTCGCAAGCAAGTTATTAGAGTGTTTTCAGCAAGTGATCAACGCCAAAGGTAACACGCATTCAAGTGCCGTATTTACTGAATGCAGACAATTACTGGACGATCTTCATCTTTTACCTAATTTCCTGCAACAAATCGTCAAGGTCTTAACTTGCCGGCTCAAGGATCGAGCACTCAACGGTGATGACTTGGAGTTGTTGAAATCCGCGTCGATAGAGCAACAACGAATGATTTCCGCAAGACGTGCGATGATCAGCGGCAACCTTAGGCTAGTCACGTTCATTGCCCGTCAATATCATCATTCCTCGGTGCCGTTTACCGATTTAATTCAAGACGGGACTGTGGGTTTGATCAAGGCGGTTGACCGTTACGATTGGCGACGCTCGGTGCGCTTTTCTACTTATGCGATTTATTGGATCAAGCAAAGCATCACTCGGGGCATGGTCAGACAGGAAAAAATGGTCCGCCTGCCTTACAACATCGCGGCAAAAGCGGCCGCGGTGTTCGAGACGATGAACGATTATCTGGTCAAACACAACCAATGGCCAACCAATAAAACACTAGCCGAAATCTGCGCCTTGCCCGAAGAGGAAATCAAAGCCATCGTCAATAATTATCAACCGACCATTTCGCTCGATAACAATATCAATGATGATGAAGATTTACCGGCGATCGTCGATTCGATGGAGCAGAACCATTTTCCGCAACCGATCAGTATATTGGCTAATTCGGCATTGAAAAACTGTTTGAGAAAGGCAATAGAAACCCTACCTGAACGCGAAGCCGACATCATTAATTGCCGCTTCGGACTCGACAGCGATACCGAAATGACGCTGCAAGACATTGCCGACCGGATGTCGTTAACGCGGGAACGGGTCAGACAAATTCAGAACAGTGCGCTATTGAAATTAAAAAATAAATTCAGCAGTGATTTAGTCGATTTTCTCGAGCCCGGTTAAAACGACCAAATTAAAGCGACATTGCACCGAACAATAAGAAGGCGGAATAAAAAATAAACCGACCTTTACACACGAGTATCAGGAGTCTGCTATGACCTGGAACAATAAAAATAATGACCCGGAGGAACTAGGTGAAAATCCTAAGTCCGATTGGGAAGCTCAATTCGAAAATATATGGCGAAGCATCAATAAGAAGCCACAAAACTTTCTGAGCCGTCATTACAAACCAATATTCGCTTACTCAAGCGCCGCGTTTTTGATTGCCTGGGTTGGCAGCGGCGTTTATATCGTGGATCAAGGCAACCGGGGTGTTGAAACCCGCTTCGGCGCCTATCAAGCCACCACAATGCCTGGCCCACATTGGCATTTACCTTTTCCAATTGAAGACGTCTCTATAGTCAACGTCGAACAACAACGCTTCATTGAAATCGGTTATCAAACCGGAGGTCGTCAGCTTGGAAGCGGATCTGACTTACCCGAATCGCTAATGCTAACCAAGGATGAAAACATTATCAGCGTTAGGTTAGCCATTCAATATCAAATTAAAGATGCCAGGGATTATTTATTCAACGTCAAAAATGCCGAAGCCACGCTTAAGCAAGTGACCGAAAGTATCGAGCGGGGCGTAATCGGCAAGAATAATATGGACTTCATCCTAACCGAAGGCCGCAGTCAAATTGCCACAGCAATCAAGGATCAGGTGCAGGACGCGATGGACCAATATCAAACAGGTCTGCGCATTGCCAGTGTCAACCTACAGGATGCCCAACCACCAGAGGAAGTTCAAAATGCTTTCGAGGATGCCATTCGGGCACGAGAAGACAAACAAAGACTGATCAATGAAGCCGAAGCTTATGCCAACGAGGTGATTCCTAAAGCTCGAGGTGCAGCGGCAAGATTGATTCAGGAGGCCGAAGCTTACGAAGCTCAAGTAGTCGCCAGAGCAACCGGCGAGACGCAACGCTTCGATCAATTATTGGTCGAATATGAAAAAGCACCCAAAATAACCCGCAAACGCTTGTATCTCGAAGCTAAGGAAAAACTTTACAGCAATACCAACAAAGTGATTGTAGCAGTTGAAAACGGGAATAATATGTTCTACATGCCGATCGACTCGATGCAGAAAAATGGCGATCAAAAAGCCGGTGGTCCTAACCTAAGCTCTATTGCGCAAATCGAAAAAGCCGCCCAAACCGATACCCGAAAACCAATTCATGCTTCTACCATCCGTTCCAGCAGGAGCAGACTATGAATTCATTACCTAAACAGTTATTAGTTCCTACCGGTTTATCTGTGCTGATTCTTGGTTATATGTCGGTGTTTTATGTTGGTGAAAGTGAAAAAGCGATAAAATTTCGCTTGGGCGAAATCGTCGAATCCGATTATCGGCCGGGCCTTCATTTCAAAATGCCCTTGATCAATAACACCAGTGCGTTCGATGCGCGAATCCAAACCCTTAATGCCAAATCGGAACGTTTCCTGACTTCGGAAAAGAAAAATGTGATTGTCGATTCTTTTGCCAAATGGAAAATTGGCGACGTCGGCCTGTTTTATACAACGGTCAGCGGCGATTCTTTTCAAGCCAACCTTCGACTCGATCAAATTATGAAAGATGCGATGCGCGGCGAATTCGGCTTAAGAACAATTAAAGAGTTGGTTTCCGAGGATAGAGGTAATTTACGCAAGGTGCTGATGGAAAAATTAAGCCCGGTTGCTGAACAATACGGCATCGAGTTGGTCGATATACGCATAAAGCGCATTGATTTGCCGGACGAAGTCAGCAGCTCTGTATTTCGTAGAATGGAAGCCGAACGCGAAAGAGTTGCCCGAGAATTCCGCTCACAAGGCGCGGAACTTGCAGAACAAATTAGCGCGCAGGCCGATAAGGAACGCGAAATTATTTTGGCCAACGCTTATCGAGAAGCCGAACAAATACGAGGACGTGGCGATGCCAAGTCGGCCGAGATCTATGCGGTCAGCCATGGCAAAAATGAAGAGTTTTATGCATTCCACCGAAGCTTGAACGCCTATCAAAAATCGTTCGAAAATACTCAAGATACTCTGTTATTGGAACCGAAATCGGATTTCTTCAGGTATTTTTCGAAAGAAGAATGATATCCTCATACATCTCTAAAGAGGAGAAAATTTAAATGAAATCAAATGCACTTAAAATCGTCATCTGGATAGCGGTAGGGCTTACGCTATTCACGGCATTTAGCCGAATGGGCCCGCAAAACGACAGTAACTATGCCTTGTCATACTCTGACTTTATCGAAGACATACGCGCCGGCGTCGTTGCTGAAGTCACGATCAACGGCGAGGAAATCAATGGTCGTCGTCGTAATGGGGAAAGGTTCATGACCTATAACCCAAATGATGCCAAAATGATCGACGAATTATTGGAATACGGCGTCAAAATCAAAGTTGCTTCGCCGCCGAAACAATCGATGCTGATGCAGATCTTTATCTCATGGGCACCGATGTTACTGCTGATCGCAGTCTGGGTTTATTTCTTCCGCAAACAGCAAGGCGGCGGCATGGGCGGCCAGATGAATTTCGGTAAAAGCAAGGCCAAATTGCTCGAGGAAAACCAAATCAAAGTCAAATTCACCGATGTCGCCGGCGTCGAAGAAGCCAAGGAAGACGTCGTCGAAATGGTCGATTTTCTGAGAGACCCCGCCAAATACGAATTCCTCGGCGGTCAGATACCGCGTGGCGTATTGATGGTCGGTCCTCCGGGAACCGGTAAAACGCTGCTAGCTCGGGCCATTGCAGGTGAAGCGGGTGTACCGTTCTTCTCGATATCCGGTTCGGATTTCGTTGAAATGTTTGTCGGTGTCGGTGCCTCTCGCGTTCGCGATATGTTCGAACAAGCCAAGAAACGCGCACCGTGCATCATCTTCATCGACGAGATCGATGCGGTCGGCCGTCATCGCGGCAACGGCATGGGCGGCGGCAATGACGAACGCGAACAAACCTTGAACCAATTGCTTGTGGAAATGGACGGCTTCAACGGCAACGAAGGCATTATCGTTATCGCCGCGACCAACCGCGCCGATGTACTCGATAAAGCCTTGCTGAGACCGGGCCGATTCGACCGACAAGTCACGGTCAGTTTACCCGATATCAAAGGCCGCGAGCAGATTCTCGGCGTTCATATCAAAAAAGTACCGCAAGCCGCCGATGTCAACATCAACGATCTGGCCCGAGGCACGCCCGGCTTTTCCGGTGCGGAACTCGCGAATCTGATCAACGAAGCAGCTTTATTTGCGGCGCGTAAAAACAAACGCGAAGTGAACATGGAAGATCTCGATAAAGCCCGCGACAAAATGCTTATGGGCGCCGAAAGAAGAAGCATGATGATGCGCGAAGAAGATAAGTTGATGACCGCCTATCATGAAGCCGGTCATGCCATCGTCGGTCGCATCGTACCGGAACACGATCCGGTCTACAAAGTCAGTATCATGCCCCGTGGTGGTGCATTAGGCATCACGATGTTCCTACCGGAACGGGATTCCTACAGCGCCAGCCGGGATAAACTGGAAAGCCAAATCGCCAGCTTATTCGGCGGTCGGGTTGCCGAGGAAATCATATACGGCAAAAACAAAGTGACCACCGGCGCTTCCAATGACATCGAGCGCGCCACTCAATTGGCCCGCAACATGGTGACTAAATGGGGTCTCTCCGATCGCCTCGGACCGATGGATTACGGCCCGGATCAAAATCAAGGCTATTTCGGACCGCAAAATAAAGCGATGTCAGAACAAATGGCACGCTTGATCGACGACGAAATTCGCTCGCTGGTCGACAAAAACTATGAGCGTGCCAAACAGATTCTCACCGATCGCATGGACATCCTCCATAATATGGCGGAAGCATTAATGCAGTGGGAAACCATCGATAAGTTTCAAATCGATGATTTAATGAATGGCAAAAAAATTGCCCCTCCGGTACCGGAAGATGATGACAAGGACGAACACCCCCCTGTCACGGTGACTCCGGATACAACGGGCGGCGGCAACATAGGTCAAGGCGGCCTCGCAACCTAGCCGCTGTCAATGTCCTCCTCTATAAAGTCCTCCTGTTCGGTTCTTTCAGGAGGACTTTTTTTAAGGATAATCTCATGAATAGTTTTGCAACAAAAAGCTTAACCAGCTTCAAATATGCGTTGGAAGCTAATTATTATGTCTCTCTGGCCGTCAGTGTCGCAGCAGCAACCCTATCCTTTACGACTAACCAAACGTTTTTCGAGCTCAACACCGACCTTTACGGCCCTTTGAGTAATAACATCAAAATCATGATGATTTATATTGTACTAGCGGAATTATCGATGTTCGCCTATTGTTTCATGAAGCAAAGCTATAAAGAATTGACAGCTGTCGGTCTTTTTTTGATTTTGTTAAGTGGAGCTCTCGAATTTTATGGTCGCGTCAATCAAATTCCGATCGATCATACTTACCGCTTGTTTTTTCTCTATGCCGGTCTTTCACATATTGCTTATGGTTTATTATCATTCCTACCCGTAAAACTGGAACACGACGGTCAACATGTCGAGGAATCCCGATAAGCAAACCGGCTAATTTTGTTGTTGTCACTCTCACTACGGAGCCCGAGTCATGAATATATTATTAACAGGCGGCACCGGTTTTATCGGAACTCTTTTGACCAGACAATTGAGCGGTCAGGGTCACCAGCTGACGGTACTTAGCCGGAATCCCGAACACGTTCCGTCAATTTGCGGCCCCGGCACAAAAGGCCTGGGCCGCCTCGAAGACATCACACCGGACCAACGATTCGACGCGGTCATTAACCTAGCCGGCGCGCCAATTTTCGACAAACGATGGACCGAGACACAAAAACGTATTATCTGGGATAGCCGCGTCTTATTGACAGATCGTTTGTTTGAAACGCTGGAACGGTTGGTCGTAAAACCGGAAGTCTTGATTAGTGGGTCGGCGATTGGCTATTACGGAAACCAAGGCGACACGGTTCTCGATGAAGAGACGCCCGCCAAAGACGATTTTTCACATCGATTATGTTTGGCCTGGGAAAACAGCGCGCTGCAAGCCGAACAACTCGATATCCGAGTTTGTTTAATACGAACCGGTTTGGTTATAGGTCACGAAGGGGGACTGCTACAACGTATGCTCTTACCCTTCAAGCTTGGCCTGGGCGGTCGAATCGGCGCCGGCACCCAATGGATGTCTTGGATACATAGGCAAGATTGGATCAACGTCGCCTGCGCCATGTTGAACGACGACTCGATGCGCGGCCCTTACAATGCTACCGCACCAAACCCCGTCACCAATCGCGAGTTCACCGAAACGTTAGCCGCCTGTTTGAAACGTCCTGCCTTATTGCCGATTCCCGTTTGGGCTTTGAAGCTACTGCTCGGTGAAATGTCGGAACTAGTACTTGGCAGCCAACGCGTTATGCCATTAAGACTCATTAATGAACTTGGCTTCAGTTTTGAATATAACGACTTGGAGTCGGCGCTTACCGAGGCCTTATCACCCCACCGTGATTGATGGCTCTCTTTTGAACGAGAAGCCGTCTAAGAATAAGAAGTTATTTCAATAGCTTATTATGCCTATGCAAATCACTACTAAGCAGGATGGGGTTTACAACCCATGCGCATCAAGCTTAACACCGCTCTCCGCCCCAGCTAAATCGCTATTGACAGTAAGGTCATGAGCGCCATTGTGACAAATCGCGTGCTTGATTAATGGTGGCGTTACCGCATCTGTACCTAAGCCCAAACAAAGCGACGGGTTTCCGCTTCGCTGCTACCCATCCTACGGCGCCGTAAACTTTATAGGCAGCTAAGGTACTCCCTTTATACTCAAAAAATGGCTAACTTTATGAAGGAAGGTATGGGGTGTGGCTAGCGAGGATGTCGGCAGCAAGGCAGATTTTTGCTCCTCGGCAATTGCTCCTGCATTGCCCTAATACACGCCATCCCTGGCGTTCGATTGCTGCCGTCAAGCCCCAATGGAGGGGGTTACCCAGCACCTAAATTCCATAGTTCATTGGCTATGATTAACTATCTAGGATAATTTAGGTGCTGGGTGAACGGCGGTCCTCGATAAACACATCCCATACCTTTTATTCTTAGACGGTTTTTCGATCAAAAGGGAGTAGCATCGTAGCGCAATCCGGCAAGTTCGAAATCACGCCACTCCCGTATTCCGCTACGATGCATAAGAGCTACATGCTATACATAAGTCATGCATCTTTTTGCAATCTTAGTCTTTGCGGGCATGCGCTATTACTTGACGCGCATGCCCGGCACGGCTCCTTGATCCGGATTCAGCAACCAGATGTCCTTGCCGCCCGGCCCGGCGGCCAGCACCATGCCTTCGGATAGGCCGAAACGCATTTTCCTTGGTTTTAAATTCGCGACGACCAATGTCAATTTGCCGATCAGATCTTCCGGCGCGTAGGCTGATTTAATTCCGGCAAAGATATTGCGTGTTTCATCGCCGATATCGACGGTCAGTTGCAACAACTTGTCCGCGCCTTCGACATGTTCGGCTTTGACGATGCGCGCGATGCGAAGATCCAGTTTGGCAAAATCGTCGAACTCAATCGCCTCGGCGATCGGGTCGAAACGTTTCGGTTTCGGCTCCTCGGTTTTTTGCAAGTTTTCCTTTGAGGCTTCGACCACCGCAGCGATCTTGTCAGGATCGACCCGAGTCATCAACGGCCGAAACACGTCAATCTGATGATCGAGCAACGGCTCGGCTTTATCCGGCCAGGCCTCAGGTTCCAGGTTCAAAAAAATTTCGGCTTGATGGGCCATTGCCGGCACAACCGGTTTTAAATAGACGATCAATAATCTAAACAAATTGATGCCCATCGAGCAAATTTCATGCAGCTCCTCATCGCGGCCTTCCTCTTTCGCGATTAACCAAGGTTTTTTCTCGTCGATATACTGATTGGCGCGATCTGCGAGCGCCATGATTTCACGCATTGCCTTGCCGAATTCGCGCGTTTCATAACAACGCGCAATACCTTCATTTGCCTCGATGAAATAATCGTATAGTTCCGGCTCCACGCAATGTTTCGAAAGCATACCGTCGAAACGTTTATGAATAAAACCGGCGCAACGGCTTGCAATATTGACAACCTTACCGACTAGATCGGAATTAACGCGTTGGGTAAAATCGTCGAAGTTTAAATCGATATCGTCGACGCCGGAACCGAGTTTCGCTGCAAAATAATACCGCAGATATTCCGGGTTCAGGTGGTCGAGATAGGTGCGCGCTTTAATGAAAGTACCGCGCGATTTGGACATCTTTTCGCCGTTCACGGTCAAAAAACCGTGCGCGAATATTGCGCTCGGTGTTCTAAAGCCTGACCCCTTCAACATTGCAGGCCAGAACAATGCATGAAAATAAATGATGTCCTTACCGATGAAATGATACAACTCGGCATCGCTTTCCTCGGCCCAGAAATCATCGAAATTCAAGTCTTCCTCGCGCTCGCATAGATTTTTGAAACTAGCCATGTATCCGATCGGCGCATCGAGCCAGACATAGAAATATTTGCCTGGCGCATCCGGTATTTCGAAACCGAAATACGGCGCGTCACGCGAGATATCCCATTCCTGCAGACCATTTTCGAGCCATTCGTTCATTTTGTTACCGACTTCATTCTGTAAATGGCCTTCGGCTATCCATTCGCGCAACATATTCTCGAAATCCGGTAACTTGAAGAAATAATGCAGCGATTCTTTTTCGATCGGTTTTTCGCCGGAAACGACCGACACGGCATTTTTCAATTCGGTCGGCGAATAGGTCGCGCCGCACGCCTCACAGCTGTCACCGTACTGGTCCTTTGCGCCGCATTTCGGACAATCGCCCTTAATGAAGCGATCAGGTAAAAACATGTTTTTGACCGGATCGAAAGCCTGCGTGATGCTGCGCGATGAGATATGCCCGCCCTCGCGCAAACGTCTATAGATCAACTCGGCGAGCGACTTGTTCTCTGCAGAGTGCGTACTATGAAAATTGTCGAACGCAACGCCGAACTCGGTAAAATCGGCCAAATGCTCTTCGGCGGAGCGGGCGATTAATTGTTCAGGCGTAATGCCTTCGCTGTCGGCCCTAAGCATGATCGGCGTACCGTGCGTATCGTCGGCACAAACGAAATAGCATTGCTGATGCCGTTGTTTCTGAAACCGTACCCAAATATCGGTTTGAATATATTCGACCATGTGTCCTAAATGAATCGGACCATTGGCATAAGGCAGGGCACTGGTAACAAGAATTTTTCTGTCTGACATGGCTTAACCGGCGAAAATATGATGGAAACAAACGCGCTATTATGGCATAAAACCACATTTTATTGGGACTCGCTAAACAACGATAACCGATATCTTACCCATGTATTGACTTTCAAGATCCTGGATGGATGAAAAACGGAGAAGGGCAGGCTTTTACTGTGAAAGTTCGCAATTCCTCTGGTGAAGCAGAGCGTAGGAACAAGAAATATGAAAAACAATGTCGGTTCCGAAGAGGGTGCGGTTGCTCGATCGGCAGGCGTCGGCGGCAAGGACAGCCGCCGTCGAGCCTACAGGGACGTATTTACGGCGTCCTGTCGGGCGAGTGACCGTACCCTCCCCACCAGAGAACTTTCATTTGCCGGGGCGATGGCTAGACCTTCATGAACGTTATTTTGAAACACGCTGCCTTAAGAACCAAATGACGCAACGCGCGTGCCTTCGTCTATCGCATCATCGGGATGGTCGATTACCTTCTCGCCTAGTACGAGTCCTTCCAAAATTTCGGTCAATAAACCATTACTCTGGCCTGTCCGTACCGATCGCAATCGAGCACGCCCATTTTCAACAACAAATACGGCCCTGCCGTCGTTGTGACGGAATAATGCATTACTGGCAACGGTCAGTGCTTCTGGTTGTTCCCAAACGATGAATTTTGCTTCCACTCGGTAACCGTCTCCTAAGCGCCGCCAGATTTCAGAGGCAGAACGAATGTCCGCGACAACCACTACACGTTGCTCTTCGACTCCTAGCGCACTGATTTTAGTAAATCCCGTCGGCTTGATGATCCGCACGATGCCTTCGAGTATGTCATTGCCTCCCCAACGCTCCAATAATACACGCCCACCGGGTTCGATACGTATCGCATCATGAGATAACACCTCAACTTCGATTTCCAGATTATGCGTATCGCCGACTTCCAACAACAAGTGTCCGGCAGGCACTACGCCGGCGCTTTTCTGTTCGATGTTTAAAACGCGTCCACCGATAGGCGAGCGCACTTGTACGGTTTCAACCGGCTTTGAAGTATCCGCTACAGCCGAATAACGAAGCGCCGCTTGCGCAGCCTCTAAGTCGAAATGGGCCACCTCGATTGCCGAATTAGCCGCTTGCGCTGCGGCTTTCAAAGCCAACATACGACTGCGTGCTTGGTCGAATTCCGAACGCGATATTAAACTACGCGTCATCAATTCTTCGCGGCGGCGAAATTCTACCGAGGCATGTTCGGCCTCGGCACGGGCTTGTCTGGCTGAAGCCTTGACACGCGCTAAGGCTGAGCGTGCCGCGGCAACTCGTGCTTCCGCTTCCGCTCGGCTGCGGGGGTCCAATACTGTCGGCGGCAAGGGATCAATCAAGGCCAGCGGTTGACCTAGCTCGACAACATCGCCAACTTCCAGATCGATGCGTCTAAGGTAACCCGCCACTGGCGCATAAAGCATGTAACGGTCTTTAACTCGTGTTTTGCCTTCTTCTTCTATAGTAATCCGCAACGGCCTGCGCGCAACGATGCTCGTTTCGACCAATACCGGTCTAGGCCAGAAACCCCATGCAATCGCCAGTATAACAAGCGCCATTAGTGCCGATATCCCTACAAAACGTCCTGACGGCATTAGTTTACTCCCGTGTTTTTAATACTTCGATAAGATCGAGACGACTCAACTGCCGCCAGATCAACGCAGCAGTCACTGCAAAAGAAATCAAAACGATGGAAGCCGCTAAAGCATAAGTCGACGGAACTACGATCATCGGAATGCGGTAAAGATCCGATGAAAATGACTTTGCAATGTAACTCGACAGACCGATTCCAACCAGAAAACCGGGAGGAATGGCCGCTAGGGTCAGCAAGCCTATTTCACCCAGCAAGATGTAACCGACTTCGGCGCGGGTAAAACCCAATACTCGTAACGAGGCTAGCTCCCGACTTCGTTCCGAAAATGCGATACGGGCCGAATTATACACGACGCCAAAAGCGACAAAGGCGCCCAGCAGGGCAGTGATAAAGGAAAACCATAGAATCGTTTTTTCCATCATTTCATTGAACTGTTCGATTGCCGTATCGCGAACGATGGTTCCAGCAACGCGCGGCATGTCTCGGAGTTGGTGATAGAGGTTGATTTGATATTCGGGATCCACAGACAATCGCACACCGGAAATCGCGGGGCCTTCATGCATCAAACGGTTGAGTGTCGAGCGATTCATATATGCGTTGACACCAAGATATTGCCGCGAAGTACCTACGACAGGGACCTTAAATACAGACCTATTGCCCTCGAGAACTTCAATCGTCAGTAATTGACCGGGTGCGATTTGGAGAATCTCCGTTGCCAGGTAGTCGGACAATATAATTCCTTCCTGGGGAATATCGATAGCCTCAAGCGATGGGTTCAATATCCTATGGAGTTTCCCGCCGGGTTCTATGCCGTCGACTTTAAAACGGTAGCTGCGATGACCATGTACCAAACGAGCGGAAACGGAGCGGAAACCTTCAATATTATTTACTCCCTCTAATGCTCCTAACGAATAGAGCGCACGGTACGGTGTCGGATCATTGAACATGACGGTTAAATCTTCACGGCTACTCAAGCCATACTGCACTTCGATAATCCAATTGATTGCATCCCGTTGAAAATTAGTCATCATCAAAATACCGCATGCGGCTGCGATACCCAATATCGTTAATCCTGCCTTGACGGGCTGCCGCGCGATGTGGCGAATTATCATACGCGACGGTTCGTCAAGATGCTTTTGTAAACCGATACGCTCGATAAGCGTAGCTCGATAGTTTAGAGGCGGTTCCGGTCGCATACCTTCTGCGGGTGGAAGTTGAGCGGCTCGCCGAACGGCAAAGGCCGTACCTGCCAGCGCTGCAAATAGGGTAACAAACACGGCTTGCGACATGACGGCAGGATTCAATATGAAATGAAGATAGGGAAAACTATAAAGCTGTTGATACATGCTGCATAAGGCGTCTGCAAACCAAAGCCCGAGTGCGACTCCTAACACTATCCCAAAAGATGTTATGCTTATAATCAATTTGACATAGTGCATGGCAATTTGCGACGTTGCATAACCGAATGCCTTCAGTGTCGCAATTTGTTCACGCTCTGTAGACACCAATCGACTGATGACGATATTCAATAGAAACGTCGCCACGCTCAAAAAAATCACTGGAAAAATGGTTGCCATGATTTCAAGGGCATGCAATTCATCGGTAATGAATCGATGGCTGAACTGATCTTTACGACTGTAAGCGCCTAACCCGCCATAACGAGCAAGAATAAGATCGATTCCATCAATAACATCGCGCTCGAATGCATCCGACTGAAGCGAAAAAACTACATTGTTGAAAGCGCCATCCATATTGTAGGCTGTAGCAAGCGCCTTACGGTTCATCCATAAAATTCCGTAACGTTGATAATCCGGAAATAGTCCTCCCGGCGGAATCGCATACATATACTCAGGCGTTAAAACAATGCCGACAATATTAAGACGTTTGCGATGTCCTCGGATAATTACCTCGATACGATCACCCGGCTTTAAACGATGCGCATCGGCAAAGGCTTCGCTAATCGCCACTTCGTTTCCGGCACCCGCCACCGGCAATCGTCCGCGCCGCACATATGGCACATTGAGCCGAGGCGCACCAAAATCGGGTAATGAAACGATGCGACCGGTAATGGGATCGTCGAAACCTTCTACCTGGATATTGATAGCCGCCACGACGCGAGTTTCGACTTGGTTGATGCCCGGCAATTCCGCAAAACGCTCCGCCGCTGCTTCGGGAGCCCGTACCAAACTTACGAATACTTCGGCGAAACGCTGATTAATGTAGTAACTCGTTTGAGTTAATTTTAGCGATTCGTAGGTAACCCGCGACATTATAAAAGTCGAAATACCTCCGATGATGACCAGAGATATCGCCAAGGTCATACCGCGCATTAGCCAGAGATCGCGTAGTAATTTACGGTTGAGCGCCCGCATTACCAGCTCAGTTCCGACGGCGATTTTCGCGCTTGATTAAAGTCGGATCCTATAATTTGACCATCGGCTAACCGAATCACATGATGCGCCATTTCTGCAATGACTATGTTGTGGGTGATAACCACTGTTGTGGTGCCGAGTTCACGATTTGCGCGCTCGAGCGCTTCCAAAACGACGATTCCGGTCGATGAGTCGAGCGCGCCGGTCGGCTCGTCGCACAATAATACAGACGGATTTTTAGCAATGGCCCGAGCGATTGCAACCCGCTGTTGTTCTCCGCCGGAAAGTTGGGCCGGAAAATGATCCAACCGTTTACCCATGCCGACAAGCTCGAGCGCATCTTCCGGTGTCATCGGTTGCGAAGCAATCTCGGTGACCGCGGCAACGTTTTCACGCGCGGTTAGGCTCGGGATTAAATTGTAAAACTGAAATACAAAGCCGACATGGTCGCGACGAAATGCGGTCAACTCTCTCTCATTGACGACGGTAAGATCTTTATCACTGTATAGCACATGGCCGGAAGTCGCGGAATCCAGACCGCCTAGAATATTCAAGAGCGTGGATTTGCCACTGCCCGATGCGCCGAGTAATACGGCGAATTGGCCTCTATACAGATCAAGATCGACATTGCGCAATGCGACAACTTCAACTTCTCCCATGCGATAAATCTTGGTGAGTCCGCGAGCCTGAAAAACAATTGACGATTGTTTGACTATACCCATCGTAGATCAAAATTCGGCACCGGGGTGTCCGTCAAAGGACGCCGTGAATACGTCCATGCTCTATGCCAGCTCCATGCTGGCAAAGCCTTTGTGAACGCCATGGATGGCGTGAATGTCGATTTTGCAGGAGCGAAAACCGACCGGACACCCCGGCGCCTCCTCGGGCACTGCCGAAATTTGAAGTGCGAAAGGTATACATCTTTACCGATCGATCCTTTTTTAACGACTTCGTTCGAAAAGGATCGAAAAGATAGGCTTTTTTCATCGTCGAAAATAGATTGCATGCTTATTTGTCAAATATTATCGCATTAAAGTGTTTAAATAGAGATTATATAAAAGGAGTAATCTATGCTGAATTTCTCTATTGATCTACGATAAGTATAAACTGCATTACACTTGTACCTCAGTAATAACTAGCATTTATTCCGCTTATGAATCAACCTACTACTTGTATCGATGTCCTTTGCGTAGGACAAGCCACTTATGATCTTATTTTTTCGGTACCGGCCCACCCCGGCACCGATGAGAAAGTGTTTGCCGACCGCTTTGCCGGTTGCGGCGGAGGGCCTGCCGCTAATGCCGCGATAACGGTTGCCCGGCTCGGTTTCAAGGCGGCTTTTGCCGGTTATTTAGGCGATGACTTATTCGGTAGCAAACATTGGCAGGAATTGCTTGATGATGGCGTCGACACCCGTTTTATCGTTAGAGGCAAGGCACCGACACCCCTCTCTGCAATACTGGTCAAACCCGACGGCCGGCGCGCGCTGATCAATTACAAAGGCGCAACCCGCCCCTTGAACGCCGGTGCGGTCGATTATTCGAACCTCGAAGCCAAGGTCATGCTGTTCGACGGTCACGAACCGAATATTTCCTTACAACTGGCACGCTATGCAAGATACAACGGTATTCCGACCGTGCTCGATGCCGGCTCGGTTCACGAGGGCAGCATCGGCTTATTGGACTTATCGGATTATTTGGTTGCTTCGGAAAAATTTGCGCTGCAATACGCCGGAGACATACACACGGCATTGAGGCGACTGGCGGAAACCGCACCTGCTGCCGTGATCACCTTGGGCGAAAACGGCTTGATTTGGCAACGCGGTAATGAACAAGGCGAGCTGCCGGCCTATCCTGTGATCGCTATCGATAGCACTGGTGCCGGCGACGCTTTTCACGGCGCTTTCGCCACTGCATTGGCCGCCGGCCAAGACTGGTTGGATATTTTGAATTACGCCAGCGCTGCCGGTGCGCTATGTTGTACCAAAACCGGCGCCAGACCCGGATTACCGACGCAGGAAGAAGTGCAAGATTTCTTACGTTAGATTTGCTTTATTTGTTATAGCTGGATTAGCTGTTTGACATTGCTTTTTTTAAATCATAGCATGCCCGACATGCACAATCTCCGTGTCAAACGAATGCTTTCCATCCACTTTACCGATGCGTGCAGCACATGAACAAACTCGTTCTTGCCATGATTGCCCTATCGGTTCTCACGGCGCTTATTTTCATTTTTTACTTGAAAAACGAGGGCTCGGCACCAGCCTTCGTCGAAACCGGTCGGCAATCTTCCGAAGAACGACAAAACGATGGTCGCCGCGGCGCCTTGGTCGACCAGGTCGTCTTTACCCAGCAAGGCGATATCGGGCAGGTAGTCAGCCTGATCGAGAGCGGCAGCCATCATATTTTCACGCAGGGCATCACCAGCACCACGGTTTTTCAGCGTCTGCGCGATTCGAAAAACGCCGACTACGATATTTCCTACGGTAGCTCGGTAGAACTGACCCTCAATCCGACAGGTCCCCATTTCGCCAATGGCGAACTCAATCCCTTTCATGTTCCGGCGATACGCGAAGCCCTCAATCAACTGATCAACCGCCGCTATATTGCCGAAGAAATCTACGGCGGATTGGCTGTCCCACGTTTTCTCCCACTGAGCACCGCATTTCCGGACTATGCGCATTTGGCCGACGTTGCCAGAGCTTTAGAACTACGTTATCAACACGATCCCGAAGCCGCCAGACAAATCATCGATAGGGAAATGCAGTCTTTGGGTGCTCGATTCGAACAAGGCCGCTGGTGGTATCAAGACAGGCCGGTACGTTTGCGTCTATTGATCCGAACCGAAGATGCACGCAAAAATATCGGCGACTATATTGGCGCGCTGCTCGAGAATCTCGGGTTCGAAATCAGCTACCTCTATCGCACTGCCGCCGAAGCTTCACGAATTTGGCTTGCCGGCGATCCCCATGCCGGCCATTGGCATCTGTACACTGGCGGTTGGGTTGCCAGCCGGATTGAGCGCGATCTAACCGATAATTTCAGCTATTATTACACGTCCAAAGGGCGCGCCGACCCTTTATGGCAGGCTTATCGCCCTTCGGCTGAATTCGACGAGATTGCCGACCGCTTGCAACGCCGCGATTATCGCACTTGGCCGGAGCGTCGGGCTTTAATGAGCCGGGCATTGCAATTGGCTCTGGAAGATTCCGTACGGGTATGGCTGGTGGATCAAATCAATGCCTGGCCCCGGGCTCATAATGTTAGACTGGCGGTGGATCTAGCCGGCGGTGTTTCCGCCTCTGCACTGTGGCCCTATACCTTACGATTCGACGATCGAGTCGGCGGAAACATGGTGATCGGCTCGCCCGGCTTGTTAACGGAACCTTGGAATCCGGTTGCCGGCAGCAATTGGATCTTCGACCAAAAAATCATCCGTGCCCTACAAGACCCGCCTTTGTTGCCGGACCCATTCACCGGCCTGTATTGGCCCCAGCAGATCCAGTCGGCCGACGTCACAGTCCAATATGGCGTGCCTTTGATCATCAGTCACGATTGGCTGACGATACACCGAGCCGAAACCATAAACGTTCCCGGCAATGCCTGGATTGACTGGAATAGTCATGACAAGCGCTTCATCACGGTCGCCGAAAAACACCCCGATGGCCTTGAGGCGCGCGGCCGCATTCGTATTCGCTATAAGGACGATTATTGGCAACGGCGCTGGCACGACGGAAGCACGTTATCCCTGGCCGATTTACTGCTACCGTGGATTCTTAGCTTCGAGCGGGCCGATCCGAACAGTCCGTTGTACGACATCGCGCATGTGCCCAATTTCGAATCCTTTCAGCGTCATTTCCGGGGATGGCGTATCGTCTCGAAACAACCGCTGATTATCGACATCTATAGCGATCAAATTCATCCCGACGCCGAAGTTACGGTTGCCGACAAGAGTCCTAGCGTCTTGCCTTGGCATAGCTTGGCGCTGGGCATTTTAGCCGAACAAAACGAGCGTCTGGCTTTTTCCTCGCACAAGGCCGACCGGTTGCAAGTCGACTGGTTGAGCCTAGTATCCGGCCCCAGCTTGCCGATCTTGCAGCAATTGCTCGAATCGGCTAGGCTTGAAGGCTTTATTCCTTTTGCCTCGCTGCTGAAACACTATTTGAGCTCCGGCGAAGCGGAAGAACGTTATCAAGCATTGAAAGACTGGTATGCCGAACGCGGTCATTTTTGGGTTGGCAATGGGCCTTTTTATCTGCATTCGGTGCATCCGCTCGAAGGCAGTATCGTGCTTCGCCGTAACGAAGATTTTCCGGACCCCGCCGACAAATGGCTGCGCTTCGTTCAACCGGAAATCCCCGAATTGGTCATGGACGGCCCGATTCTCGTCAATGTCGGTCAACCTGCGACATTCGACTTGCAAGTCACATTTCAAGGAAAGCCCTATCCGTTAAACGCCATCGACGAAGTCATCTTTTTATTGTTTGACGGCGATGGCAAACTTTCGTTTAAAGGTAAGGCTGAACCGTCCGAGAACGGCATTTGGCGAGTCAATTTGACGGCAAGGCAAATTTCTCGGCTCGGTGCCGGGGCCAATAGTCTGGAACTGGCGGTTAAATCCAACCGTATCGCGCTGCCGTCGTTCGCTTCTCACGGCTTCGCAACCTTACCCGCCGACGAATCGATTCCCGAAGGTATCGAACCATGAACCCTAGCCAAAACCCAAGTATTCCGAACAAAGCGGAGGGATTGCTTCGCGATCTCAAATTGATGCTGTTATTGACCGGCAAACGCATTATTGCGTTGGTGCTGATGGTTTTGATCGGCGTTTATCTGACCATATTGATTGCCAACATGGGAGGGCGCGTGGACGAATTGCGCCTGGTGCAAATCCGCAGCGAAATTTCCGAAGCCGTGCGCGGCAACTTGTCTTTCCGCGAACTCGACAGCGAGGAGCGCAATCGGCTGATACAAAGCCGCGTCGACTTGGAAGTTCAAAGGCTGAATCTGGACCGGCCTTTCCTGCTGCGTAGTTTCAATTATCTTTACCGTGCAATGCTGCTGGATCTGGGGCGCGCCGAACAAATGCACAGCGACAAGGGTTCGCGCGAAGTCCATGCTATCATCCTCGAGCGCTTGCCGGCCACCTTGCTGCTGTTCGGCACGGCTAATCTGCTGATTTTTTTCTTGTCCGTCTATATCGCCTTATGGCTGTCCCGGCACTACGGCAGTTTCATGGATCGCATCGTCATTGTTTTGGCTCCGACTTCAGCGGCACCGGCTTGGTTTTATGGCATCTTTTTGATTCTATGCTTTGCTTTCCTTTTACCGATTCTGCCTGCCGGCGGCATGGTGCAAGCACCGCCGCCGGAAAACAATTGGAACTATACGCTCAGTGTGTTGAAACACATGGCTTTGCCGGTTCTGGCCATGCTGCTGTCGCAAATTTTCATTTCAATCTATTCCTGGCGAACCTTCTTTTTAATTCACTCCAGCGAAGATTACGTGGAAATGGCCAGAGCAAAAGGCCTGCCTTCCCGGATGATCGAGCGTCGCTATATCTTGCGGCCGACGCTCGCGCCGGTCATTACTAGTTTCATGCTAATGCTGATCAGCATGTGGAGCGGCGCAATCATTTTAGAACGAACCTTCAGTTGGCCGGGTCTCGGCACCTTGATCTTTCAAGCTATCGGCCATCATGATACTCCGGTCATCATCGGTTCGGTGGTGATCTTCGCATATTTGCTGGCCTTCTCCATCCTGGTGCTGGACATCGTGTACGGCATCGTCGATCCGCGCGTACGTATTGGAGCCTCCCGATGAGATACTGGAGCGAACGACTGTGGGAACTGCGCCGTTATCCTTCCGCGTTACTCGGCATGGCGATCATTTTCTGTTTAGTCGGTTTATCGATTGTTACGGTTATCGCAATACCTTATGACGAAGCCCTCGATCGTTGGCGCGGAGGCGACTATTGGCGCATGCATCCGCGAAATGCCGAACCGGTATGGCTGGATCGACTGAAAGGCGGTAATAAGCCTAAAACGTTGATTATTTCCAGCCATGACGCCGAAACCGAATCGGTGACTTTCTCCGGCGGTAGACGCTTGAGAATACCCTTACATTTCGACTACGATTTTTCCGAATTCCCGAGTGAAATCAACTTGTTTCTGAAGTCAGAAAAGCACACCCGGGAACCCTTTGCCCGACTGACTTGGCATACCCCCGACGGGCGCGAAATTCCCTTAGGAGGACGTCGTATCACGGCCAACGACCGTTTTTCGCTATCCCAGGATTGGGCATTGGAACGCCGCCTTGGCCTACTCCCCCATGTGGGTTTGCTGGCGCGGCCCGGCACCGATTCGCCAAAAGTTTTACCCGGACGCTACACGCTGGTCTTGGATGCAGTATTATTCGACGAAGCCGCCGAAATCACCGCCGAACTGGTTGTTTATGGGCGCGTTCACGGCCTCGCCGGTACCGATCATCAGCGCCGCGATTTGCTGCTCGCGCTGCTGTGGGGTACGCCGATCGCGCTGGCTTTCGGCCTCTTGGCGGCAGTCGGCACGACGCTGACGACCTTAGTAATCGCAGCGGCCGGGGTTTGGTTCGGCGGGCGCCTCGATGCCGCCATACAACGGCTCACTGAGATCAACATGATTTTACCGCTGCTGCCGATACTGGTCATGGTCGGAACGCTCTATTCAACCAGCATTTGGCTGATGCTGGGCGTCGTGGTGCTGCTCGGCATCTTCAGCGCCAGCGCCAAAATGTACCGGGCCATGCTGCTGCCGATACGCGAGTCTCCCTACATTCAGGCCGCGCAAGCCTACGGCGCCAGCGATAGCCGCATCATCTTGCATTACTTGGTCCCGCGCATCCTGCCGGTGCTGATTCCTACCTTTGTGACGCTGATCCCAGCCTTCGTTTTTTTGGAGGCCTCGTTGGCGGTGCTAGGGCTCGGCGATCCGGTGCTGCCGACTTGGGGCAAAGTGCTCAATGACGCGCAAAACGAAAGTGCTCTGTACAATCACTATTATTATTGGGTGCTGGCTCCGGCTTTGCTGCTGATGCTGACAGGTCTCGGTTTTGCCTTGCTCGGTTTTGCGCTGGATCGCGTGTTCAACCCCAGGCTACGGCGGATCTAACGATGACAGAACCCCTGCTCAAAGTCGAAGATCTGCGGCTTGCCTATCAAACCGAACGCGGCATCGTCACTGCAGTAGACGGCCTGAACTTCGAAATCCAGCGCAACGAAGCACTGGTGGTGCTGGGCGAGTCGGGTTGCGGCAAAAGCTCGTTGGCCAAGGCCCTGTTGCGGGTACTACCGCGCAATGTCAAACACCATTCGGGCCGGGTGCTGCTCGACGGCATCGACATCATGGCCCTGAGTCCCGAGCGCTTTCGCCGTGAAATCCAATGGCTGCGTATTTCGCTGGTGATGCAGGCTTCGATGAACGCTTTGAATCCGGTCATGCGAGTCGGCGAGCAAGTGGCCGAACCCTTGTGTGTGCATCGCGGCTGGTCCCCGCACAAAGCCATGGCCCGCGCCGGGGAAGTGTTCGAACTGGTCGGTGTGTCCGGCGATTTTTTAAGGCGTTATCCTTTCGAACTTTCCGGCGGCATGCGCCAACGGGTAGTGCTGGCGATGGCCTTGGTCGCGGAACCGGAACTGGTGATCATGGACGAGCCGACTTCGGCGTTGGACGTTCTGACGCAGGCCGGCATCATGAATCGATTGAAACGCATCAAGCGGGAACTGGGCACCAGCTTCATGCTGATTACTCACGACGTCGCCACGTCCAGCGAAATCGCCGATCGCATCGCGCTGATGTATGCGGGTCAAATCGTGGAACTTAGCAGTACCGCGCAGTTTTTTGCAAAACCGGCCCATCCTTACGGAAAGCTGTTGATGAATAGTGTCCCGCGCCTGCATCAGACCCGGCAACCCGATCACATTCCAGGTCAACCGCCGAATCTGATGCTGCTGCCTTCGGGCTGCCGTTTCGCCGATCGTTGCCCCGTCCGATTCGACCGCTGCGATGAAGACCCTATGCCGATAGCCTTGTCGAAACGAAACGAAGTCCGTTGTTGGCTTTATGCGGACCCTACCGAAACAACCAACCCTCGGGAGTTGATTAAAACCCCGACTCCCGTTTTGGAAACACAGCCGTTAAGCAAAGAGGTTTTGGTTACTGCACAAGACCTGCATACCTGGTTCGAATTAAAGCAATGGGGATTTATCCGGGCGGGCTATGTCCGCGCGGTGAATGGCGTAAATTTCCATCTCTATCGCGGCGAGGCGGTTGCCTTCGTCGGCGAAAGCGGTTGCGGCAAAAGCTCCTTGGCGCGCACCTTACTCGGTCTGCATAAGCCGACTCAAGGCGAAGTCGTCTTCGAAGGCCGACACATGCATACCTTAAATAAGCATGAACTCAAGCAATACCGGGCGCGAGTCGGCTATGTGCAGCAAGACCCTTTCGGCGCGCTACCGCCCTTCATGACGATCCGCCGCGCCTTGAGTGAGCCGCTGATCATTCACGGCGTCAAAGACCGCCAGGAACGTGAAACGCGGATACGGGCTGCACTGGAAGAGGTGCGCTTGTCGCCAGCCGACGATTATTTGCCGAAGTTTCCGCACATGCTCAGCGGCGGTCAGCAACAGCGAGTCGTCATTGCCCGGTCGTTGATTTTACAACCAGCGATGATCATCGCGGACGAACCGGTCTCGATGCTCGACGCCTCGGTGCGCGTCGAGATCCTGCGCCTGCTCCGTACGATACAAAGCAAGCGCGAGCTGACGCTGGCCTTCATCACGCACGATTTATCGACCGTGCGGCATTTCGCCGACCGCATTTTCGTGATGTACGGAGGCCGCATCGTCGAAGCAGCCACTGTTGACGACCTGCTCGACTTTCCTCAGCATCCCTATACGCAAGCCTTGCTAGCGGCCACCGCCGACCCCGATGCCGAGAATGCCGCTCAAGAACGAGAACTACCGGGCGGCGAACCGCCCAGTCTGCTGCACCCGCCGCCTGGTTGCCACTTTCATCCGCGCTGCCCGCATGCCATCGAAGGGCTGTGCGATGTAGAAGAACCGCCGGAGTTCGAACCGCGCGCCGTTCACTATTCGGCGTGTTGGTTGCATAAGGATACATAATGGTGAAATGCTGTTTGAGTTTAATTGCTCAAACGGTCACCAATAGCCTCGATTGCAACAGTCAGCGCTCGAACGACCGTTTCTTCGGTCATGCTTGGCAGCAGTCCGGCTCGTTTTGTATTGGCGACTTGTTCCGGCAAATAAGGGACATGAATAAAACCAACTCGTATCGGCAGGTTTTGGCATTCGACATAATGGAGTGTCGAATAAAAAAGTTCGTTACAGACAAAAGCTCCCGCTGAATTGGAAAGATACGCTGAAATACCCTCTGTTTTGATCTGCTCGACCATGTTTTCAACCGGAATCGAAGCCGGGTAGGAGGCAGGACCTTCAATGGCAATCAATGCATTCTTAGGTTGATTACCTTCATTATCCTGTTTTCTGGCGTTAATCCGATTTTTGGCCAAACATTCCATACGAATGGCATTGCTACCGCCCGCTTGACCAACACCGATCACGACAGAGGGTTGATGGTGCTCAATTTGACTTTGCACGATCGCCGACGCTTTTCCGAACACGGTCGGAATTTCGTGGGCAATCACTTCAAAGCCACCGATGATCGTATTATTTAAATGGCGAACGGCTTTCCATGAAGGATTAATGATCTCTCCTGCAAAAGGATCGAAGCCTGTTATTAATAACTTAGCCATCACAGATCAAAATTCAGCGCCGGGGGCCCGCGTCAAAGGACGCCGTAAATACGTCCCTGTAGGCGCTATGACAGCATCCATGCTGTCATAGCCTAAGCCGATCATCCCGGCCAATAGAGACAAATGGTGCGCGATGCGCACCCTACAAGATTGAGCTTACTCTTCCCAAGCCCGTCCGTCACGCGCCAACAATGCCACCGACGCGACCGGCCCCCAGCTTCCTGCGGAATAGGGTTTTGGCGCAATTTTTCTACGCGCCCAAGCATCTTGTATTGAATCGACCCATGCCCAAGCCTGTTCGATTTCCTGCCGACTCAGGAACAAGGTCGGGTCGCCCCGCATTGCTTCCAAAATCAGCCGCTCGTAACCGCCGAAAAACGGGCTGTTTTTGAACGTTTCAGAAAAGCTCAAATCCAGTTTATTCTGCTGTAACGTGATACTACCGCCGATTCCGGGTACCTTATTGAGCATTTCGATTTCCACGCCTTCTTTCGGTTGCAAATGAATGATCAATTTATTCGGCGGCAATTCGCGGTAACTGTCCTTGAAGATATTGTGTGGCAAACGCTTGAAATAAACGACGATTTCGGTGCGCTTATTTTGCATGCGCTTGCCGGTACGCAGATATATCGGCACTCCGGCCCAGCGCCAATTATCGATATCGACACGCACCGCGACGAAACTTTCGGTGGTACTCTCCTTATCGGCACCTTCCTCCTCGGTATAGCCCGGCACGGCTTGTCCTTTCATATAACCGGCGGTGTATTGCCCGCGCACGGTGACTTCTTCGACATTGTCGGCGGTAATCGGACGCAAGGCTTTCAACACCTTGATTTTTTCGCTATGAATGCTTTCGGCTTCCAGCGACGCGGGCGGTTCCATTGTGATAAAGGTCAGGATCTGCAATAAATGATTTTGCAGCATATCCCGTAGTTGCCCGGTTTTATCGAAATACTCCCAACGGCCCTCGATTCCGACTTCCTCGCCAACGGTAATTTGAATGTGGTCGATAGTATTGTGATTCCAATTGGTCGTAAAAATCGAATTGGCAAATCGTAAGGCCAACAGATTCAGAACCGTTTCCTTGCCTAAATAATGATCGATACGGAATACCTGATCCTCGTTAAACACTTCAGCAACGGCATCGTTGATTTCCCGATTGGATTTCAGATCGTTGCCGATCGGTTTTTCCATCACCACTCGCGATTCTCGAGTCAAAATTTTTGCTTTATCGAGACCCTGGCAAATATTTTTGAACAAAAACGGCGCGACAGCTAAATAATTGACCAGCACTCTGGATTTGGAATCGATGACCGCATTCAATTGTTTATATTGATCGAGCTGAGTTAGGTCGATCATGAGATATTGCATTCGAGCCGAGTAACGCTGCCAGACTTCATCCTCGATCGTCTCATTAAGATAAGACTGTAAACTTTTCCTAGCAACTTTAACGAAGCCGCCCTCTTCGAGAGCATGCCGGTCAATACCGATGATACGAGTCTCGGGCTCGATCAATTCGGATTTTTCGAGCCGATATAACGAAATTAATAATTTGCGTGTCGATAAATCGCCTAACGCGCCATATATGACCAGGTCGCAAGGTTTGAATTTTTGATTTGATTTCATTGAATTTGATGAAGAATAAACCGATTTTCGGCTACTTAATTAGATTTGAAAAAAAATGAAAGAAAAATTGGAACCGTTTCCCTACGTTCATTAATCTTTCCATTTAATATTGCAGCCTATACTCGGAATTTGCTGCGAATCGATAGACTTTCCAGCCAGTAAATTATCCAATGCCGCGCGTAAATCGCTGCCGGTCAGCGGTACATCGTTTTTAGGGGTCGATCCGTCCAAGCGCCCGCGATAAACACAAGATAGGGCTGCATCGAATACATAGATATCCGGCGTACAAGCGGCTTGATAAGCTTTTGCAACAGACTGGCTTTCATCGTAAAGATAAGCGGCGAAAGGGTTACCCCATTCTCGCATCATTGTGTGCATTTTATCCGGCGCGTCCTGCGGATAATTGATAATGTCATTGGCGCTAATTGCAATCGTGCTAATGCCTTGTTGCGCATATTGCTTGGCAATAGCGATCAATTGATCTTTGACATGCAGAACATAAGGGCAATGATTACACATGAAGAGAATCACCGTACCTTTTTCTCCTTTCAATTCTTGAAGCGTTTTACTCGTTCCGGTCACGGTATCGGGTAATTTGAAATCCGGCGCACGGGTTCCTAAAGGCATCATATTAGATTCGGTCGCTGCCATTCTATACTCTCCTATGTCTTACTTGGATAATCTTAAACCATTTCGAATACGGAATTATAAAGCCTTAGACTAAGTATGGATAGTTAGGCCGCTTTGCAAATGACCGGTTTTACTTTATGAACCATTAGACGGCATACTACTTGAATCATCTATGAAATATCCGGTCTAATTGGCTTTTAATCCCTTCCTAATGAGGGATCGTTCAACTTTGTAAGCTATGGGGAATACCTTTCGCACTTCAAGTTTCGGCAGTGCCTGAGGAGGCGCCCGGATGGCGCGAGTCAGCAGACACCCGGAGGCCCAGGGAAGGGTTCCATAAGTTAAACTGAATTGACTAAGCGTTCTAAGCAACAGGATAACATATTGATATGTTGATTATTTTAATGCGTTTGCCCTGCACCGGGGGGGCTGGCATAGAGCCTACAGGGATGTATTTACCCAGCACCTAAATTCCATAGCCCATTGGCCATGGTTAATTGTCTTGGATAATTTAGATGCTGGTTTCACGGCGTCCTTTGACGGACACCCTGGTGCCGAATTTTGATCTACGATGGGTATAACTGACTTTTTGAGTTATCTTAGCAGCTGACAATTTCACCCCTATTACAAAAATGACAGTAACAATGGACTACGAAACATTATGCCAAGACTGCAGGCTAGTCGAGCTATGTCTTCCTTACGGCTTACCGAAAACCGAGCTGGAACAGTTCGAGACAATCGTAAAAAACAAAGCGCCACTGTTAACCGATCAATATCTCTATCAACAGGACGACAAATGCCGAAGTTTATTCGTCGTTAAAACTGGATCGTTCAGAAGTTTTATATATAGTGAGGATGGCGCCGAACAAACAATTGGATTTTATTTACCCGGGGAATTAATGGGGTTTGACGCTTTTCAGCATGGGCGCTTCACAAGCTCGAGCATAGCGCTTGAAACAAGCAAGGTATGCGAATTGCCATTATCGAAGCTTAATGATTTATGCCGATTGATTCCTAGTTTGCAATCTCAAATGCTGCGCGTTTTAGGTAAGGAAATCGAGTCCGATCATAATCAGATATTATTATTAAGTCATCGTTCCGCCAAAGAAAAAATGGCGACTTTTTTATTAAGGCTATCGCATCGATACAACGCCTTAGGGTTTTCGAAAACCGAATTTAATTTAACGATGAAACGGCAAGATATCGCTAATTTTTTGGGGCTTACTAACGAAACCGTTAGCCGCTTGCTTGCCGAACTGAATCATCAAGGAATCATTACCATCAATCGACGCAACGTCAAAATTAATAACATAGACTCTTTAAAAGTCATCGTCGAATAATTGTTATTGAACCGAAGCTACCGCGTAATTGCAACCTCGGCTCAACTCGCAACGGAAAGTACTTATTTCAACATCATTTGCGCTGAATTTGCAGAGTCGGACGGCCGGCTAGGGCCTTGGCCGGATTCGCTGCAAGCGGCTAAGGCTGAAACTGCAATAATGGCTAAAAACAAACGGCTAATAAATTTCATAATAAACTTTTCTCAATTGTGAGTTAAAACGTATTGTTCTATTGTTCGATCGAACAACAAAACTTAACACCCTTATGGGTAAAGCCATTATCACATGATTACTTAATCGTTTATTGATATAAATCAATTATTAAGGAACATGCGCAAAATAACTACTACAAGGTAACTGTTCAATCCCCGTCAATTCTCGTTTCCATGCTCTGCGTGGGAATGCCTAAGTACCGCTCCAGCGGAACGTGACGCTAGAGCGCACAACCATTAAGTTAAGCCATCACAGAAATATAAGTAATGCTTGCATTCAGGCTCTAATGCATCTAAAAAACTTGCCATCTATGGAGCTTGACGGCAGCATTCGAACGCCAAGGACGCCGAATTTTGATCTACGATAGGTATAAACAATAATATTTTGAACATTTGGCTAGAATGCTTATCTTAAAAACAAATAGATGAACATATGAGTAGATATTGATATGATTATTTCACCTGAACTAGCCGCCAAGGATTGCTGCGATGAACAAGAGACGCACCCCGACTTGTTGGCCAGGGCCATACCGGACTTGCCTGACGAGTACGAAGCCGGTCGACTAGCCGACTTATTTAAAGCTTTAGCCGACCCTACGCGGGTAAGGATTATTGCCGCACTGCTGCACACCGAGTTATGTGTGGACGATTTGGCCAATTTATTGGATATGAGCCAATCGGCTATTTCACACCAGCTGCGATTGCTCCGTAACTTGCATCTGGTACAGTTCCGTCGATCCGGAAAACATGCATTCTATCGACTGGTTGACGACCATGTTCGAGACTTGTTTCAACGCAGTCGAGAACATTTGGATTGTTAAAATCAAGGCGTTATCGCCCTTTATCTTTAGGAGATTGCTCCATGAAACATCACATTCATACCGAACACAAGCACGTTCATAACGAATATTGCGGTCATATGCGTATCGAACATGACGGTCATGTGGATTATTTACATGACGGCCATTTGCATCATGCGCATCAAGACCATTACGACGAACACGTCATTGCTGTAACAGAAACCAACCCGGCCGTTTGTGCGCCGTTAGACTGCGCTTGCGGTCATGAAGGATGCGGACACGCGGCCATTCCGCATGGCGATCACATCGATTACATCGTCAATGGACGTTTACATCACCCTCACGGGGATCACTGCGACGATCACGGACCCGTAACGATAATCAACTGACGATACGGAAGTTTTTGTCGAGTTTTCGATTTCACTCTCTCCAGACCCGGCACCAAGAAAGATTATTGAATGGCATCGGTTTTAGGTGCCGGGTAGTAAACATTCGGTTTTTACACGCGATACAAAGGTTCCAACTCATTGTCTAGCGGCTTATCGCCAAGTTGCTCCCTGGCTTTATGCTCGGAAAAGGCTTGAAATAACTTTTTTCCTTGCCAGTCTTTCCGGTCGGCACTGTAAAGGCATGCATTTAGATACATAATCTCGTCTCTTAACCTAGCCTCGCAATGATTGGCCAAATCACCTAGACTGGCGACCTTGTATTTTTCCCGCCCCCAACCGATCAAGGCATTCTTAGCCGCTTGAGAATCGTTTTCGGCACAGGCTTTTTTCAAGGTTTTGACATATTCAGACAAGGACTGTTGAATCGGGTCTTGCGGTTTTACTTCGGACTTTACCGAACGGCGTAAACCGAAATAAAGTCCGGTTGCCAGCCAACCGACTGCACAAAATAGCGCCGCCCACATCCAATAATCGGATTGCTTGGATGACTGCGGTGGGCTGTTAGAACTTGCGGTTTCTGCCTGAACTTTAAACTCGGCATCCGATGCTGGAGGCGGCAACTCGTTTGCCGTCATTGCGCCTTCGGCAATCACCGTTGTTTCCGGTAATTTAGCGATTTCGACTTGTCTGGTACGGGTATTGAACCACGGTATTTCAACCGCCGGCAGCGTGTATTGACCGGCTTTTCCGGGAATAAACGCGATTTTTTCTTCGCGTAGCGCCTTAATGCCTTCAGGACCTTTATTTTCATTCAACACCGGTTGATCCGGATAAGTTTTTAGATCGGTTTGTTTCGGCTGCTTATGCAACTCGGGCAATTGGCCAACCGTCGCGCCTTGAGCGGCAATGCGTAACGTTCGGGTGAGCGGTTCGCCGACTCTCATTCGAGCAATATTGCCGGACCACTCCTGACTCAGACTCAACTTTTCGGCAGCCAACCAATGAGCGCCGGTAAAGGTTTCCGGAATCGGTTTAATCTCGAGGGTAATCGGTTTTGAGTTAATACGTTTTAACTTTGTACTTTGCCGATTAAAAAAACCGTTGAATCGAGGCTGGCCTCCTGTAATCACTTCGGCATCGAGCTGCAACGGCGCTATCGTTAGCGTTCCGCTTTGCTGCGGAAAAATCGCGTATTTACGCTCAGTGACTTGATAACCGATACCGCCGATTTGAGTTGTGTAATTGCTATCCTCGCCAAGCTTTTCGATGACCGCATTGTCTAATTCCGGTTCGGATAACCGGGCTTGCGTGATTGACACTCGACGATAGAAACGCAAGGTATAGAGAACTTGGGATTGGACATAAGGATTTTCCGGCGTGGCTTCGACTTCCAAAAACAACTCGTCATCGACGGCCTGAATCTCACGGCTACCGGCTTCGGTCACCATCAAGGAAACCTCATTGCTACGATCTTTGCCGAAAGCAATAGCCGGTATCGTCAATTCGCCCGCGTGTTTGGCCATAACCGACAATTTCCATTGCTGCGTCTTACTGTATTGACCGTTTATGATCGATGTACTACTGCTTTGACTCCGGCCGAGTATCTCGAAATCTTTTTCGAGCGGTGCGAAGTCGGGCTGATCGTCCGGCGTTTCATCGGCAATAAAAGTAATCTGGAACGATTCGTTCAAGCCGACCGGGCTGCGATCGACCGTTACATCGATGTTTGCGGCCTGTGCCTTGAAAGCCGCGAATAGACTAAACACTATCAGCATCAAGAAGCTCTCTATCGAGAGTCTTTTTTTTGTCGTTATCCTCATCGTCGTCGTCACCAAGCTTCGTCTTGTTGTTGCTGCCGGCCGCGGCGGCCGTATTGATATTGGAATTTACGTTTCAACAAACCGGCAGGATCGTCCGGGATGCGTTTCAGCCATTGTTCGCTGGCTTGTTTGGCTTCATCGGCCGGCTCGGTTTCTTGGATTGCCACTTCTTCTTTTCCTTGATCGTCCGGCGTTTCGTCGTTTTGCTCTTGAACTTGACCTTCATCTTGTTCCGGATCGTCTTGTCCTTCTTCAATGTCTTGAGGTTCGGGCGATGAGCGTTGCCGATCTTGATCGTCCGTTTGTTCGTTTTGATCTTGCGCTTCGTCGTCGCCGGACTCTTCCGAAGGCTCGCCTTGATCGTTTTGTTCGGAATCTTGCTGATGATCCTTATCGTTTTGGTCTTGGCCTTGTTGCTGTTCTTGCTGTTGTTTTTCCAATTCTTTTTCGACAACGGATTTGTTGAAAGCCGCGTCTTCGTGATCAGGATCGAGCTTCAACGCTTCCTCATAGGCCGTGACGGCATCGGCCAAACGTCCCGATTGCGCCAGTGCATTGCCACGGTTGTAATGAGCGCGCGCGCTATCGCTATCTTTGAGTGTTTCAAGAACTTGTTCGTACGATCCTAACTTATATTCAGCGGCAGCTTTCCATTCCAGATCATTAAACAAACCGGCCGCTCGTTCGTAGTCTCCGGCCTCGAAAGCCTGTTGCGCTTGTTGATTCGGCGTTTTCCACAAACTTTGCCAGTCCTGCGCCTCGGCCCGATTCGGAAAAGGCAAAACCAGCAGCATCGCAATCGATAATACGCCTTTTCGGAAACTTAATGCCGCCAACGGCAAAATCAGTAACAGTAGCCAAGGTCCGCGTTCCGCCCATAATTCCAGTAATAAGTCATCGTCCCCGGCATCGCTTTGAACCTGCCGGTTTTCAAAACCGCTTAGCAGGGTTTCTATATCGCTGTCGTTCGGGCTTATCGTCCGGTAGATACCGTTACCGAGTGCAGCTAATTTTTTCAATTCGCCGGCATTCAATTTCGGAACGACGATGTTGCCTTGTCCGTCCTTGACGAAACCGCCGCCCGGCGCACCGATTGGAGCGCCTTCGGCCGTGCCGACTCCGAGTATCGATAAGGAATAAGTGCCCAGATTTTTTACCGTGGCCTCAGTTTTATCGATATCGGCGCCATCGGTTACCAAGAGAATATGGCCTTTTTGCATGCCGGCTTGTTTCAGCAAATCGATCGCATGATTTATCGCCGCAACAGAATTGCTGCCTTGTACCGGCATGATGTCGGTCGTCAATGCCGACAATTGACTGGCAATCGTTTGCGTATCGGCTGTCAACGGAGTCACGGTAAAGGCATCGCCGGCATAGACCAATAACGCGGTCTGGCCGTCCTTGCGTTGTTTCAGGATGTCGGCGATTTTGAAACGGGCGCGCTGCAGCCGGCTCGGTTTTAGGTCGGTCGCATCCATCGAAAGCGATAAATCCAAGCCGATCACCAACGCCGAATCGTCGCGGAAAACAGGGGAGGGTAAGCGTTCCCAGGCGGGTCCGGCCAAGGCGAAAATCGTAAGCAAAGCCGCCAATGCTCCGGCGGTCAAGGTCATTCTGCTGCGATTTTGTACTTTGTCCTGCAGGATATGGGGTAACAACGGCTCGTCGCAAACCGTCGACCAATTACCCCGTTGTAGTTTATGTCTTAGCGTCAACAATAAAGCCGCAAACCAAGGTATTAGCGCCAACAGCCACCACGGCCGGATAAAATGAAAGTATTGCCAGTCGATCATGATGCTCTCAATCTCGCCATCGCGATGATGCCGGCCAAAACCAGAGAAATTGACAGAGGCCAATGGAATAATTCGCTACGAGGCCGAAAATACTGTTTGTCTTTCTCGACCGGTTCGAGTCGATCGAGAATATCGTAGATTTGCTCGAGCTCTTCGGTGTTTCTAGCGCGAAAATAACGTCCGCCGGTTTTTTCCGCAATCTCAGTCAAGGTCTTTTCGTCTAAGTCCATCGATGGATTGACTTTACGGGAACCAAAAAAACTGCGCACGATCATTTCGTCTGCGCCGATGCCGATGGCATAAATTTTAAGATCATATTCGGCAGCCAATTCCGCCGCTTTCAACGGCGTAACTTCACCCGCGGTATTCGCTCCGTCGGTCAGCAAGATCAATACGCGGCTCGTATCATCTTGGTTTCTTAGCCTTTTGACCGCCAAACCGATCGCATCGCCGATCGCCGTCATTTCGCCGGCCAGACTAATCACCGATTCGTTTAATAAAGTCACGACCGTTTTACGGTCGAAGGTCAACGGCACTTGTAGATAAGCTTGAGTTCCGAACAGAATCAAACCGATTCGATCGCCGGTTCGGTGCGCGATGAAATCGCCGGCGACCCATTTCGTCGCGGTGAGCCGGTCGACCCGTTGTTTGTTGATGATAAAGTCCTGTTCTTCCATGCTCCCCGATAAATCGACCGCCAGCATCAAATCGCGTCCGCTAACCGTTTGTTCGACCGGTTCGCCGAGCCATTGCGGACGCATGCAGGCAAATACCAACAAGACCCATGCGACTGCCGCGACCATTAACGGCCAGCGCGCCGACTTCATCGATGCCTGCGCTGCGCACACCGAAAAATCTTCCAAAAAAGGAACTTTGAGCGCGGCTTGCTGTTGTGGCGAATCTTGCGGCAACAACCAACGGACCAACAAAGGCAAAGGTAGTGCTGCAATTAACCAAGGCCATTCAAAATGTATCATCGTTTATTTCGTTTTTGAGCTTTCAGCCAACGCTCGCACAGTTCAAATAATGCCAAGACATCGGTGTCCGGTGGTAATTCATTACGGTACGGAATTTCGATCAATTGCCGGCCAATGCCGTTACTAAAGGGTTTGTCCGGCAGCGAGGCGTCCAGATGGTCCAACCAAGCTTGTCCTGTTAAACCCGCGATTTGCTCTCGCGATGCCAAGCTGATCGTTACTCGGCGAAGCAAGACCGACAGACGACTGACCTTTTCGGCAGGATCCAGGCTCGGGTCTTGTTTTAAATCCGCCAATAATCGGCGCGCCGATTTCAGCGCGGTTTTACGAGTCAAACGCCGAATCAACCAAACCATCGACACGAGTAAAATCACAACCCCCAAAGCCGCCAACCACCAGCCGAGCGCGGGCGGCCAAAAACCGATCGGTTCCGGCAGATGAATGTCGCGTAACGGAAGCGGCTGCGGATTCATTAACGTAAACTCTGCACCGGATCTTGTACGGTGCTGCATTGAATAAAAGTCATTCGGAATTTTTTCGCAAGGTTTTCCAAATAGCGGCATCGCGCATTGAAACGTTGCTGATAATCACTCAAACGATTCCGGTCCCGAGTATCGATGACCACATCGCGCCGGCTATCGGTCAGTCGAAAATGTCCCCCCGAAGGCAGGCTGCTTTCCAACGGATCGTAGACTTGAATCAATACGACATCGTTATGTTGGGCGAGCCGCCTTAAATGATGTTCGGCGTTGCTTTCAAGACCGCGAAAATCGCTGATGATATAAATCAAGCTGCCGGGCCGCGCGTGTTGCGACAATCTTGCCAAACCGAGTTCGAAATTGAATTCGACCGGATGGCCTTCGCCGGTTTGCACCAGGCTGTGAAAAAACCGCAAAACCGCATGCCGGCCATGTTGCGGCTTCATCTCCATACAGGTGCTATCGGAAAAGACTTGCCCACCGATGCGGTCGCCGTGTTGCTGCGCGGTCCAAGCCAAGAGCCCGGCCAGCTTGGCGGCCTGTACCGACTTGAATACGCCCCGCGTCGCAAATTGCATTGCCATGCGTTTATCGACCGCAATAAATACCGGCCGTTCCCGTTCTTCGCGAAACAACTTGGTATGGGTTTTTCCGGTACGGGCCGTCACTCGCCAATCGATGCTGCGAATATCGTCTCCGGGTTGATAAAGCCGAGCTTCATCAAATTCCATACCGCGTCCCTTCGAGCGCGATACATAGCCGCCGGTTTGCCGACTGCGGATTGACCAACGATGCAATTTAAGCGACCCAGCCGTTCGTGCCAGATCGACCAAGCTTTTCAAACTTACCGCGACTCGTTCGTCGGCAGCTGATGAGGGAGTGTCGGTTTTGTTCGATAGCATCAAGGAACAGCAATCCGGTTGATCAATTCGCGAATGAAATAATCGGGTGTGATGCCTTCGGCTTCAGCCTCATAGGATAGAATCAGGCGATGCCGCAAGACATCGAAAGCAATATCCTGGATATCCTCGGGGCCGACGAAATCGCGTTGCGCCAGCCATGCCTTGGCTCTCGCGCAACGGTCCAATGCAATGCTGGCTCTTGGACTTGCGCCGTATTGTAGCCACGAGGCCAAATCTTTGCCGTAGGCACCGGGATTACGGGTCGCCAAAACGATTTGCAGCAAATAATCTTCAAGATTATCGGCCATATAAATATCCAAGACTTCCTGACGGGCTGCAAATAAATTGTGTTGCGTCAACGGTATAAAAGATTCTGTTGTACCGTTCTTAGCGTTTTTAGCTTCGTTTCTTGCGAGATGCAAAATACTTTTTTCGTGTTCGGCTTCAGGATAATCGATTTTGATATGCAATAAGAACCGGTCCAATTGCGCTTCCGGCAGGGGATAGGTGCCTTCTTGTTCAATCGGGTTTTGCGTGGCCATGACCATGAACAAGGCGGGTAGGGGATAAGTCGCGCCGCCGACGGTAATCTGCCTTTCGGCCATCGCTTCGAGTAATGCCGCCTGCACTTTGGCCGGCGAACGATTAATCTCATCGGCCAAAATCAAATTATGAAACAAAGGCCCTTTTTGAAATTCGAATGTGCCTTGTTGAGGCCGGTAAATTTCGGTCCCGGTCAAATCGGCAGGCAATAAATCCGGCGTAAATTGCACGCGATGAAAATCGCCTTCGATACCCTTGCTGAGTACATTGATTGCCCGTGTCTTAGCTAAGCCCGGCGCGCCTTCAACAAGAATATGACCGTCGCTCAACAACGCAATCAGCATTCTTTCTATCAATACATCCTGTCCGATAATTTGCTTGCTGATAAAGCTTTTTAGCTTTTGCATCGCACTTTGATTGGTAATGTCTACGCTCATGATCCTGAATGAATAAAATTTAAAATCCTACATTCGACAAGGCATGCAGTTAATACTTTGCCGAATTGCTTTAACAACTTTTATGCCGAAAGGTTCCCATTGTATCCGTATGAGGACTGGCATAGAAGTGCGTAACTTTGCGAACAAACGGTGAGTTTCTTGTGTATTGCTGTGTATAAATCAACCGGTCCGATTTTATCCACAAGCCCTCCACATGTTGAACCGAAGTTTACAAGCAGTTTAGTCATAGAACTAAAGTATTGATAAAAAATATTAAAAAAGGCTTATCCACAGATTTTAGCTTGACTAATAGTAATAATAATTTTAAATCTTTTAATTTGTTATGATTATAGGTAACCGATTCTTTCAAAATCATGTCCAAATATCGTAAAAAACCCCTTAAAACAACCGAACTGCCCTCGGGCATTCCCTTCATCATCGCCAATGAAGCCGCCGAACGGTTTAGCTACTACGGTATGCGCGCAATTTTGGTCGTTTTCATGACTCAATATTTAGTCGATGCATCGGGACAACCCGATCTTATGTCCGAGCATGAAGCCCAAGGCTATTTTCATTTGTTCGTTTCTGCGGTTTATTTGATGCCTTTGTTCGGCGCATTACTGGCCGATAGCGTGCTCGGTAAATACCGGACCATTCTTTTTTTATCGTTTTTTTATTGTTTCGGTCATTTGACCTTGTCGATCGACGATACCCGCTTGGGACTTTTGATCGGACAAGCGTTGATAGCGTTTGGAGCCGGCGGTATCAAACCCTGCGTGTCTTCACACTTGGGCGATCAATTCGGTAATACGAACCGCCACTTGATGACAAAAGTCTTCGGTTGGTTTTATTTTTCGATTAATCTCGGCGCTTTTGCCGCGATGCTGTTGATTCCCTGGCTACTGCATAACTATGGTTCGTCGCTTGCTTTCGGCGTACCCGGAATATTGATGTTGTTGGCCACAATAATTTTTTGGGCGGGACGTTATCGTTTTGTACATATTGATCCGGCCGGCATGGGCTTTATCAAGGAAATGCTTGGCTATGACGGATTGAAGATCCTTGGCAAATTGACCTCAATCTATATATTTATCGCGATTTTCTGGGCTCTATTCGAACAGATTGGCTCATCATGGGTTTTACAGGCACAAAAAATGGATAGAGTCATATTCGGTATCGAGATATTACCGTCACAGATTCAGGCAGCTAACCCTTTGCTGATCATGATCTTGGTGCCTTGTTTTTCCTATGGCTTGTACCCATTCTTGAATCGTTATTTCGACTTGACTCCCTTGAGAAAAATCGCGATCGGCTTGTTTTTAACCGTCTTCGCATTTGCGATACCGTCGGTAATTCAAGTGCAATTGGATGAGGGGCTAACGCCGCATATAGGTTGGCAGTTATTGGCGTATTTGTTATTGACCGCGGCCGAAGTCATGGTTTCGATCACTTGTCTGGAATTTTCCTATACGCAGGCGCCGAAATCGATGAAATCCTTTATCATGGCTTATTATTTCGTGTTTATCGCCGCCGGTAATTTATTGACCAGTGCAGTCAATTTTTTAATGATGAGTTCGGATGATTCCAACCAATTATCAGGCAGTGCTTATTTTTGGTTTTTCACCGGACTGATGTTGATTACTGCATTACTATTTTTAGTCGTAAGCCGGAACTATCGAGAACAAACTTTTTTACAGGATGAGCAAAGCATTTAAGAGTGACTTATAATTAACATATATTTTCACTGATGAATTGCTTTCATTCGATTTGCTGCGGCTATGTGATTGTCAGGTAATAACAATACGACGAGAATACCATGATGCGACTTACAATTTTTATACTGGCTATTTCGGTCTCAACTATCGCTCACGCCGATGCTTTTAAATGTGTCGATTCCTTGGGGAAAACCATTTATCAAGCCAAGCCTTGCGATGAAAATCACCAAAGTGTCCAGATCAATTTTAAAACCGGCGGAGCGATTGATAAAAGCGAACAACTAAAGAGGCAAGCTCAGCAACGTGAATTGCAAAAACAACAGGAACTAACCGAACAGCAATTACAGCAAAAACAAGAGCAATTCTTAGCGAATGCCAAAGAAGAAACCGAAATTAATCAAACCTTAATTAAAAATAATCCGGTTCAATTTACCGCTTATGCCATTCCGCCTTACGAATACGACAAATTAAAGCCCTTGGTACAAAGCTTTCAATCGCGTCTCCCGGAAATTGAGCGTATGAGAAGATTGGCCGCACAAAAACAACTGGCATCGGGACGCTGCGATCGTGTCGAATCCTCGGAGCTGAATGTTAGAAGTACTCTGGAAAACTTGGTTTTTTTGGTGGATTGTAGTAACGGCGAATCGGCTTATTTTAATGAAACCGAACTCCAATAATCTTAATGTCTAACAGTAAAATAATTTTAATCACCGGTTGTTCGTCCGGAATCGGTTATACGACAGCGCACATACTCAAACAACGAGGTCATCGTGTTATTGCTTCGGCTAGGCAACAACACGATGTCGACCGACTCAGAGAGGAAGGCTTTGAAACGATAAAGCTCGATCTTGCCGATAGCGCGTCGATTCGACAAGCCGTTTCCGAAATGTTGATCATGACCGAAGGTAGAATCGATGCATTGTTCAATAATGGCGCCTTCGGCCAACCGGGCGCGGTCGAAGATTTAAGTCGTGATGTATTACGGTTTCAATTCGAAACTAATTTTTTCGGCACGCACGAACTGACCAATTTACTCATTCCGATCATGCGCCGACAAGGGCAGGGCAGAATTATTTATAATAGCTCGGTATTGGGATTTGTCGCCATGACTTACCGGGGCGCATATAACGCCAGTAAATTTGCTTTGGAAGGTTTAGCCGATACGTTACGACTGGAGCTTAAAGGTACCGGAATTGATTTATCGATCATTGAACCCGGACCGATACTGAGCGATTTTCGTAAAAACGCCTTCGCGCTTTTCAAAAAAAACATCGACCCAAGCAATAGTTTTCATAAGGATCGCTATGCTGCAATGGAAACCCGCTTGCAAAAAGAAGGGCCTGCCGTACCTTTTACATTGCCGCCAGAAGCCGTAGCCGAAAAGGTAATTCATGCTTTGGAATCGAAACGACCCAAAATCCGTTATTACGTGACTTTTCCTACTTATTTATTTGGTTATCTCAAACGTATTTTACCGATGTCCTGGCTCGATACTCTGCTACTTAAAGTTTGATGTTTAGCGATTTAGAAGAATTGTCGATTCAATGTCCTTACTGCGGCGAAACGATTTCATTATTGTTGGATATCCCTTCCGGTTCACAAAGTTATTACGAAGACTGCTCGGTTTGCTGCTCTCCTATTTACGTGCAAATCGAAGTCGATGATAACGGTCAAGCACATGTTGCTTGCAAACGCGACGAGGATTGAACCTATAACGTAATCATATTCGATAAACTTTCTAAGCCAAGCATCAGCATTACCCTACAATTATACTTGGTTGAATTGATACGCTTTGTTTTAATTTGAGTTTGATATTGCGGCAATCTACGTTAGAATAGCCAGCGCTAAGTAGCTTTAATTTGATGGAATTTCTGCTGCATTGCTGAATAATAGTTACTATGACAACATGAGGACAAGTTAGACATGAAATTTTTAAGAAAGGTATTGTTATCTCTGGCTATTGCTAGCTCTATGGGCGCTTTTGCTACCCCTGTAATGGCTGAAAGCGATCCAGGCAGAATTTCATATGAGCCTGCAGAAGCAATCAAATTGACTTCCGAAAAAATTCAAGCTGCGATCGACGCAGTTGCAGCCGGTTCTTCGGCCGATGAAGTGGCTGCTTTAGTCAAAGAAGCTCTGGATATGAGCAAAGAAATTAATGCCAATGACAAGGTTGACGTTGCTCGTGCACGCGCGAATCGTCCACTGAAAAAAGCTCGCAGTGCCTCTAGAAAAGGATCTTTGGATGGTGTCGATGAAGCTCTGCAAAGCGCTTTGAAAAAGTATAGCGAATTACCTGGCTTAATTTAATTATTTAAATTATTAGCTGTATAGAAAGGGCGCTTTTAGCGCCCTTTTTTATGACTTGAATTCAAGATTTAATTAATCACCGATGGTGTCTATCTGGTGAAATTGGCTGAAGCTTTCTTATTAATGATTTGAACGGATAAAGACCTTAAATGCCGCTGTTTGTAGACATCAGCGTCTAAATTAAAATGTTGAAATGGCGGAGGGAGAGGGATTCGAATAATAAGTTATTTTAAATATAAAACAGTATATTACAGACTTTAACAAAGCAATATACCGTTGCTTATACCGTCTATTAAAAATGCCGAACATGTTCGGCATCTGCGTATCTGTCAGCTTAACGCACAATGCACACCTCATGTGGCGCATCACACACCTAGACAATAACGGTTCAGGGCAAAATTTTATTGTTCACGATTAGCGAATAATCAAAACGCTAGCATGATTTCGTGCCAACTTGCCGAAAGCCACGAATAACAAGGCTTACAGCTAGGCATAAATGTTGATATGGGTATCGTTTCCATTAATGAAACAATAATTGCTAAGTTTGTTTGTTGTCCGATTTTCGCCGGCGACGCCCATGCAGCGGATCGAACCCAATTAAGTTCGGCATCGCGGCGCGCGCGGTGCCAATGCTGGTTTTCATTTGCTTGACCGTTGCTTGATCGTTCCCCATCGCGCGCGCGATTAAATTCATTATTGCATTACGCGACTGGCACGCTCGAGTTCTCGAAGCATTTCGCGGGTTTGTTCGTTGTCGTCGAATTGTCCGGATATTTTTTGATTGCCGAGTTTCAAATCAAGCGTGATCGTTTCTCTCGCGCGTGTCTCCACGCTCATTTTCTGCGTGTTTTCTGGTAGACCGGACGCTAATTTCTGTATTCTGTCCTCTAGCGTAAATTCGCTGCTCTTTATTCCGATGCCGGTTTTTATAGCTCTAAAAACTTCTTGATTGTATTGCGCAATGATTTTGTTGATATCGCGGCCTGCAGCCTCTAGCTGATCGATTGCGTCTTTAGTTTCAGCGCTAAACTGATATGAGAATCCAGCGCGTGTCTGCTTATTCTCATGCGGGACATTCATGACCGATTGCATGTCGGCTTGCTGCTGAGCCATGCTCATGTAAGCCATTTCGAGTTTGGATAGCGATTGCGCATGCTGGTTGGCGCCGTCTCTTCCTTTATTATGGAAATCATCCAGTGCATTGGTCGCGGTAATGATCGCGCGGCCGGTTTCATCGTAAGCGATCTTGACGCCGTATTGTGCCGCTTCGTGTTGCAGCGCGGCCGGGACCACGCCGTTATTCGCATCGATGACGGTTTTCGCGTATGACGTGAACGAGCGTTGTAGGTCTTCGGTAGTCGCAATGCCGCTGGATCTTATTTTCTCGAATGCCGCTTTTGCTTTGTCCGCTGCTGCCTGCAATTGAGCGGCGGATTCTACTCCAAGGTCTGAAAATGCGCGTCGAATCTCTTCGGTTTCGATGTTTTTTAGCGCCTGATTTAGCTCGTCGGTTTTATTGATCCCCGCGTCAAAAGCGTCGATTAATGCTTGTTTAAATGCAGACAAATCGGTGTCTCTGAGTTTTTTTAGTCCTTCAGTTACCGACGTAACCGACTCGTCAGTCCCATCGGACCAAGCCCTAAATTTTTGCAGCGTTATCTCAGCCTCGTTGCCTATTTTCGTTAATTCGCCGACGGTTTTACCGGATTCACCAACAAATTCAGCCTGGCTAACGGTCGCTGCAAGCACTTCTGCATTGTAATCGCGTAATTTTTGCGCCGCCGCTGCGATATATCCCTGCTGCTCATCAAAAACGATCGATCCATCTTTAACTGCCGCGTCTAAGCCGGCCATGCTCGTGATAGTTATGCCTGTGGCAGCAGACAATTCCTTGAAACGATCTTGAAGACGTTGGGAGCTGTCTGCTGCGCTAGATTCGGCGTCGGCTAATTTTTCCTTTGCGGTAACCAACTGCAATATTTTCCCACCAACATCGATAATCGAGGCGGCTAATGCCGCATAAGGGATCGCTTTAATTGCCAAACCTAGCCTAGATGCAGCGGCCGCCGCTGCGGTATTGGCTGCTGCCGATGCACTGGTCGCTACTGAATAAGCGGCAGTCGCCGACGCACCCGATAAAAACGCTTTCGTCGTCGTAACGACAGCAGTTGCGACATTTTTGAACCCGGCGATATATTCGCCGAATTTCAGCATCAACCAAACTTTTGCTAAATTTGTTATAGCCCCGGCGTATTCTTGAATAAACTGGACGGTGCCATTGAATGTGGCGGTAGATGCCTCTGCAAATCCTCGCAAGCTGTTGATCAATGTATCGAAATCTATTTTTTCGACGAATGATAAAAATGCATCACCGGCATTTTTTAACGCCGATGCTAGCAATTCACTGAATCGTGTGATTGCTCCGGAGTCCGAAAGTCTTTGAATAAAATTCGCAAACCGCGTGTTTAAATCAGTCAGTACCGGGATTATTGCGCCCCCGATTTTTTCGCGAACGTCGGTGAAGCGTTTGGACACTAAATCCAGCGCCCCGGCCAAGCCTTTGCCCGCCGCTTCGGCGACACCGCCGACTTGCCCGGACACCGCTTCGAGAATAACGCCCTGCGCCTCGGCTTGCCGGCCAGTCTCGACGAGTGATTTGATCAGCTCTTTTTGCTGGTCGGTAAATGTGACGCCCGAACGGCTCAGAGCCGTTAGCCCTTTAACGGGATCTTCCAGCGCTTTGCCGAGCTGCACCGCGTTTGTTTCTACCGAACCGAAACCAGCCTCAGCCAAGTCCAACGCTAGCATCAAGGTCGTTTCAAACGCGTCTTTACCGACTTTTTTGAAGGTCAGAAGCTCATTAGCCGCGTCCCGAATTTCCTCAGCATTGCCGTTCGTCGCCTCGTCGAGCCGCTTCGACATTTCGACGATTTCATCGGCTGTAAGCCCGGCCGCTCCGCCGGTGGCTTTGATGGTCTGATCGAGCTTGAGGTATTGTGTTTCGAGGTTTTTAGCGTCCTCGATCGAGGCCGATAGAAATTTACCCGAGAAAAAGCCGGCTATCGCGGTAGCGATCTTGCCGGCATTGTTTTTTATCGAGTCCAGAACAGAAGATGCTTTATCCTCCGCATTAATTCTAATTTTGAGTGCAAGATCTCGAACAGACATTTTTTTTCCTTTATGTAAAAATTTTATTTAATGAATTGGCCTTTATGCCGCTTGATCTGGGCATAAATTTTGATATAGGTTAAGTTTGTTTGTTGTCCGATTTTCGCCGGCGGCGCCCATGTAGCGGATCGAACCCAAGATCACGATTAGCCTTTGACCTTGCGGCTATTGCATCGAGCTTGTCGTCAAAGTAACCAAGGTGGATTGTTTTGTAACGCACCATTATCGAGGCATGCCATTTGTTTTTGTGCCGGTCCCAAGAGACACCCACAAAGCCAGAGCTATTGCGTTTAGTCATGGCCAGGCTTCGCATATTTTCGATTCTGCTCACCTCTTTTAGGTTGGACCAGGCGTTATTGGTCCCATCTCTGTCTCGGTGCATGATATCGCCGACAGGCCAACGTCCAGTCATGTAGAAAAAAATAAGTCGGCTAAGCATGTAAGCTTTACCTAAAATAGATACTCGTATGTAAGTATGCCCCCTTTGATTAGTAAAAAATGCGCCTATAGGTTTGGCTGCATTTGATTCATTCCAAGCAATACAAGCATCTATTGACGTAAACATATCAGCAGTTCGTTTTCTCCAGGTGAATCTTCCGGTTGCTGGATCATAATCGACAAGTGATTTTAAAAGTTCTTGTGTAAGATCGGGTTTCATACTGGACAACAATTGTTAATAAATAGGAAATAATAAATCATAATGGCAGTTCATTATTAACAAAAGGCAGCAGGTAAATTCACGCCTCCTCCCCCGCGCAAAATACACTATTTTTTTCAACGGTTTACGGCGGCCCTTTTGCATGCCTTAGCGTTAGTGGGGTTTGTCATGGATGTTTAACAATTTTCGACCGTTTTTTGCATGGGTTAAGGTTGATGTTATGTTATAACGCCGTCTTTTGTATCGTGAATTGTAACTTATTGTTTTATAAATCAATGTCTTGAATCTTTAACGCTTTCGATATTGATTAAGCGAATCATAAGGCTGTTCCTCTTTTAGTGCGTTATGCGGCTATTTTGCCAAGTGTTTTTGATGGAGTCTCGCGGAGGCTTTGTATGATGGCTTTCGGCGTAACACCCAACGAATTAAGGATTGCTTCTTCAAAATAGTCCTTAACAATCGTCGCAAGATCATCTGCGATATCTTCCGTGATATAGTTGCAATGCCACCGATACTCCATTCTGTCTAACCTCAATTGAGGGAATATGAAATTGCTTTGTCCACACTGCCGATCAAAACTTATTGTGGCCTCTACTGAGGAAATTTCAGCGACTAAGCAGAGGCTTTACGTTCAGTGCACAAACGTAAAAGGTTGCGGTGCTACTGGGGTCATGAGCAGCGAGTACGAGCACAACATAAGGCAACCTAAAACCAATACATACCAAGCCGCCGTTGCTGCACTCGACGCCCTGTCCCCGGAAGAGCGACGCGCGGTGCTTGAGCAAATCCGCGCGGAGGATGCGGAGAAAAACGACCTCGAAAATTGAGCGACACGGCGAAAACAGATATTAGGCAATGCACTAGGATGACCTACGCCGCATCTTCCAATTCCGGCTGATTTTTGCGGATTGCGGCGATAACGGCCTGCCGCGCTTGTATTGCGGTCGGTCGTTGCAATTTTTTAAATAAATCGGTGCCCACTGCTTGGTAGAGCCGCTCCATTTGTTCGTTTTTCTGAGCGAGATTCCAGCCGTCGAATTGCAGCGCATTTTTAGTGATGACTTTCGAAATCCACTCGGTTAGCAGCGGGGCTGCGGCACCGATTAGCGCATCCAGGTCGGTTTCAGCCTGTTTTGCAGCGATCCTTTTCAATGCGATAGCGCCGCCCTTGGCTAGGTTTGTTTTTTCGTATCCCAGGATTTTTAAGCCCTCCTGCTGCATTTGGCGAGTCTCACGCAAAACCTTGAGCCGCTGCTCAAGATCCTCTTTATTTTTGCGTAGCTCCAAATAATCCTCGGTCGATAATCTCCGAAGGGCAATGTCGCGCTGTGCGTTCGCTAGACGTTCGGTTAGTTCGTAATACCGACCTTCCTCTTGCGCGATTTGTGTTTCGATCTCTTTGATGTCCGTCCGCTTCAGGCTCATCATTGAATCGATGTTGGCAATTTCTTGCTGAACTGCCTCCCACTGATCGGGGTTTTTTGCTTGTTTTGTCATGACTATCCTCGTTCGATAAAAGTGAGCGTCGCCGGTCACGACGACGCTTCTCGTTAAATTAAATAGGGGTTGGATTCCTTAGCCAATGTCTCCACGATCGTCTCAATGAGCGCGTCCAGTGCGATTAAGATGGCCTCATGCTCCCGGGAAAATCGAAGGTCGTTGTGATTGCGAAACTCCCTATAATCGGCAATGTTCTTTCGAATTTTGAACATCGCTTCATATTTCGACGAACCCTCTAGCTTCTCGAGGTCAATGAGCGTTTCGATGGAATCTTTAACGCCACTGAACAGCGACGCCATTTGCTTTATTGAGTGATCGCTGGGTTTTCTGCTGTGATGTATTGCACTCATCTTTTTTATTACCTATGTGTTGATTGATTATTTAACGAAGCTGTGATCCCGAGGGACCGTTTCCGGTTGCATACGCCAGCGGGTAAGGTCGCCATCCTTCCGGATCGGGACCTCGACAGCCAAGCTCCGCACGTTTATCGGCTGGAATCGGCCATAAATAAAAATCCTCGCCGACTTCGACCCGACGTTCCAGTGTTTTCATTTTGTAGCCGGCGAGATCCGGATCGGTCGGGTAATTGGAGCCCATGCTCGGCGTCGAGGGGTTTTCGGTTTCCTGCAAGGCCAATTGATCGACTAGATCCGGAATGCTATCTGTGATCGTTTGATACTGCGCTTCGGTCATTTTTGAGGTTGGCCATGCGCGAACATGGCACCTATAAATGTCTAAGCCCAGCCCCTGCGCCTTGAGTTGGTCTAATGTGGTTGGTGTTTCACTCATTTTCTATACCTTTTTTTTTAAATTGTTAGTGGGTTGTTTTCTGCCTTTAAGACATCGTTCATCGGGGAGCAAATAAAGTCGGAGCAGCTTTTCCAGACGATTAATATCAGTGATATTAAGATCAGCACCCGCTCTCTCCATCGCGCGAATAATTTCCCTACGAGCATACTCCGGATGGACCGGGGAAAATTCGCCAGGCGCCGGGGATCGGATACCCTTTAAAAACCATCGATCGATGTCTAGTGCACTGGAATTCGGCCTATATCGCATGTGCCACGATCCGATTAGTGGGGAGAAATACATCTCATGCCTAAGTTTTTCGGCAATCAATTGCGGATTAATTTTGTTCATCATTCACCTCGTCATATAGGCTTTTTTCAAGAATTACCGCGACCCTTCGTTTGCTCCCGTTAATGGCTCGAGGAACGGTTGATATTATTGATCCGGTTTTTCGGGTCAATGTTTGCTCGATTATCTTTTTTTCGACCATTTGTTGGAGGATCGCATTTTTAGTCGTCAAAATTGGCTCCCTCTGTTGCGAAGCAACCGCCTGAGCAGCAGCATACGCCGCGTCAGCATCCAGCCAGATTTCGTCCTGTTTAACCCAGCCGATTCGGGCGCCTCTCGGTTCATATTCAAAGAATCTTCCATCGACATCTTGTTGCTCATGCGGATCTGTCGATCTATCCATTTTGTCTCTCTTTAAAAAGCCGTTTTGACGACGCCACCCAAAGCGCTCGGGGCTACGGGCCGGAATGTGATCGCTTGCCGCATCTGCAATGTGCGCCTGACCGCTCGAGAGCGCTGTCGCCAGTAGCGCCATAAAGCGGCGCACGATGTCGGCCTCCTGCTGATGCTCGGACTGCTCGGTAAATGCGGCCTTTAATCGTCTCTCGATTTCTAAAATTTGCTGCTCGGCATCGGTTAAACCGATCAACTTGCTTTCCACGGCAAATTGAAAAAATATATCGATCGCAGAGGACAAGCTCCCGTAAATGTCAGGCGCCCGCGGATGTGACGAGGCAAAACCTTCGACAATCGCCGTTGTGCGTCGCTTAACAATATGGTCTGGCAAGGTTTTGCATAATTTACTCATTTGCGGTGCCAACCATTGAATGTACGAGGACATGATCTCAGCCAAATGACCATCCTTTGCTGCACCTTGTAGGTGTGTTAGCTTCTTTAAATCAACATCGTTTTTGTTGATCGTTAACACCAGCATTCGAGCCAACAGGCTTGAGCTGGACGGAAGCTCTTCACCGGTAATCACGGCCATCGATCGGTTGTAGGGCGTCGGCCGCGCACTCAAGTCTGCATTTCTCCTTCCTCGTCCGGCCTGGTTGCCGGTCGATTGGCCAAAGCGCTCCAGCTTCGACCGCATTCGCGCGGCATCCGAGGCCGTTCCGCCTCCGAGTTTCCAGTCGTCGAAAACCGTGAGTGCACAGTTCCCGGAGAAAGCGGTCATTTCGAGGTCAGATTCAGAGGAATGCCAATTCTGTGTTAATGTTCTGAACGAGAAGTCGCCGAAAAAGCTTAATGCGACTGCGGCTGTTGAACTTTTTTTGCTGCCGGTCGTGCCTTGCAAAAAGAGGCAAAAATCGATCGCAGCTGCGGTATAGAGCGGTGCTCTGACCACGGCGGCAAACAGCGCTGCGCCGATTTTCGGATTGCCTTCTGAAATGTTTAAAAAATCATTAACAAGTCGAAATGAGGACTTACATCTATCGATGTCCGGTTTAGGTAACTGGTATCGTGACATGTTTCCGGAAAGCTCGACATTGACGCTTTCATCAAGTCCATCTTTCGTGATCGCACCGTTGTTGTGTAGATAACGCCATATTCCTTTTTCAAACTCCCACCCCAGGAACGCACGGGAATCCTTCGATGGGATATTGCCGTTCTCTATACTGAATACATGAATAGCATCAGTTACCCTCCTCGATGCGCTGGCGGTGGGCTCGATTCTCGCACTCAGTCCCCAGTGTTCGTTGACCCACGTTCCCGCGTGGAATTTAGTGTCAATAACCTCGATTTCAGGCAGTTTTGCCCCATCTTCACGAACGCCCGATATTTTGTATTTCGTTTGCCGCTGGAGGCCGTCATCGAGGGAGTGTGTTGCTTCTATCAGAGCGGTAAAGTTGCAAATTTTTGCCCAAAACACCCCACCTTCTTTGGTTTTACGAACATGATGAATTGCACCGTCGATGTTTTTATAAGCACCGTCGCCGTAGGGTTCTGAGTCTTTTTGTTTTTGGACCTTCGACGGCATTTTTACGACGTTGGATTTTTCTTTTATCTTAATTTTGGCAACGCCCGGCTCGATTATTTCAACTCCTTCGATAAATTCACTCAACTTTAAAGTCCTCCATTTCGGGTTCGAATCGCATCATTTCCAGGTTTTGATAAACAACCAAAACGTATAAAGCCCCCGCTTCGAGAAGGTTTTGTACTAACTTTAAAGGTTGTTCGTTTTTTATTGTGTTTCCGCAGAGGCGTAAAATGACAGTCTTGTTTTCGACCGGCCAGTTGATGTCGGACGGATCGATATTTTCATTAAATACCAACTTCGGTGAATTGCAGGCCCACGTGCTTTCTACCACTTGCCGCGCTTGATCGCCGATTAATATAATCACGTCCCGATTGGAACCTTTTGATTCGACTGTTTCTTTGAAAGAAGCCATTTCATTATTTGCCAATTTTTCAGCGGGCCTGATAATTCTCGGGATCCTTGAGATATTCCCGTATGTCCTCCGCTCGCCAGGCGGCTATTCGTCCTATTTTTAGTGGTTTTGGAAATCTTCCGATGTTGACTTGGCTCCACAACATCGTTCGACTCATCTCACAACAACCGATAATGCCCTTTTTTCGATCCCCCAAAATACCGTACGCGCGGACCAAGGATCCATCGGGGGGGAGGATAAAAGGTTGCAGCTTAATTTCTTTTTCGTTTGTCATTTTTTTTAAACCTCGTCGTTAAGTTCGAATAAATTTTGCACAAGTGAAAAAAGTATTTGAATAAGAAAAAATACGATTCGACTTATAAATTTTAAAATCGTATTTTAGGATTGGTTTTCGCCGCCTCTAGGGAAAATACGATTTTATAAAATCGTATTTTAGGGTCATCGAATGCGGTATTTTTCATCCAAAATTTTGAGCCATTTCGCCAAAGTTTCGGCTTTTACGATAGGCTTTACTGGATAATCACCCGTTAAATAAATCTCGATATTAGTGTTAGCGGCATTGCCATTGCCTCGTCCTGGTCGCTTGGCTTTGCTGATGTCCCATTGGAAGTTGCAAATAGCGATCACGAGAAACATTTGCTCGTAATGCTCAATAGGGCATGATTCAGGGTCTTCGGTTTCGATTAGGTTTTTTACGTCCTTTTCAGTGAGGCTTATTCGAAAGTCGCCAAGTGCATGTGCTTGTTCCATGAATCTTTTAGTGTCACTGACATAAAGATGCGTAAATAGCTTTCTAGTGGCCTTGCCTAATTTCGGTTTATTAATTCCGGATTTCGTTTCAGCATCCTTTGACTTAGAATCCTCTTTTATTGGAAAAGGCACGTGCTCAACAACATTGATCGACTCCAGGTGTTCAACTTCGAAAAATAAATCGCCTCTGTCAGGGATCCGGTTATACCGAACGTCATTCAAATACACGCTGTCTTCCGAACTGCTGGGCATTAGCACGTACAGGTTACTCGGGCATTTTTCGCCGTGCTTGGCAAAACCTGCATCTTCAGCCGTTAGCGAGAAAACGCCCTTGACTCGCCGGGACTCGCTGACCGGCATGAACAGCATCATCTTTCTGCTGTGACTAGATTCTCGATAATGATCCTCATCACTCGCGAACCGTTCGAACTGCCGATAGTCCGCACCATCGACAGAGCGCCACCAACGGCCACGCCCGATAAAATAAACTTCAACTGCATCAAAATTCATAGTACGCCGCCTTACTTAGCCGTCATAAGGTGCGGACGGAAGCGGGTTGACGGCATTCCCGTTTTCGGCCCGTCGGCCTATCCGTCCGCTAACTGGTTAAATCTTTGACGCTGACGCCAAAAGGTGTATTATCGACATGTCACATCATCGTGTGGTCGCCGGTCCGGCGTTAAGCCTCGTCATCTAAACTAGCCGGACCGGCATTTTTTATGCCTATTATTCGCTCGAAACCTCCTCAGTAACGTTCTTTCCGTATGCTATATCAAGCAGGCGATAAACAAGCGCATCCTGCTGTTTCATTATCAAATAAGCCAGGTCCCCGGGGCCATCTAAAGTTGCTCCTTCGCTAGTTCCTCCGGCGATGCAAAGCAATTTAGAAAATCCACGGAGCGCTTCGTGCGTTGATTGCAGGCTTTCGGCGAGTTCAATCAATTCTTCGTTTTTAGTTGTAGCCATCTGATTTCCTCTAATCAAGTGATTCGTAAGTGTTCCCGTCAAACCCGGTTGCGATCCTGCGGTAACGTTTTGGATCGGGGTTTTCTTTGGCAATGATTTGCTCTCGACCGCTGTTTCGGAGCATAAACGACTCGGTAATCTTTAACGAAGTCATTGCTAATTTGAGATTCTTTAGGAATCCAGAATGCAGCTCTTCCAGCCGCTTTAAAACCGGGTGCAGTATGTACCAAGTCTGGCCGAGCGCTGTTTTCTCCTCGATCTGCAAAACCAACATGACTAATGCATCCAGTTGTTTGAAAGCATTGTCAATGTGCGGACTGCGATTGAGTTCAGCGACTTTTTTGGCGTCCGGTTTATCGCTTCGGTAGACTTCGTCGACGTGTTTTGCAAATCGCCGGCAAAGCATTACAACCGGCTTTAGCAATATCGCGAATCGCCGCAATGATTGTCCGTCTTCGCTGGCTGCGTCGGACATTTCGAGCAGTGAGCAGATTGTTTCCAATCGAACGATTTCGGTTTCGATTTCCTCTTGGAAGTTGAGCAAAAAAGTCAACGTCGATTTATGCGGTTGCGGTGCAATGGTGGATTGGGTATTCATGTTTTTTATCTCCAGGGATTGATTTGCTTGGTGTGTTCGCCGATTTTGCTAGGCGTCGGCGCAAGGCTTCGGCGATAGCCCGCGCGGGTGGTTTCTCTGATCGAAAAATCAAACAGATAAACAGGGTCGCATCGATATAAACGAGTGATTGTGTTCCGCTGGCGGTCGGTGTCGGGATTCTTCGCCGGCCTGCGGTGGGTAGTCCTGCCAGTGTTGAACCGCTCCAGGCAATGCCGATTACTCGACAGAGATCCTTCGCGCATAACCAAGGCTTGCCGGTGTCGTCGTTTATTATCCGAACCTCAGCATGGACCGACCGCAAGATCGATTCAATATCGATCAACTCAGTTGCGGCAAAAAGACGGTATAGAAACAATGTTGATTCAGTTTTGTGGCTCATCGCTTGCTCTCCAGCTTTGCCCATTTTTCGAACAAATCAGAGCCGTTGGTAAAATACTGATGCACCTCTTTGATGGTCGCTCGGGCATCCAAACGTAGCACAGACATGCAGTCTTCGAATAGTTGCTTGTCTAAGCCCCGTAATTCGGTCAGGACGAAAGGGAATCGAGGGCCATTGTAAAGCCCGAGCAGAAATCTGCGTACTTTCGACGCCTGGCCAGTATCGCCGCCGGCAATTTTCGCCAAACGGCCTAATGCGGGAACTCCTGCCTCTAGTGCTGACTGGCGTTCGGCATCGAACGCGTTTAGCCTGTGTAGAAATTCATTAACGGCTTGGTTACGGTCTTCTTCGTGGGTGTCGGCGGGGTCGTATGCGGCCATGACTTAGCCCTCCAATGGTAGCTGGAGGTTGTATCCGGACTTTAGCAGGATGCTTAAGTCGGCGGCCGATAGAGTTTCGATTCTGAAGCGCGCTATAACGCGATTTCGGCGAACGAGATTAAATTGGAATGTTGATTGATGCGCGGGTGAGGGTGCGCGTGATGCTTGAGTGGTCATCGTGATGACTCCGTGATTAAGTAAATAATCCCGGCAACCACAACGCCAATTATGGGTGCCGGACTGATGAAGTTGGCGTACCGGATCACGGAACCGGCCACTCTTTCGAGTGCCTCATCAGCCCGACATAAAGCTGATTTTACGCGTAAAAAAACCGCTGTGCAGCGGCTTTTACGCCGTGATTCCGGAACGCCAATTCCGTGCTGATTTGTATTAATCAACGGTTTTAAGATTAGATGTGTTTTTCCTGTTCGTCAAGTTTTTTTTAGCGTTTTATTTGTCGCTGTGTTTTCTCGTGCCCTCCTTCTATTCGGAACACAGCTGTGTTCCCGAAATTCCATTTTTGCCGCTAAAAATTTATTTTTCCGGTTACGTATAATAAAAAAAGTTTATTAAAACATAGTATTAAAAGGTAACGTTATCGTAAACTCTTATGAGTGGGAAAAAATATATACCCCCCTATGTAAATCTGTGTTCCCTGTGTTCCCTAGCCTATTTTTAGCCGTTTTCCTTTTATTAATCAATAACTAAGAGGGAACACAGGCCGATAAAATTTGTGTTCCCGGAACACAGCTGTGTTCCCGAAAAGCTAGGGAACACAAATTGTGTTCCAGGGAACACAAATTTTAATGCCTGTGTTCCGGCTGTAGACCTTTATTTATAAGGGATAGAGGGTTTAGGGAACACAGGAACACAGAAAATCTAATATATAGGGTCTCTTTTTTTTGTTTTTGCCGGGAGGGGCCTATTTTGCCGAAAAATTGAAGCCGGAATTCCCTTCGCTGGATGCGGATCTATTCAAGACAACTATGCTGTGAATTGTGACGATGTTCTTTTTATGGTGCGGCATTTCCGGACCATAAAAGGTATTGGGTATCGAGCAACCAACTTTGCGATCGGTGTCGGCTGTTCGATCCCTGTCTTATAAGGTAGGTGATGTTCGGGAGGGGGTTATTTGATTAACCGGAAGATGCGGTAAAACTCTTTTTTGGTCATGCCGGCTTGGGCGGCCATGCTTTTGATGAGCGTTTGCGTAAAAGGGGACTTTGGGCAATCGACGGTAACCTTATACAGAGCGCCATCGTGTTCTTTTACCCATTGCTCGTGTGATGTGCCTTTTTGCGGTCTGGCAACGAATCCCAAGTATGCCAGGATCCTTTTAACCTCTTTGCAGGTTAGCGGAGGGTATTGACTGCTCATACAGGGCGTAGAGGTAGGGGGCGTTTTTTAGGAATCTGTACCGTACAAATGTACTGCTCATGCAGGGCGTAGCGGTAGGGTTTCGTCGAATATTTTTTGGTGAGTATGGTAAAGCGCGATTTTTAGCCGAATGATTTGATATCTAAGCCATAGAGATAGCGGTGCGCTTCTTGAGAGTAATTGCGCTGCATAGGGTTTGTCGTCGCCGATAAGTGCATCATGAACGTATTCACGGATCATCGATTCGAGTTTGGTTTTAGCTTCCTCGTATGTGTCCCCTTGAGCGGCCAGGTTGAAATTTAAGCATACGGCCACCCAGCAATCACCTTCTTGTTCGGCATAGCATTTCATAATCAGTTGTTCAGGATTCATGGCGCACCTTTTTTGTTTATCTCGGATTTTATTGTACATAGTCGCTTGACTTAATCTATTGCTTTTTTATCCGCTCCAGGAAATCTCCCCAATACTGCATCATTACTTGCCGCTCTGGGTACTGAGTCCATCTATCATAGGGATCTTTGGTGTTGTTCTTGGCGTGCGACAATTGCCTATCTATCATATCTTTTGGAAACTGGGCTTTGCGTAATAGACTCATCCCGGTCGCTCGAAACCCGTGCATGGTTTGGATTCCCAGATATCCCATTCGACGTAAGGCCGCCCCAGGTGATTCTCGGCAAATGTGTTTGTTGCCGGTGCCATATTCGCTAGCGAATACATAAGGGCTGGATCCGGTTAGAGGACGGATTTCTTCCAAAATGTCGATGGCTTGAGAACAAAGTGGGATTATGTGAGGTCGCCGCATTTTCATTTTTGTGGCATCAAGCGCCCATAGCCTTTCATTGAGGTCGATATCGTCCCACATCATAGAAACCAAATTGCCCGGACGGGCGAATACAAACGGTTGCATGGCTAAGGTCATGCGTAGCACGAAAGAACCTTTGTAATTGTCTATATCTCGTAACAGTTTCCCAAGTTTTTCTGGGTCTTCGGCAATGGCTGCGAAGCTTCCATGCGTCGGCGCCTTCAGTGCGCCACGGAGGTCGGCCGCCACGTCGCGCTCGGCTCGGCCGGTGGCAATGGCGTATCGTAGCACCTGCCCGATGATCTGCTTGGTTCTCGCTGCCGATTCGAGCGCACCGCGTTTTTCGATACGACGGAGGACTTCGAGCACTTCGGGTGCTGTCAGTGCGCTAACCGGTCGATTGCCAAGCCAGGGGATAACATCCGCTTCGAGCATGCGCTTGACGCGAACATAATGCGTTTCGCTCCATTCGTGTTCGTGCTGACCGAGAAATTCAACTGCGATCGCTTCGAAGGTGTTTTTCGTGAGCCCAGCTTTTTCTATCCGCCTGGATAACGCAGGATCGATACCACTTTTTACTTGTTGCTTTGCTTCGTGCAGTGCGTCTCTAGCCTGCCGCAACGAAGTTTCAGGAAAGGTGCCTAGTGCAAGTGTCTTTCGTTTTCCGCCAAAGCGATAATCGTAGCGGAAATATTTTCCACCATTGGGATGCACAAGCACATAGAGGCCGTCGCGGTCGGTCAGCTTATATTGCTTGTCGCGCGGCTCCGCATCGCGTAGATCTTTAACAGTGAGAGTCATTTGACGGTATATCCTTTTTTCGTTGACGGTATACCGTCAAATATACCGTCTTATTGTGCAAACTTAAAAGGATTTAATGAACGGAATGTTTAATAAAATGCCTTTAGTATCAATCTTTAAAAACACTAAAGGTTGTCATGAAATGTAGATATGGCGGAGGGAGAGGGATTCGAACCCTCGTGGGACTTGCGCCCCCCACTGATTTCGAGTCAGGGCCGTTCAGCCTCTCCGGCATCCCTCCAACGCTTATATATTAACGTGTCGTGCTATTTCTTTAAAGCGGAAAATCAGAATTCCACTTGTTCGTGGATTCGTTATATACTTCAAATTTCGGCAATGTCCGAGGAGGCGCCGGGGAGTTTGATATACGATGAGTATAACGCTATGGAACAAGTTCTATTTTTCGTAAGCGCCTTAATTGCCTCGTCAAAGGCTACGCTCGGCTCGTCTTTGCGTTCGGCGATTGCGGCTAGGTCTTCTAGCATTTCTTCGTAATCATCCAGCGATAAAACGACCGATATTTTTTCTCCGGCTGCGTTGGTGATGTATTGCGGCTGTATTTTCATGGCTTCACCTTTGTTTTGATTGCTCGATGATGTCTGCGTAAATCATCGTTACTCTGATTTCACTATGACTTTTACCGGTGCGCTTGGTTTCTATTAACTGGCGGTATAAATCAAAGAATCTGACCTTACTTTTTTTGGCATCGTTAAAGCCGTGTTCTCCTTTCGCGGCCTCGTTTACTCGCTTGGCTCGGATCGTTTCGGCTAAAAGTTCGGTTTCTTTGTTGTGCTGCTTTTCGATTCGGTTTTGTGGGTCGGCTACAAGAACAAGTTTAAATTCTCTACCTTGCGCTTGTGCTTGGTTTTATTCTTGCCGTCTTAGAATACGGTATAACTGCCGAACCAATAAGCAAGCCTTAGGTTTAATTTATCGCCTTTCGAATTAAGGAATATGCACAAAATAACTTATACAAGTAGTAGGCTTTGTGGCGGTTTGGTGACTCGCTTGATAGGACGCAGTGAATACGTCCATGTAGGCTTGACGGCTGCTATCCCTGCCGCCGACACCTGTCAATCGAGCCACCAAACCCCTTCCGACAGTTGTCTAAGTTATTTCATGCTCGTTCCTAAGCCGTTTTTCAATGGATACCTTCATTTTTTACACCTGGTTACACCTAAGTATTGCCGGGTGTAGTATGGGGGGAAAATCACAAAAGAAAAGACATAAGCGACTAAAAAAATAGCGGTACTTTAGCCGCTAATCATTGAATTTAAATCATTTATTCTTTGTCGTTTGGGTCTCGGTATGTTGTAAAATCGCGGGTTATTTTCCGATACAAAAGCTGGAAAAAATGAGCCCTAAAAGATCATCGGACGAAACCGCACCGGTAATTTCACCAAGACAATGCTGCGCTTGTCTGAGATCCTCGGCCACTAATTCACCGGCTTGATGGTTTTGTAATTGCGCTTGAGCGCTTTGCACGAACATCAAACCCTTTTGTAAAGCTTCGATATGCCGTCTACGAGCAATGAAAACGTTATCGGTTTCGGATTGATAACCGATGCTGTTTTTCAAATACTGTTTGAGAAGATGAAGGCCTTGTTCTTTTTTTACGGATAAATAAATCTGTGTACCTTGTTCGGATTCGCGAATCTCAGGTTTAATACCGATTAGATCGATTTTATTGTAAATTTTTGTGACCGGTACGTGTTCGGGCAAGTTATCGATTATTGATTGATGTTCGGGATCTGTGGCATCGATCATCAATAAGACTTTATCTGCCCGGTTCATTTCCTCTCGTGCTCTGCGTATGCCTTCTTTTTCAACGGCATTGTCGCTGTCGCGTAAACCTGCCGTATCGATGATATGCAGCGGCATGCCGTCGATTTGTATACGTTCTTTCAACACGTCGCGTGTAGTGCCGGCAATATCGGTCACAATCGCAGCGTCATGGCCGGCCAAGGCGTTTAATAAACTGGATTTTCCGGCATTGGGTTTACCGGCCAATACGATCGTCATGCCGTCGCGCAGCAATCGACCTTGTTGCGCAGTCGCCAAGATAGTCCGAATCTTTTCCGCCAATCGGTCGATACGATTTTGCACCACTCCGTCGCCAAGAAAATCGATTTCTTCATCAACGAAGTCGATGGCCGCTTCAACATAGATTCTGAGTTCGGTCAGTTCTTCAACCAATTCGTTAATTTGTTTCGAGAAAACACCCCGCATCGATTGTTGTGCGGAACGCGCCGATTGTTCGGTGCTGCTTTCTATCAAGTCGGCAACCGCTTCTGCTTGTGCTAAGTCAATCTTACCGTTAAGAAAGGCTCGCTCGGTAAATTCGCCGGGCCGTGCAAGGCGGGCGCCAAGCGATAAGACGCGCTTAAGAAGTATATCGAGAATGATCGAACCGCCGTGTCCTTGCAGTTCAAGAATATCTTCCCCGGTATAGGAAGCCGGGGCAGGGAAGTAGATGGCGATGCCGCTATCGATGACTGAACCGTCGCTATCGATAAACGGTGTCAATACGGCATATCTTGGCGGTAACGGACGATCGGTTAATTTAGCGGCAATAATAGAAACCGCCGGTCCCGATATCCGTACAATGCCGACGCCGCCGTTTCCGGGCGGCGTGGCAATCGCGGCAATGGTATTGTTGGTACCGATGTCCACTCAGGTTTTACTTAGCATCTTCCAAGTTTTTAGTGATGTACCATTGTTGAATGATCGACAGCGTATTGTTGACCACCCAGTACAAGACCAAACCGGCCGGGAAGAATAGAAAGAATACCGTAAACACGATCGGAAACATTTTCATGATTTTCGCTTGCAACGGATCGATCGGGGCAGGATTTAAACTTTGTTGAATTTTCATCGTAATGCCCATCAGGATCGGCAAGATAAAAAACGGGTCTTGCGCCGATAGATCCTGCATCCACAAGGCAAACGGAGCTTGACGCAATTCAACGGTTTCGACCAGTACCCAATACAAAGAAATAAAGACCGGAATTTGCACCAATATCGGCAAGCAGCCGCCTAAGGGATTCACTTTCTCCCGTTTATACATGTCCATCATTTCTTTGTTGAAACGCTGTCTGTCATCGGCAAAACGTTCTTGCAGTTCTTTCAGACGCGGCTGAATCTTGCGCATTTTCGCCATCGAACGAAAACTGGTTTGCGAAAGTTTAAAGAACAGCAGTTTAATAAATAAGGTCACACCGATAATAGACAAACCCCAGTTACCGACAAAGCCATGAATTTGATTCAGTAACCAGTAAATCGGCTTGGCAATGATCGTTAACCAAGCGTAATCGACGGTTAGTTCCAAACCTTTGGCGATTTCTTCCATCATCGGCTGTATTTTAGGGCCGGCAAACAATTGTGCGCTAAACTCCATGTCGGAATTCGGCTCGACCGTAAACGCTGGAGAATAGGAACCGATTACATAACGCCAATCTTTAAGGTCTTTGGTATAAAACGTATTTTCCTGGTCTTTGGGCGGAATCCATGCCGCTGCAAAGTAATGCTGGATCATCGCACTCCAGCCGCCTGTCGTTTTGACATTCAGCTTGTCGCTCGCCATGTCGTCGAAACTGACTTTTTGATACTTATTTTCTTCGGTATAAACGACGCCGCCGGCATAGGTTCTAATAAAAGTATGGCCTGCTTCATCTTTATACGGAACTCTTAACAATTGCTTATATTGCCGGCCGGTCCAAGGTTGCGTCGAATCGTTAGAGACTGTTTGATTGACTTCAATGGCATAACTGCCGCGTTTAAAGGTGAGTGTTTTAGTGACAGTCAGTCCTTCATTATTGGTCCATGTCAACGGTACAGTGATGGTATCTTGATCTTCACCTAAAAGGTATTGATCTTTTTCAAAATTAAATATGCTATGGTGAGTCGCTGCATTTGCCGAACCCTCTGCGGCAATCAAACCGCTTTGCGCCAGAAATAATCTTTCCGGGTTGCTGTCGAATAAACGGATTGGACTAAGGTCTTTTTCCGGTTTCGAAAAGCCGAACAGATTCCAAACCCATTCAACGGCTGTGTTTTCTTTTTCACGAGGATATTTCAACAAATCGAGGTTGCGAATCGTGCCGCCTTTTGGATCGATTTCCAACGCCAGAACATCGGTTGTTACGCTAATAATAGCGCCCGGTTCGATAACCTCAGTTGCTATGGGTTTTGCTTCAGCGCGTGACTCGGCCTGCGGTTCGCCGGTTGCCGTGGGCAAGTCTTCCTTAAGGTCTTGCGGCGTTTGTTGTGCGACAGGAGGAGTTTCGCGTTTTGGTCCGTAATCGATTTGCCATGCGTCATAGAGCATATAGATCAGCATTGCAAAAGTAACGACTAATATAAATCTAATGTTATCCATTCTTTTTACCAAATTTTTTCTGGAACAGGATCAAGCCCGCCTTCGTGAAAAGGGTGACACTTTAATACTCTTCGGAATGTAAGATAGGTGCCCCGGGCGGCTCCATGTTGATGGAGCGCCTCTAAGGCATAGCAGGAGTAGCTGGGATAAAAACGATAGTTTTTACCTAACAATGGACTTATAAAGTATTGGTATAACTTTATAATTGCTATGAGTAAGACTCGCATCGGTTTACCAACCTAAGCCAATGCCTTGCCAATGACTTTTGTAATTGTTCCGGTGATGCATTGAGTGCATCTTTTCGGGCCATAACAACAACATCAATATTGATCAATTCGTGTTGTTGTAGTCTAAAGCTTTCCCTGGCAGTCCTTTTGAGCATATTTCTGTCCACAGCCTTTTTAATGATTTTTTTCGCAATTGCCAGACCTAGTCGAGGATGATTAAACTCATTTCTAACTGCCAGTAATGTGAAATAAGCATCACTCGATTTTACCGGTCTGGTAAAGACTTTTTTATATTCAGAAGGCTTCCTTAACCTTAACTGCGGCGGGAAACTAAATACCTTGTCCGTCAATCAATTAGACTGTTAGTTTGGCACGGCCCTTGGCTCTACGGGCGTTAATGACTTTACGGCCGCCTTTAGTCGCCATTCTGGCACGAAAGCCGTGTGTTCTTACGCGTTTAATTTTACTGGGTTGATAGGTTCTTTTCATGGCCTGTAATCCTGG